>NZ_CP147846.1:601544-902316 GCF_037327425.1 Rhodococcus sovatensis | reverse complement strand
CCAGCGTCTCGACGTGTTCAGCCAGAAGTTCCTGAAGATGCGACTCGACGCCGTCCTTAACCAATCCGGGATCGATGCCGAGCTCGTGGCTCGAATCGAGCTCGACGTCCTCGATCGTGATGCGAAGTTCTTCGCCGGCTTTGTTCGTCACGACCCATTTGATCGACTCGTCTTCGGCGGATTCCACCATCCAGCACGGCGGGCTCATCCAGTTCAGTGGCTTGTACGCGCGATCATCGGCATGCACGCTCACCGAGCCGTCGGACTTGACCAGAAGCAGTCTACGAGCAGGAGGAAGATGAGCGGTGAGACGGCCGACGTAGTCCACTTGGCACCGAGCAATTACGAGACGCACCCGCCTACCCTAAGCCAAACCGACCGCTAGTCTGTGACCACCATGCCTCAACTGAGCCGATCCGCCGCACCACTTGGATCACGCCTTCTCGGCGACACTTCCGAGTCGCCGAGACGACGACGGATTCGAGTCCAAGTACTCCTGACGATCTTTCTGATCGGCGCGAATCTAATCGGGGCAGTGATCGTCGGCGCTCTGGTCAGCGTTGTAGTGCCTGGCCCGAACGTGCTCGACCCCGCCAAATACTGGTGGGTCAACTTCATCGTGATCCCCACTTATGTCGGGCTGGCATTCATCGTCGGGGTGCTATGGGGCACCACGAGAGCGCTCCGGGCGCTCCGCTGGGCGATCGAGGACCGCAAGCCCACCCGAAAGGAGCAGGTCAGCACCCTGTCCATGCCGTGGCAGCTCACCCGTGTGCAGATCTTCCTATGGACGGTCGCTCTGATCTTGATCACGACTATCGATGGAATCATCGACCCTCAGTCGATTCCCAAAGTTGCCTTCACGATCGGCGCTGGCGGAACAGTCGTGTGTGCATTCAGCTACTTGCTGAGCGAGTTCGCATTGAGACCCGCGGCAGCGCGAGCGCTGGAGGCAGGCGATCCGCGACGTATTCGGATTGCCGGCGTCATGGGGCGGTCGATTCTGTCCTGGATCCTGGGGACCGGTGTGCCCACTGCAGGCCTCATGATCATCGCCATCTTCAGCTTCATTCGGCCGTATCAGACCGACGCCGACAGATTGGCTGTAGCAATTCTGGCCTTGGGCGGTATCACCCTCGTGTTCGGATTCTTCCTGACGCTGCTCGGGGGATTCGCGACGACCGCCCCCATCAGCAACGTGCGGTCCGGTATGGCAGAGGTCGAGCGCGGCAACATGGACATCCACCTCGCCGTCTACGACGGCACGGAGCTCGGCGAGCTGCAGAGTGGCTTCAACAGGATGGCCGACAAGGTCCGCGAACGGGAAAAGATTCGAGATCTATTCGGACGGCACGTAGGTCAGGAGGTCGCCGAAGCAGCGTTGAGCAAGAATCCAGAGCTCGGCGGCGAGGAACGCGACATCGCGGTGTTTTTCATCGACCTTGTCGGTTCCACTGAAATCGCCTCATCACGACCACCAACCGAGGTAGTCGCACTGCTCAATAGATTCTTCGCCGTCGTCGTCGACGAGGTCGACGAACACGGTGGCTTCATCAACAAATTCGAAGGCGACGCGGCACTCGCGATCTTCGGTGCTCCAGCCGAAATCGACGATCACTGCGGGTCGGCCCTTGCCGCTGCTCGCAGAATCAGCGCGCGCCTCCGCGAAGAGGTTCCCGAATGCAGCGCCGCAGTGGGAGTCGCTTCGGGTCGCGCCGTCGCCGGCAACGTGGGAGCCAAGTCTCGCTTCGAGTACACAGTCATCGGTGACCCGGTCAACGAGGCCGCACGGTTGTCGGACCTTGCCAAGAACGCACCGGGTGCCATCCTGGCCTCCAAGATCACCGTGGAAGGCGCGCACTCGGCTGAAGCGGAGTGCTGGAAGTTCGGCGACAGCGTGACGCTCCGCGGTCGTTCGGTCGAAACCATCCTGGCCAGTCCCGTGTCCTGAACGACGGACGTCCCGAACAGCTGGGGTGATCTACTCCCCTGTTGTTCGCGTTCGGGTTCTGCGTGCTGGGGAGTTGGAACTGTTTTTGGCGACCTGGGACGGGTTCTCGGAGGTGAATGGGTGTGCCAGCTTCGTGATGGGGAGTGGGGGTGGGGAATGCAGAACATCCCCGGCCACGGGAGGGTGGTCGGGGATGGTGTGGGTGGTGAAACCGAAAGAAGGGGACCCACGATGTGGGTCCCCTTCGTTCAAAATGTGTTCGGCGGTGTCCTACTCTCCCACACCCTGTCGAGTGCAGTACCATCGGCGCTGGAGGGCTTAGCTTCCGGGTTCGGAATGGGACCGGGCGTTTCCCCTCCGCTATGGCCGCCGTAACTCTGCGAAACAGTGTCACGAGCGAACCGTGTATCCAACCCATACGGGTGGATGCGGGTTCGTGTATTCGATTGTGCTACTGAACAACTACTCGTGTGTTGTTTCAGATATTGCACAGTGGACGCGCTTGCATTTGTTTTTATGGTAAGTCCTCGGCCTATTAGTACCAGTCACCTGCATCGGTTACCCGACTTCCAGTTCTGGCCTATCAACCCGGTGGTCTGCCGGGGGCCTTACCCCCTCGAGGGGGTGAGAAACCTCATCTTGGAACAGGCTTCCCGCTTAGATGCTTTCAGCGGTTATCCCTTCCGAACGTAGCTAACCAGCGGTGCTCCTGGTGGAACAACTGGCACACCAGAGGTTCGTCCGTCCCGGTCCTCTCGTACTAGGGACAGCCTTCCTCAAGTTTCTAACGCGCGCGGCGGATAGAGACCGAACTGTCTCACGACGTTCTAAACCCAGCTCGCGTGCCGCTTTAATGGGCGAACAGCCCAACCCTTGGGACCTACTCCAGCCCCAGGATGCGACGAGCCGACATCGAGGTGCCAAACCATCCCGTCGATATGGACTCTTGGGGAAGATCAGCCTGTTATCCCCGGGGTACCTTTTATCCGTTGAGCGACACCGCTTCCACATGCCGGTGCCGGATCACTAGTCCCGACTTTCGTCCCTGCTCGACTTGTCAGTCTCACAGTCAAGCTCCCTTGTGCACTTGCACTCGACACCTGATTGCCAACCAGGCTGAGGGAACCTTTGGGCGCCTCCGTTACATTTTAGGAGGCAACCGCCCCAGTTAAACTACCCACCAGGCACTGTCCCTGAACCAGATCATGGTCCGAGGTTGAGGTATCCAATACGATCAGAGTGGTATTTCAACAACGACTCCACAGTAACTAGCGTCACCGCTTCACAGTCTCCCACCTATCCTACACAAACCGAACCGAACACCAATACCAAGCTATAGTGAAGGTCCCGGGGTCTTTTCGTCCTGCCGCGCGTAACGAGCATCTTTACTCGTACTGCAATTTCGCCGAGTCTATGGTTGAGACAGCTGAGAAGTCGTTACGCCATTCGTGCAGGTCGGAACTTACCCGACAAGGAATTTCGCTACCTTAGGATGGTTATAGTTACCACCGCCGTTTACTGGGGCTTAAATTCTCAGCTTCACCACCACAAGGGCAGTTAACCGGTCCTCTTAACCTTCCAGCACCGGGCAGGCGTCAGTCCGTATACATCGTCTTACGACTTCGCACGGACCTGTGTTTTTAGTAAACAGTCGCTTCTCACTGGTCTCTGCGACCCCACCCAGCTCACACTGCAAGAGTGATCACCGAACGAGGTCCCCCTTCTCCCGAAGTTACGGGGGCATTTTGCCGAGTTCCTTAACCATAGTTATCTCGATCGCCTTAGTATTCTCTACCTGACCACCTGTGTCGGTTTGGGGTACGGGCCGTGTGAAAGCTCGCTAGAGGCTTTTCTCGGCAGCATAGGATCACTGAATTCGCCTCAATCGGCTACGCATCACCTCTCAGGCTCGAATGAACGGCGGATTTGCCTACCGTTCGCCCTACAGGCTTACACCAGTACTACCACTGACTGGCCCAGCTACCTTCCTGCGTCACCCCATCGCTTGGCTACTACCAGATCAGGTCCCACGCATCCACCACACCCCTCACTCTCGAAAGAGATCGGTAACGTGGATTCAGGGTGGTTAGTGTCACTGATTCACCATGGGCGCGTTCACACGGGTACGGGAATATCAACCCGTTGTCCATCGGCTACGCCTGTCGGCCTCGTCTTAGGTCCCGACTCACCCTGGGCGGATTAACCTGGCCCAGGAACCCTTGGTCATTCGGCGGACGAGTTTCTCACTCGTCTTTCGCTACTCATGCCTGCATTCTCACTCGCGCAGCCTCCACACCTGGATCACTCCGATGCTTCCACGGCTGCACGACGCTCCCCTACCCACCCACACACCTGGCACACCCCCCGTAAGGGATATGCGGGCTATTGTGTGAGTGCCGCAGCTTCGGTGGTGTACTTGAGCCCCGCTACATTGTCGGCGCAGGATCACTTGACCAGTGAGCTATTACGCACTCTTTCAAGGGTGGCTGCTTCTAAGCCAACCTCCTGGTTGTCTTCGCGACCCCACATCCTTTTCCACTTAGTACACGCTTAGGGACCTTAGCTGGCGATCTGGGCTGTTTCCCTCTCGACTACGAACCTTATCGCCCGCAGTCTCACTGCCACGCTCTCACTCATCGGCATTCGGAGTTTGGCTGATTTCGGTAAGCCGGTAAGCCCCCTAGACCATCCAGTAGCTCTACCTCCGATGAGAAACACGTGACGCTGCACCTAAATGCATTTCGGGGAGAACCAGCTATCACGGAGTTTGATTGGCCTTTCACCCCTACCCACAACTCATCCCCTCAGTTTTCAACCTAAGTGGGTTCGGTCCTCCACGACGTCTTACCGTCGCTTCAACCTGGCCATGGGTAGATCACTCCGCTTCGGGTCTAGAACACGCCACTACACCACATAACATGGATACGCCCTATTCGGACTCGCTTTCGCTACGGCTACCCCACACGGGTTAACCTCGCGACATGCCACTAACTCGCAGGCTCATTCTTCAAAAGGCACGCCATCACCCCCAGCGAACAAGTCACTCGAAGGCTCTGACGGATTGTAAGCGCACGGTTTCAGGTACTATTTCACTCCCCTCCCGGGGTACTTTTCACCTTTCCCTCACGGTACTAGTCCGCTATCGGTCACCAGGGAGTATTCAGGCTTATCGGGTGGTCCCGACAGATTCACAGCAGATTTCACGGGCCCGCTGCTACTTGGGTATCCACTACAACAGTCACAGTATTTTCGTCTACGGGACTCTCACCCTCTACGACAGGCCGTTCCAGACCACTTCGACTAACACCATGATTTCTCACTGTCGGCCGATCCGGCAGAATCGACAAAGCAAACCCCACAACCCTCCATACGCAACCCCTGCCGGGTATCACACGCACAAAGTTTGGCCTCCTCCGCTTTCGCTCGCCACTACTCACGGAATCACAATTGTTTTCTCTTCCTGTGGGTACTGAGATGTTTCACTTCCCCACGTTCCCTCCACACACCCTATATATTCAGGTGCAGGTAACACGACATCACTCGTGCTGGGTTTCCCCATTCGGACACCCTCGGATCACAGCTCGGTTGACAGCTCCCCGAGGCTTATCGCAGCCTCCTACGTCCTTCATCGGCTCCTGGTGCCAAGGCATCCACCGTACGCTCTAAACTACTTACAATAAAGATGCTCGCGTCCACTGTGCAATTCTCAAACAACACACACACTCCCACCCACACTCCACACCATGACCACCACCGAAGTGATGCGGTCTGCTAGAAAGCGAAAGCCTGTATATGTCTTGCCTAGAAAGAAACACTCACGTGTTCTCTCAGGACCCAACAGTGCATCGATATAGCCACCGCCGGACAGTCATTGAAGACTCCCCGATACGCGATGTCTGATTGTCAGTGTTCCACCCGTGAGCTCCCGCCGTTCCACATGTGGGAACGAAACGGGCTCTGCCACACCATCATCTACTGACTGTTCAGCAGTGCACGGCCTGGAGAATGCTCCTTAGAAAGGAGGTGATCCAGCCGCACCTTCCGGTACGGCTACCTTGTTACGACTTCGTCCCAATCGCCGATCCCACCTTCGACGGCTCCCTCCCACAAGGGGTTAGGCCACCGGCTTCGGGTGTTACCGACTTTCATGACGTGACGGGCGGTGTGTACAAGGCCCGGGAACGTATTCACCGCAGCGTTGCTGATCTGCGATTACTAGCGACTCCGACTTCACGGGGTCGAGTTGCAGACCCCGATCCGAACTGAGACCAGCTTTAAGGGATTCGCTCCACCTCACGGTCTCGCAGCCCTCTGTACTGGCCATTGTAGCATGTGTGAAGCCCTGGACATAAGGGGCATGATGACTTGACGTCGTCCCCACCTTCCTCCGAGTTGACCCCGGCAGTCTCTTACGAGTCCCCGCCATAACGCGCTGGCAACATAAGACAAGGGTTGCGCTCGTTGCGGGACTTAACCCAACATCTCACGACACGAGCTGACGACAGCCATGCACCACCTGTACACCGACCACAAGGGGGACCGTATCTCTACGGTTTTCCGGTGTATGTCAAACCCAGGTAAGGTTCTTCGCGTTGCATCGAATTAATCCACATGCTCCGCCGCTTGTGCGGGCCCCCGTCAATTCCTTTGAGTTTTAGCCTTGCGGCCGTACTCCCCAGGCGGGGCGCTTAATGCGTTAGCTACGGCACAGATCCCGTGGAAGGAACCCACACCTAGCGCCCACCGTTTACGGCGTGGACTACCAGGGTATCTAATCCTGTTTGCTACCCACGCTTTCGTTCCTCAGCGTCAGTTGTTTCCCAGAGACCCGCCTTCGCCACCGGTGTTCCTCCTGATATCTGCGCATTTCACCGCTACACCAGGAATTCCAGTCTCCCCTGAAACACTCAAGTCTGCCCGTATCGCCTGCAAGCCCGAAGTTGAGCCCCGGGTTTTCACAAACGACGCGACAAACCGCCTACGAACTCTTTACGCCCAGTAATTCCGGACAACGCTCGCACCCTACGTATTACCGCGGCTGCTGGCACGTAGTTAGCCGGTGCTTCTTCTGCAGGTACCGTCACTCACGCTTCGTCCCTGCTGAAAGAGGTTTACAACCCGAAGGCCTTCATCCCTCACGCGGCGTCGCTGCATCAGGCTTCCGCCCATTGTGCAATATTCCCCACTGCTGCCTCCCGTAGGAGTCTGGGCCGTGTCTCAGTCCCAGTGTGGCCGGTCACCCTCTCAGGTCGGCTACCCGTCGTCGCCTTGGTAGGCCATTACCCCACCAACAAGCTGATAGGCCGCGGGCCCATCCTGCACCGATAAATCTTTCCACCACAACACATGCATGCTGTGGTCATATCCAGTATTAGACCCAGTTTCCCAGGCTTATCCCAGAGTGCAGGGCAGATCACCCACGTGTTACTCACCCGTTCGCCGCTCGTGTACCCCGAAAGGCCTTACCGCTCGACTTGCATGTGTTAAGCACGCCGCCAGCGTTCGTCCTGAGCCAGGATCAAACTCTCCGTAAAAGACTCTCGATCAATGGTCGAAACCACAAATCAGTCATAGACAAAAGAGTCAAATCACTAGCAAAAAAACTCAACTAGCAAATTCAAAACAACACCCGACAACAACCACCACAAGCGGATGACTGATACATCGAATGCATTCACCAAAACAAAAAATTTCGGCACTGACATTCATCGACACACTGTTGAGTTCTCAAAGAACACGCACACACCATCGCCATGCTCTCGCACATGCTCCGGGGCTTACACGCTCATTTCCCGTGCGAGGAAATCTTCTACCTCGTCCGGGAGCGCCAGGTCGATCTCCGTCGCACCGCGTGTCCCGCACCTTTCGGTTTGGGCCGGTGTCCGTGTCGCTCTGACTCGACAAAAGTTACGCCAAGAAGAACTCCTTCGCAAATCGCCTGGTCAGCGCACCGCGCCAGTTAACAACGGGCGCTGCAAGGTTTCAGTCCGAGGCTTACGGTGGGTCCATGTTGCTTTCGCCGCGCTACGGGACGGGTTCTCTTTCCGATGTCGTGCCCTCGGTTCTCTCCTACTTGGGTGTCACCTCGGAGATCGACCGACTCGGGTTGAACCTCCACGATGTACAGCGGGTGTGTGTGCTGATGATCGATGGACTCGGAAGCGAACAGCTCGCGGCACACCCCGAGCACGCTCCGTTCCTTACAGCCCACACAGCAGCACCTATCTCCTCAGGCTTCCCCAGCACGACCGCTACGAGTCTGAGTTCGCTAGGGACTGGGCTGCCACCCGGCGAACACGGGGTCGTCGGATATACCGTCGCCATCCCAGGCCACAAGAGACTCATGAACAGTCTGCAGTGGAAACTGCAGGGCGCTGGCTCCGACGACCTACCCCTCGAGTTGATTCCCGAACGGTTTCAGTCGATACCGACGGCATTCGAGCGCGCTCGCGATTCGGGCGTCGGCGTCGTGCACATAGGTCCGTCGATGCAGAACGGATCGGGCCTGACTCGTGCGTCGCTACGCGGCGCCGAATTCCGCGCGACGGTTTCGTTGGCCGACCTCGCTGCCGAGACCACGATGGCGCTCGAGCCCGCCGGCCCGACGCTCGTGTACGCCTATCACGGAGACCTAGACCTCGTCGGGCATGTTCGAGGTCCCGATTCGCTCGCGTGGCGACTGCACCTTCGCCACGTCGATCTCGTGGCCGAGTCCATCGCAGCACGACTTCCCGACGATGGCGCACTTGTCGTGGTCGCAGATCATGGAATGGTCCAGATCGAACGCCGCTTCGACTACGACTCCATCCCTGAGTTTCGAGATGGAGTTCGCTTGCTCGGCGGCGAACCACGAATGCGCTATCTCTATGTCCGCGAAGGCAGCGTCGACGATGTCGAGGCGACCTGGAAAAAGATGCTGAACGGGCGCTTCGTGATCGTGCGAAAAGACGATGCGATCGAACGGGGATGGTTCGGACCGACGGTCACCTCCGGCGCCTACGACCGAATCGGAGACCTTTTGGCCCTCGCTGAAGACTCCTCCGCGGTGATCAGAAGCCAAGCCGAGTCGACTGCGTCGGCTTTGAACGGGCACCACGGCTCGCTGACCTCCGCCGAACTGCTCGTCCCGGCCACTGTTTTTCGACCGCATTTGTGACGACGTCCCGACTTGTCGGTGCCTCGCGCTAACTTTGCCTTCGATCGCGTGTTCGAATCTGCACTGAAACGGGGAAGCAATGGCGATGTTCGAGGGAACGAGTCTGGACGACGAGACAGACCGCGACTGGAGGGTGTTCGTCGCCCAGCTAGCGGACCATCTGGCGTCGGACATCTCAGGAGTGGGGACGTCCATCTCCCCCGACTTCCAACCGGAAAAATCTGTCGAGCGTGCAATGGCCATCACCTCGACCGGCCACGGAACCTTTGTCTGCGTGGCGTCCGGGCTACAGTCACCCCCATCGCCATGGAAGCAAACCGGTGACACTCACTCGCTCGAAGAGGCCCAGGCATGGGTAGACAGATTCGCAGCAACCATCGTCACCGAGATCCGTCAGACCTGGAATGTGCCACACCCGTCGTTTCTGGCCTGTCCGATCAAGTGGTCCCACCGGGACGCGCGAGACTGTGTCGACACATCGCGCCGTACCGCTCACTCGACCGAATCGCAACTCGCTGGTCTCGTCGAGGCCGCGGTACGCGCTGTGCCGGACGTCGACGTGCACGCCTCCGGCGACGGCAGCTACTGCATCACCATGGGATCCGTTGAGGCCTACCTCTACGTCGCCAGCTCCGACGAAGTGAGAATCCACGCTCCGATCGTCGAACGAATTGCCGGCCGAACGCGCGCTGCCGAAGTAGTCGCGGATCTCAACCGACGGTATCCGCGCCTGAAGTTTCTACTTGTAGAGGATCGCGTCCATGCCGCATTGAGCATCGACGCCAATCCGTTCTTCGCGCAACACGCAGTCAATGCCATTTCCAGATTGGCCGCATTCGTCACAGGCGTCGACGACGCGTTTGCCGAGAACCTCGGAGGGGTCGTCGCAGCCGCGCGCCTGGCCCACACCGACGAAGCCGACACCACGGAGGCGATCACGGAAGTAACCGACGACGATGACGTGCCAGGACAGTTGATGACGTTGTTGGAGATCGACGCCCAATCCGGTGGCGCCGTCGACGCCGAAGACGTCGTTGCGGTGTGCGGAGCCGACCGCGCCAAGATCACCAGCTACGTGACGTTCTGTGCGGAACAAGCCCAGTCGTGGCGGGATTATGCACAGGAAGCACTTCAGCGGGACGAGCCTCACACTGCGGCCGAGTGCGAAGCCGAGGCCGTCCCATGGGATCGAATTGTCCGTGCGCTACGGCAGGCCTTGCGCACCGATGGATTGGTCGACAACGCCTGACTCACTGTCCCGGAAGACGGCTGCCGCCCCCGACCGAATTCGGCCAGGGGCGGGCGGACGCGGAGGGTGTGTGCCCATGTCGACCGGCTCGTCGAATCAAACTATGGCGACAGCATCGATTTCGACAAGCATCTCCTCACGCGGAAGTCCGGTGAACACAGTTGTGCGACTGGGCAACACTTCGCCCTTCGTGTGTTTGTTCACGAACTCTCCGTACGCATCGTTCATGACGGAGAAGTCTTCTCGCTTGGTGAGATAGACGCGTAGCATCACGACGTCGTCGAACGTGGCACCGCTGGCCTCTACGATCGCACGAACATTCTCCAGCGTCCGAGTGGTCTGCGCCGCAACGTCACCCGGGTACAGGTACTCACTCGTCACCGGATCGACCGGGCCTTGGCCCGATACCTGAACAAACGGTCCCTTGCGCACACCCTGCGAAAATGTGTGGGCGGGCGCGGGTGCCCCATCGGTGCGCACTGCAATCTTGTCGCTCATTCTTTTCCTTGTCTACGAGGTTCCTGCGGGCTTGAACTAGGTGTCACTTCCGGGCCTCCAACCGAGGTCAGCTGAAATAGCTTCCGCAACGTCGACGATCTCGGGTAGCGTTCCAAGTACCTGTGCGTGATCGAGAAGCATGTCCGGTACCGACATCGACACAGCGGCTACGGTTTCGCCCGTTCCGTTGCGGATCGGCACTCCCACGCAGTTCACGAACGACTCGTGTTCCTCGTGGTCCTCGGCGAAACCCTGTTCGGCTACGAGTTGCAACTCGGCGAGGTAGCGCTCGGGCGTATCGATCGTTCGGTCGGTGAAGCGCGAGTACTCGATCCGCTCCGCGATCTCGATCTGCTCCGCGCGTGGTCTCGCCGACACCAACACCTTGCCGACAGCTGTGCAGTGCAGTGGGGCAGGCTTGCCGATCCGCGAATACATACGGACGCTCTGCTTGGCGTCGAACTTGTCGATATACACGGCTTCGCCGGATTCGAACGTAGCGAGGTGGATCGTCTGACCGGTGGACATGTTGAGCGCCGCCAGGTGTGGTCTGGCCACAGTCCTGATGTCTCGCTGCTCGAGCGCTCGGTTCGCGAGTTCGAAGAATCGAGAGCCGAGGACGTACTTGTGCTCGGCATCGTGCTGCACGAACCGGTCGGCCTCCATGGTTCGCAACAGACGAAGAACCGTCGTCTTATGAACGTCCAGGGCGTTCGCGAGTTGATCGAGCGACCGCGTCTCCTCGCCGAGCATACCGAGGATGACGAGGGCCCGGGACAGGCTTTGACTCATGCCGTCACCAAATCTGCGAAGTGCACGGCATTCCACTCGGTATCGGAGAGATTGAGTGCTGTATCGAGTATCGACGAACTGAGTATTTCGGCTACATCACCATGCGCGGTAAGCGCACTTGCCGCGCACAGATGCCCGAGCCGCACGCGCTTCACCGGCGAGAGGTCCTGGAGCAATCCGGCAAGATAGCCGCCGGCAAAGGCATCACCTGCGCCGATCTTCTCCACGACGTCGAGCTTCAGGGCTGGGACATCGACGCGGGAGGAGCCGTCGAAGGCCGTCACAACGTGGGCGTCGTTCTTCACCACCAAATAATGCGGTTCGGCGAATTCAGCGCGAAGGGCAGCCGGGTCGGCGAGCGCGAAGACGTCGTTGGCTTCGTCGGCTCCCATCAGCACGACATTGCACCCGCGCACGTGCTCGGCAAGGATTTGCGGTGCTTCTGCAATCCTGTTGCCCCACAGCGAAGGGCGGAAGTTCAGGTCGAAGCTGACGAGAGACTCCGAGTCCAGCAAAGCTCGCGTCATCGTCTCTGCAGACGGCGAGAGTGCAACCGTGATTCCCGAAAAGTGAACGATCTCAGAGGCGTCGACCAATCCAGAGGGCAGATCACCGACCGACAAAGCGCTGGCCGCCGACCCAGCGCGAAAGTACGTCATCTTGCTCTCACCACGCGGCAAGTCTCGCCCGACTCCTGTCCCACCGCCGCGTTCCTTGACATACATGCCGGTCGGTCGCGCAGGGTCGACAGTCACTGCGGAGACATCGACCCCAGCCTCATCGAGCTGCGCAAGCAAGTAGCGGCCAAAGCCATCGTCACCGACCCGTGATATCCACGACGTGGATACTCCGAGCTGCGCGAGTACGCGAGCAACATTGGCCTCGGCTCCGCCAGCCGACCGGGAGAACGACTCGGAATCCTCGAGCGCACCGGGCTCTGCGACCAGCACTACGAGCCCCTCTCCTACGCATACCGCGCGAGGCGATGAGTACAAGAGATCTCCTTCGAATGCTTGCGGGCGTGGCCTGTTGGATGCACACTACTAACCATAGACATTTTACGCAACGATCGTTGCAAAATACGCAACGCAATCGACTTGGAGGCCTTCGCCTTGATCGACTCTCACACCATCGGTGCTCTCCGGACGCTCACGATCGGTCCCGAACACAAGTCGCTACCGCCACAGGCGTGGGGTCGGTCGATCGAAGACTTCGTTGCCGACAGTCCGCCCATGGGGCTGTTCCAGACGCCGCTGTTGACTCTGGACAGCAGCCGGATCGACCACAACATTTCCGTGATGGCCACCTGGGCAACCGAAGCAGGGGTCAAGCTTGCTCCTCACGGGAAGACCACGATGGCCCCCGCACTGTGGAAGCGTCAGCTCAATTCCGGTTCGTGGGCAATCACATTGGCGACAATCTGGCAAGTGCAGCTCGCGCGCAGCTTCGGCGTCGAACGCATCATGCTGGCGAACGCGCTGGTCGACCCAGTTGGACTGCAGTGGCTGGCAATCGAACTCGCGGATCACCCCGAGTTCGAATTCTACTGTTGGGCAGACGGTCCGGGCACGATCGAAGCGATGAACAAGGCCCTCGACGACGCCGGTGCGACCAGAAAGGTCAACGTCATCGTCGAACTCGGTGGCGAACACGGCCGAACCGGTGCGCGGACCACCGTCGCCGCTCGGGCGGTCGCCGACGCGATCACCGCCTCGTCGCACCTCGCACTGGCCGGCGTCGGTGGCTACGAAGGCGCGCTCAGTCACGACCGCTCGGAGCCGGGCCTGACTGCAGTTGCCGGCTACCTCGACAGCGTCGCAGACTTTCACCGCGAGCTCGATTCCGCAGGTCTTTACGGTGACCACGCCGTCGTCACAGCCGGCGGAAGCGCCTACCAAGACCTCGTCGTCGACCGTCTGGCCAGTCTCGCCGACGAGGACGGAAGCCGCGGTGTCGCAACATCGGTCGTGCTGCGATCCGGGGCGTACATCATCCACGACGACGGTTTTTATTCACAGATTTCGCCGATGATTCCGAGCCGATCGGAGCACCCGCTCGAAGCAGCAATGCACGGATGGGCACGCGTAGTGTCCCGGCCGGAATCGGGACTTGCGCTTCTCGACGCCGGAAAACGCGATCTCCCCTACGACGAGGGCCTACCGATTCCACAGTCGGTCGAGGGCGAGATCACCGCCCTCAACGACCAACACTCGTTCCTGCGATTCCCACCCAGCGACTCCACCGCGCCGATAGGAACCGTTGTTCGCCTTGGTCTCTCGCATCCGTGCACCGCTTTCGACAAGTGGCGTCTCATCCCCGTGATCGACGACGCCGGCTCCGAAGATCCCCGCGTCGTGGACTTGATCCACACCTTCTTCTAGGACGAGAACATGACTATCTTGATTCGCGGCGCCGACGTCGTCGACGGAACCGGATCCCCGCGGCTACGTCGCGACGTGCTGGTGGACGGCGACCGGATCGCAGCTGTCACCGAACCAGGCGTCCTCGACGGTGCCGACCGGATCATCGACGCCGAGCCCGGCCACGTTCTCTCCCCCGGTTTCATCGACATGCACGCGCACTCCGATCTTCGTCTACTCACCGACCCCGGCCACTTTCCCAAGATCAGTCAGGGCGTGACGACCGAAGTCATTGGACAGGACGGCATCGCGTACGCCCCCATCGACGACGCCACCCTCGACATCGTTCGTCGCCAGATCGCAGGTTGGAACGGTAACCCCTCCGACCTGGACTTTTCGTGGCGCTCCGTCGCCGAGTATCTGACGCGTCTGGATCAAGGGATCACCCCCAACGCTGCCTACCTGGTGCCGCAGGGCACGCTGCGGTACTTGGCCGTCGGCGGCGATCAGCGACCTGCGACGCCGCGCGAGATCTCGCACATGCAGGAGTTACTGGCACAAGGTCTGAGCGAGGGCGCCGTCGGGATGTCCAGCGGCCTGACGTACACGCCGGGAATGTATGCCGACACCAGCGAGTTGCGCGCGCTGTGCGAGGTGGTCGCCGATTTCGGCGGCTTCTACGCGCCACACACGCGCTCGTACGGCGCCGGCGCACTCGAGGCATATCAAGAGATGTTGGACCTCGCTCGAGATACGGGATGCGCGTTGCACCTGACGCACGCGACGATGAACTTCGGCGTGAACCGAGGCCGCGCAGGCGAGTTCCTCGACAAGGTCGACGCAGCGATCGCCGACGGTTGTGACGTCACGCTGGATACGTACCCCTACTTGCCCGGCGCGACCACCTTGTCCGCACTCCTGCCGAGTTGGGCGATGTCGGGCGGACCCGATCAGGCCCTCGCACGGATGGAAGATCCCGCCATGCGGGCTCGTATCACCGCGGACGTCGATGTGAACGGGTCCGACGGCTGCCACGGCGTGACGGTGGAGTGGGAGACGATTCAGCTCAGTGGCGTCGCGAACTCGGAATTGGACCGTTACGTCGGCCGGACCATGGTCGACATCTCGGCCGAGCGCGGTCAGTCGCCGGTCGACACCTTCTTCGACATTCTTCGACGCGATCAGCTCGCAACCACGATTCTGCAGCACGTCGGCCACGAGGAGAACGTGCGGGCCATCATGGCGCATCCGCATCACATGGGTGGAAGCGACGCGATCCTGGTCGGCGAACGGCCACACCCACGCGCATGGGGCACGTTCCCTCGCTACCTCGGCCACTACGTCCGAGACGAGAAGCTGCTCGGGCTCGAAGACTGCATCAATCATCTGACAGGTCGACCTGCGCAGCGTCTCGGCCTGAAGGACAGAGGGACGATCGCCGAAGGCAATGCAGCCGACCTCGTCCTGTTCGACCCCGACACCATCAGGGACACAGCCACATTCGAGGTGCCGAAACAACAGGCACTCGGCATCGGTCATGTCTTCGTAAACGGCGCCCTCGCCATCGACGAGGGTGCGCCCACCGGCAACCTCGCCGGCCATTCGTTGAGGGCCAAGCGATGAACGCACTGCAGACCATTCTCGTCGACCGTGCGCTGGCCGTCGTTCGAGCCCCGTCGATTTCCGATCCAGCCGCGCTCGCCGACGCCTTGACCCGCGGCGGCATCAGAGCCGTCGAGCTGACGTTCACGACTCCGGGAGTCCTCGAACTCCTGCGCAACGCTGCCGACGCAGGGGCCGTCATCGGGGCGGGCACGGTGTTGACTGCCGAACAGGCGCGTGCCGCCATCGATTCGGGTGCACAATTCCTGGTCACTCCGGGACTTCGACCCAGCGTTGCCGACATCGCTGCTGCCCGTGGGATTCCCGTGATGATGGGCGCACTCACTCCCACCGAGGTCATGGACGCAATGGATCTCGGAGCAGCTGCGGTGAAGATCTTCCCCGCACGGGCTTTCGGTCCTGCCCACTTCACAGACCTGTTGGGACCGCTGCCCGACGCGAAGCTCGTTCCCTCCGGAGGAGTCAACGCGTCCAACGCCGCCGACTTCCTCGCGCACGGCGCCGTCGCCGTCACTGCAGGCACCGACGTCGTGTCCCCCGCCTCCGTAGCGGCAAGCGACTGGGACGACATCACCTCACGCGCACAAGTTTTCGTCGAATCCATGGGCCCAGTGCCCGCATCGAAAGGTAACCCATGACTACCGCTGTCGACTGGCTCAGGACATCCACCCCTGGCCTTCTCGTGCTGTGTGGTTTCGCCATCGCAGTACTTCTGGTCGTCATCATCAAGATCAAGCTCGAACCGTTCATTGCGCTTCTGATCGTCGGACTCGGCCTCGCATTGGCAGCAGGTCTGCCGGTGTCGGAAATCGTCGGCACCGCGATCAAGAGCAACGAATCCCTCCTCGAAGTGGGCTTCGGCGGTATCCTCGGCCACATCGCCGTGATCATCGGACTCGGCACCGTTCTCGGTGCCATCCTCGAACGATCCGGTGGTGCACAGGCTTTGACATCCAAGTTGCTCGGCGTCTTCGGCGACCGCGGTGCACCGATCGCCATGGGTTTGCTCGGGTTGATCTTCGGCATCCCGGTGTTCTTCGACATCGGCATCTTCGTACTCGCACCGCTGGTCTACGTAGCCGCCCGGCAGGGCGGAAAGTCGCTCGTGTTGTACGCGCTGCCGATGCTTGCCGGCCTGTCCATGACACACGCATTCCTTCCGCCGCACCCAGGCCCCGTTGCGCTCGGCGGGCTCCTCGAGGTCAACCTCGGCTGGCTGATTCTCATGGGATTCGTCTGCGGGATACCCGGTTTCATCGCAGCGGGTCTCGTGTGGGGTAACTGGATCGGAAAGCGCGTCATCGTCGACGTGCCGGACGATTTCATCAACGAAGCAGACGACGAGGAACCTACCGGTGGCACCGCCATCGCAACCAAGCGGGCAGTCGTCACCACTCCCCCGTCGGTCGGGCTCATCGGCGCCATCATCGCGGTTCCGCTCGTGTTGATTCTCGGCGCGACATTCGGCAGCATCCTGCTGGAGCCCGGCAACCTTCTCGAGGTGCTGACGTTCCTCGGCACCCCGGCCGTCGCGTTGCTCATCGCCGTCCTGATCGCGTTCTACGTTCTCGGCATCAGGCGTGGGTCGACGGTGCAGCAGCTGAGCACATTGACCGGTGAATCTCTACGCCCGGTCGGGATGCTGCTACTCGTCGTCGGTGCAGGCGCGTTCTTCGGAAAGGTCATCTCGGCAACGGGTATCGGCTCCGCCCTCGCCGACGCCATGGCCGCAGCGGGTCTGCCGATCATCGTGCTCGCCTACGTCATCAGCTGCGCCCTCCGCATCGCGCAGGGTTCGGCCACGGTCGCAATCGTCACCACCGGCGGGATCGTCGGACCGCTCGTCGCCGCTCAGGACTACTCGCCGATGGCGATTGCACTCATCGCGATGTCCATCGCCGCTGGCTCGATCATCTTGAGCCACGTCAACGACGGTGGCTTCTGGATCATCGCAAAGTTCTTCAACATGACCGTCAAGCAGACACTGCAGACCTGGACAGTGCTCGAAACCATCCTGTCGGTGGTCAGCTTCGCAGTGGCGGCCGTGCTGTTCGCAATCGTCTCCTAGTCGCTCGGGTCGCTACCGGATTGTCGCTCAGCTGTGGCCGAGCTGGTCACCGACGAAATGTGTGTTGTCTGCGGATAGCTCGCGGTGACCGGCTCGTGCTACCAGAGCGTCGATCCTCCCGTCGAGGCTGTGGGCCTTCTCCATGACGTCGAGCGTCCTGAGATCCCCCTCGGCGCGGGTAACCAATTCCGCAACTCGAACGACTGCGGCCACCCGCTCGATGAGCTGCGTCCACACCGTGTCGAGGGCCGCCCGGCGGCTGGCGACCTGAGCGCGGGTGGCGTCGTCGAACATCATCGCGGCGACGCCGTCGAGCTCGTCGTCGATCTCGCGCAGAGAGTTCACGTCCACCGCGACCTGGGTCAGTTCGTCCGTCAGGTCGAGTTGAGTGCGTTGGACGAGAAAGTGCTCGGATCGCCAGGCCGGTGAGGCGTGCACCTGATCGAACGACGATCCGGCAAGAAAGAGCATCGTCTCGTACCGGTCGGTGAACGTCTCATCCTGACGGTCGGCGAATCCTGCCATCACGGTGGCCGCCCGATCTCCGATTTCCTCGAACAGAGTGTTCTTCGCGATGTCCGACACACGCCCGGCGGCAGAATTGAGTAACGACAGCCCGGTGCGTTCGATGGCGGTCCCGAATTCCTGTTTCGGCACGGGTGTGTGCAACAGCGCATCGAACAGCGCGTCGCGCTGGTCGAGATCGAGGTGGAGGCCGTCGCGTCGATCTCGCCGGACCGCGCGCACCCCGGTCGCGTAGTGGCTGGTCGACATCACCATCGTCGTACGCAGATGATCCAGACGCTTGCCGAGCTCCGCGGCCCGCAGCCGATAGACGAGCGCAGACCCGGGCTTGTTCTTCGTGTCCTTGGCGAGCCATCGCCGCCGCTCGTCCTCGAGCACACGAAGTGCACTGAAACCACCGACGGACGGCAACGTCTTCCCTGCTCGACGCCGTAGCGCCAAGGCTGTTCTCGTCGGTTCGTCGAGTCTGCCCGCTGCGACGGCAATCGCAGCGGCGTCGGACAGCAACGGCCGACGACCGTCCAGCCGGGCGCGCTCACACCAACGGCGGACACGTTGTTCGACGCGTTCGCGGTCGGTACCGATCTCCAGGTGTTCTGACATGTTCAGCTCCTCGGCCGTGTCTGCGCTCCACTCTCCCAGAATTAGCTGCCGAGTGACGCGGTCGACTTGCCTGCCGTTATATCGTTACCTCAGGCAAGTACGAGTCGGGTCCGGCTCCGAATACCTGACATGGCTCGAACACACACTGAACCGTGTGCATTGCCTCCCGGCAGTTCGGTCCAGACGCTCGCTCGCGATTGTTGGCAGCATCACAGCACCAAATGGTTGGCCCAGCGCTCAACACTGGGCATGTTGGTAAAGGCCACGAAACATCGTTGACACATAGAGCGACCGTGTAACAGTTCTGAGAGGCAAAACGAATCACTCCTCAGGACGCGAACAAAAGGAGACGATGTGACTTTGCAGATCGATTCGCTCGCCATCAGCGCCGACGAAGCACCAACACACGACGTACAGCTCGACCAGCTCCACGAGCAGGTCGCCACACTCGATGCCGATATCCTCGGCGCTATCGAGCTCCGCACCCAGCTGGTGCGCCGACTTGCTGCTGCCACCAGCGACGCAGCAGTCACGGCAGAATCAACCTCATTCGATGAACTGGGTGCCGACGGCTCGACGTTCTCGAGAATGCTCGCCCGTATCGCCTCGGCTACCCGCTAGAGAGTTACGTCCCCCTCCTTCATGTGCGCGAGGCCCCGACCAGAGCATCTGGTCGGGGCCTCGTCGTGTCGCCAAGCGGAACGACGGGAAATCCCTCCGATTCGCGATGAGATTCGGTTCGGGGCGCGGTCAATATGTTCGAACCCACCAGAGGGTTCGCCTCGACTGCTCGTCCCACAGATGGAGAAAATCATGCCGAGAATGCTGTTCGCCAACATGCCCGTCAAAGACGTCACTGCAACCCGTACGTTCTTCGCCGAGCTGGGCTTCGAGTTCAACGACGTGTTCAGCGACGAAAACTGTGTGTCGATGGTCATCAGCGAGCAGGCGACCGTCATGTTCTTGTCCGAGTCACGGTTCAAGGACTTCATCTCCGACAGCATCACCGACACGACGCAGTCCCGCGAGGTGCTGATGTGCGTCAGTGCCGACAGTCGGGACGAGGTCGACTCACTCGTCGACTCGGCCATCGCAGCAGGAGGATCGCCGTGGATGGAGCCCCAGGATCATGGATTCATGTACGGCCGGGCATTCCGCGATCTCGACCGCCATGTTTGGGAAGTGATGTGGATGGACCAGTCCGCAGTAGCACCGGACACCGCAGTAGCACCGGACACCGCGGAGTGATCAGGCCGGGCTCACCGTCGACCTAGAGGTCGATCGGGTTCGGCAGCGACGACCGAACCCGAGGCGCTCACAATCGATCCGGTAGACCGAACCTCTCGAAGAGTCGTAGATCGAAGAAGCAGGCCACGTGGGCGACGCCGGCTTTTCGGACGTCGACGACGTGCAACTGGAACGCTTCGTGCACGCCCTCCTCGTTTCGCATGTACAGCCCGTACGCCGGTTGACCGTTCGCCGAAGTGGCGACCATGCGCATGTCACCCGCCTTCGTGGCCGGGCAATTGCCGCGAATAAGTGTGCCGATTGTTTCCGCTCCCTGGTACCAACCCTCGAACGGCGGCATCTCCCATACGGCGTCCTCGGTGAAGAGCTGCACCAATTGTTCGATGTCGTATCTCTCGAAGCTATCGACGTACTTGGCGAGCAGCTCGCGCGTTTCGGCTGCTGCAGGCTCGACGACGTCGTCCTCGGATGGTGTGATCTCGTCGAGTTGTGCGCGGGCTCGCTGCAAGAGGCTGTTGACCGCCGTCGTGGTCGTAGCCAGCGCTTCGGCAACTTCCGACGCTTTCCACTGCAGAACTTCCCGCATCAACAGCGCGGCGCGTTGCCTCGCCGAGAGGTGCTGAAGTGCAGCGACGAAAGCAAGACGAATCGACTCTCTCCCGACGACGATCGCGGCCGGATCATCCGCGTCGGCGAGCTCCGTGTCGGCGATCGGCTCCAGCCACGCAATTTCGTGCCTCGTCACCAAGTCGTCGGTGGGATCCGAACTCGGGGCGCCGAGTCCAGTGGGCATAGGGCGCTTGGCCTTGCCTTCGAGGGCGGTCAGGCACGTGTTGGTCGCAATTCGGTACAGCCAGGTCCGCATCGACGACCGGCCTTCGAACTTGCTGTACCCACGCCATGCACGAATGTAGGTTTCCTGGACCAAGTCCTCTGCGTCGTGGATCGATCCCGTCATGCGGTAGCAATGCGCGAGCAGCTCCCTTCTGTAGGGATCGAACTGCGCTACGAATGCGTCGCCCTCTGCGACCGTGGCCGTCATGCTTCAAGAGACTAATCCCACATACCGACCGATGTGCGACGGTTGGGCCACCGACGGATCGGTGCCCGCAAACACTGCCGCCAGGTTGACGTTGATCGTCGTCGCACTGCGCTAGCCTTCCGCTACGTATCCACCGTCCGTCTTCGATCGGAGACTCCAGTCATGACAGCCTCGACCAGCATCGACGAACTCGTCGACGAGGCATACACGGAGCGGCGGCGCGCTTGGCAGGCAGCGCTGGTCACTGCCCAGAACTTCCTGGAGACCATCGCCGACGAGATCCTCGACAACGTCGATCGAGACCGACTCAACGCCCAGTCGGCGCGGATCAAGGACCCGATCCGAGCCGCAGACAAACTCCGACGCAAGATCGCCGAAGGACGCATCGCCGAGCCGACGACCGTCGACGAAGTAGTCGATGCTCTCGGCGATCTGATCGGCATCAAAGTCCTGTGCAAAAGCCCGCGGGATCTCCACGCATTCGTGGATGCACTGGAGCGTGCCTGCCGTGACCCCGAATGCTCGGTTCGGTTCGCCAAGGACCCGATGGACTACGTCGCGTTTCCCAAACCGAGCGGTTATCGCGCCTATCACGCCGTTCTGCTGGTCCGCGTCGCCACTCACCAGGGCGACCTCGACGTCAAGGTGGAGGTACAGGTCAAGACCAGGCTTCAGGATGCCTGGGGTGAGCTGACGCACGAGGACATGTACAAACCCGGCGAAGCGCTCAAGCCGACGAAAGCACACGACGACTACGCGCGGCAGATGGCCGACCTGCTCCTCCAGGTCGACCGTATGGCCGACGATCTGGCTGCTCAGCTCGATTCACAGACAGCTGTGTCGAAGGACGGGGTCGCGCAACCGAGTCCGGTGCCGAAGGACTCGGAGATCATCTCTGCCCGTGTGACACGAACAGGCCCACGCTACGCACTGGCAGTAGGTCCCGATGGCCGACGTGGGCTGATCCCTGCTCGGTCGGTAAAGGCAGTCATCGGGGCGAAGGATCGCATCGCCGTCGACGACTTCCTCGAGGTAGGGGATGTCGTTCAGGTGGTCGTCGAGGACACCGAAGATGCCCTGTACTACCACCTGTCCTCGCAACCGCGATCGAAGCGGTCACGCAAGAGACGCACGTAAACCGAGTGCGGTGTACTCAGGACATCTCTCGTCGCGACGTCTGCTGCGTCGGCACCCGGCCGTCGAAGTAGCGAAGCAGAGACTCGTCCTGCGCATCCGGATACCACCCTGGTGCAATGCGCACCTTCGCTCGACGTGCCGGCTGACGACGGGCACTGCCGATCAGCATCACCACGAACCCCGCCACCACAGTGGACGACGCGAGCGCGAGTATCCCGATGACAACGACTTGAAAGAGATCCATGCTCTGAAGTTCCCGCCCCTGCGAACCACTCGACTGAACGAACTCGGTTGGTCGGTCCCCCCGGACCGAGCCTGTGTCTTCCACGATCCTGACACACTTACTCTCATCGAGAGTAGTCCCGCACTGCCCCACGAGCTGATTCTTCTCGCTCGGTTCGGCGGTTTATACTCTGCGGTCATAGTGCTGGGTGCCACCAGCTACGACGGCTACTGCAAAGCGGGTACAGACATCGAAGCACGACTGGAACCAGCCAAGCCCGCGAAAGCAGCATCCAAGCGCTCACCGTGGAACCGGAAGAATCCGTACCGAGCGACGGTCCTGGCCAATCGGGTGCTGTCGGGCCCCGAGTCGTCCAAGGAAGTGCGTCACTACGCATTTTCGCTCGGCGACAGCGGGCTTGCCTACGAAGCCGGTGACGGACTAGGCGTCCGGCCGGTCAACAACCCCGAACTCGTCGACGCTCTGATCGGCAGACTCCGGGTCGCGCCGGATACGACGGTGACCATCAAGGGCTCAGAGCAACGGCTCGACGAGTTGCTGACCCATTCCTACGAGATCGGTCTACCGTCGATGGACCTCATCGAGGCCTTCGCGGAGCGCTCTGACGACGACGAACTCCAACACATTCTCGCGACCGGCAACCGCGAATCTCTCGACGCCTGGATCTGGGGCAAGGATGTCCTCGATGTCCTGGCGCTCGACGAGAAGACGGCGCTCGAACCGGCCGAGCTACTCGAACTCCTACGCCCGTTGCAACACCGCGTGTACTCGATCTCCTCCTCACCACTAGCGCACCAGGGCTCCGTACATCTCACGGTCTCGAGCGTGCGGTATCGGTCCGCCGAACGCGACCGTGGCGGCGTGTGCTCGACGTTCTTGGCGGATCGGATCACCGAGGGAGAGTCGGTCGGGGTGTTCCTGTCTGCCAACAAGTCGTTCCGGCTGCCGTCCGACGACGATGTCCCGGTGATCATGGTCGGACCCGGCACCGGTATCGCACCGTTTCGGGCATTTCTTCACGAACGGCAGGCCCGCTCGGCGACAGGCCGAAACTGGCTGTTCTTCGGCGATCGCCGCCGGGCCGACGACTACATCTACGGGGACGAACTGAGCGAGATGTCCCGTGCTGGCGTACTCACCCGCCTCGACCTTGCGTTCTCTCGCGACCAGTCCGACAAGGTGTATGTCCAGCATCGGATGACCGAGAACGGCAAGGAGCTGTACGCCTGGCTCGAAGAGGGCGCGCACTTTTACGTGTGCGGTGACGCGACCCGCATGGCCAAGGATGTAGACGCCACACTGCACGAGGTGGTTGCAGAACACGGCGGTCTCGGCCCCGACCAAGCCGAGGACTATGTGGCCGAGCTGAAGAGCTCCAAGCGCTACCTGCGCGACGTGTACTGATCTCGGCGCGTTCTCTGCCGAGCAATACGCCCTCGCCTCACGGACTTTGTCGGACCCAGCCGCTATCTTTCTGTTCGGCGGATAGATCCAACGGTGTGGTCGACAAGAGGAGCGCGCATGGGTGCTGCACGTGAGGACGGGCTCGATGTCCCAGGGTCGGATGTCACTCGGCCTGATGTCCAGGCGTTCGATGTCGCCGTTGCGGATGCGTGGCAGCGGTTCGAGACGAACCTTGCCGCCTATGTCGCGGCGATGCCGACGGGGACGTACATCACCATTTCCTCGGCGCAGGCGTCTCACGGCCAACGCGGCCAACGTCCGTACGTCGACCTGGTCGCAGTCGATGCGGAGCAGGTCTTGGGAGTCGCGGCACTTCCCTCGTACCTCTACCCGGATGCACCGGATTCCGACTCTGCCGACCGACGACTGCACGGCCTCGGATGGTCGGAGCCAGGAAGGCCGACTCTCGATGGGACGGTGATGGACTTCGTCATCGATGCTGCCCCCGACGAATCAGATTTCCTCGCCACAGTCGCTGTCGCCACGTTCCGAGAAGTCTGGAACATTCCGCACCCGTCATTCTTGACCGCGTGGGCAGTCGGCAAGGGCACGAACAACGACGGGCCGGTTCCACTTGCCCACGCCACCACCTCGACCGGACACTCGACGGAGCCAGATCCTCCTATCGGGCTCCGCTCGCTGCATGCATGGTGCGAACTGGTCGGCGCCAAGGTGGATCCGTCCACCGTGCACTCCGTGTGCGGCGAGGAGGACTTCGACGATCTGCGTCGTCACGCAACCGCGCAGGGGCA
Source organism: Rhodococcus sovatensis (assembly GCF_037327425.1). NCBI lineage: Bacteria > Bacillati > Actinomycetota > Actinomycetes > Mycobacteriales > Nocardiaceae > Rhodococcus > Rhodococcus sovatensis. The sequence continues at coordinate 877,604 of NZ_CP147846.1, read as the reverse complement.
CTATTGCGCGGCAAGGTCGATCCGGTACTCACGCGAGGGTGCACGAGCGGCGGCGCGGGTGTGGAGGCAGCAGGCACGATCGTGGAACGACACTGCTGAGAGCCTTCGCGACGCTGCGGCGGTTCACAGCGGCTCCTCGTCACGGCAGGATCGTCCGGCGAAGTCCGCTGGCGCGTAAGACCTGGCGTTCCACCCCCGCCCGGACTGCCTCATCGGTCCCGATTATCCGAACGTGCTTCCGAGCCCGCGTGATCGCGGTGTACAGCAATTCTCGGGTAAGCAGGGAAGACGCGTGTTCGGGCAGCATCACCGACACAGTGTCGTACTGGCTGCCCTGGCTTCGGTGGATCGTCATCGCGTAGACCGTCTGCACAGACGACAGCACGTTCGGGTGTACGAGCAACGGCTGTGTCCCACGCTGGAATGCGGCCATGAGCGAACCACCTCCGGTGTCGACCACGACTCCGGTGTCGCCGTTGTAGATTCGCGCCTCGTGATCATTCGCAGTGACAAGCAACGGTTGCCCCGGATACCACTGAGCCGAGTCGAGAAACGCTCCCGAGGACTCTCCTACCCACTCCATCGCACGACGCGCCCAGGTCTGCACTCCGTGTGGGCCCTGGCGGTGGGCGCACAGCAACCGGTGGGATTCGAGACCCTCGAGAGCCCGAGCCGCGTCGCCTTCCCTGGCTGCCGCGGTCACCGTGGCTGCCGTCGTCAGGATGTCGCTGTGAAGCGCGACAAGGTCCGTCGGCGAATGGAAGGACAGTTCGTCGTGGTCTCCCTGCAGCAACTCCATCACACGATCCGAACGCCCGTCCCGAACGGCGATGGCCAGTTCGGCAATCATTCCTCCGAAACGCCGTCCGCGTCGCAGGCGCACGACGCCACCGCCGAGTCGTTCCCGTTCCGCCGATGACAACGCGGATTCGTTCGGATCGTCCTGCGCACCGAGGTCACCGACGATCAACGCGTCGAGATCGGGGTTCGATGCACTGCGCACAGGGCGCGCGACCAGATCTGCAAGTACAGCGCCGGCGTCGACAGACGTCAACTGATCCGGGTCACCGACCAGAATCAATCGAGTCTCCGGGCGAACGGCCTCGAGCAACCGGCACATCATCGTCAGCGAGACCATCGAAGTCTCATCGACCACGATGACGTCGTACGGCAAACGATTCGACGCGTTGTGCCGGAATCGGCTCTTACTCCCTCGCTGCCACCCCAGCAATCGATGCAGAGTCATGGCGACGAGCCCCGGCGGCAACCCGAGATCACTGGATTGCTCGGCCACCGATTCCTGCAGTCGCGCAGCCGCTTTGCCCGTCGGCGCGGCCAGTCCAATTCGGATCGACGGACCGAGTTGACGCGCGAACATTGCCAGTACCCGCGCAACCGTATGCGTCTTTCCGGTACCGGGACCACCTGCGATCACCGCAGTCCACGACGTTGCAGCCAGTGCAGCGGCAATGCGTTGCCGGTCGGGCGCCGCTGTCGGTCGGTCCGAATCGTCGACGAACAGAGTTTCCAGCAGCGCGCGCACCGACTCGATGTCGACGTCGGGATGAGTAGCCTCGCGGGAGTCGAGCACCATCCGAATAGTTCGCTCCTGCAGGAAATATCGGTCGAGGTAGAGGAGCTCACCTTCGTCGGTGTCGACCAGTCTCAGTGGTTTGAGCGGCCCACGCTGACCGCCGGTCACCAGTGGGCTGGCGCGGAGCGCGGCAATGACCTCGGGGAGTTCGGGCCACGGCAGCGAATCGATGTCGACATCAGACTCCTCGTCGACGGTGACATCGCGTAGGCGCCGCAAATCCAGACACACCGAACCCGATCTGACCGCGCGGACGGCGAGCGCCGCTGCGAACAACACTTCCTCGGATGTCTCGCCACCGAGCGCACCGAGTCTCAATGCCACATGTACGTCCGCGGCGGCGAGAATCCCGACTTCGTTGAACGTCCTCAGCCTTCCGCGGGCACGTTGCACCAGCTGCGATGCGATCATGAGGTCTCGATTCCGGCGAGCACGTCCGACACGTCGGTGACCAGCTGTGACGGCGGATACCAGTCGAAGACCCCACAGCCCGGCGGGGTCTTCGGTCCGACCATGCCCCGGACGAAGTGGTACTGCACGCCACCGAGGTGCACCTGCGGGTCGTACCCGGGCTGGCGCCATCTGAGGTAGCGATGCAATGCGACCGCATAGAGCAGAGCCTGCAGCGGATAGTGCGAACGCAACATCTCCTGCGCCATCCGGTCCCGGGTGAAGTGCATGACCGTCAGGTGTCCTCGGGACAGTCGGTTGGTCTTGTAGTCCACAATCACGTAGCTAGGAGTGAAGCCTGCGGAATGACCATCGGAGCCAGGAGTGGAACCAGCTGGTATGCGCAGCACGGAGTCGATGCTGCCGGTGAGATAGCCGCGCAGCGGCTGAGATTCGAGGACCTCGAGCTGGTCCGCGTATGGGCGCAGTGCGTCGTCGGCGGGGAGGTGCTCACGCAGCAGCCTGGCGATTGCTTTCAGGGTGACGGCCCGCGATACCGGGTGATCTCCGCCGGCCAGGGGCAGTTCGAAGTCCAATTCCGCAAGGTGATCGGACGGCGCGATGTCTGCAAGTGTGCCGAACCCCAAGGGTGTTCGGAGTACCGGAAGCAGCGCGGAAGCCAGTGCACTCGGATCGATGTCTGCCAGCCGTTCCTCGATGGCGTCGGTGCACCTGCTCAGTAGTTCCGATTCCAGGTTCGGTGCCGCGGTGTCGAGGTGTTCGAGGACCTCGTGCACGAGCGTTCCGAACGCGGCGCCTGCAGGCAAGCCGTTCATCGGTGACGGGATGCCGTCCAACTCGTCGTCGATCGGGGGTGCTTCGTCTGGCTCGTCGTCTTTCTCCGGGCGTTCAGGTTCGCTGGTGACACCTGGCCCGTCGTGCGCGGCTGCCGTCAACGCTGAATACGACGTCCTACGCCACAGCATGTCGAGTGAGCGGCGGAACGACGCTGCTTCCAGCGCCGTCTCGGTGGTCTGGAGATATTTCTCGATCGGTCGTGCGCGCGTCACACCGCCCTGCTCGATGGATATGAGGCAGCCGGCCGGTGATGCCCACGCCTCCAACTGACGGACGGCAACGGCGTCGTCTGGCACCTTGATCTTGTCCTCCGGCTGCACGGAACCCTTCGCCCTGCCGAAGAGCAATCGGTGAAGCGGCGAAACAGAAGTGGAGTAGGACGGCGCCCACCACAGCACGACCTGGCATTGTGCGCGGGTCAGTGCGACATAGAGCAGACGTAGTTCCTCCCCTGCTTCCTCGGCGTCCCGCACCAACTTGCGCGCGGCATATCCGTTGCCGGTCCTGCCACCGACGTCGAGGACTCGCTTGCCGTCCTCGTCGTGCAACAGCAGAGTGCTCGGGTACGGGTTCTTCGCGGCATCCCACGCGAACGGAACGTAGACAACCGGGAATTCGAGCCCTTTACTGGCGTGCACTGTCGCAATCTGGACGGCCGCCGCATCACTGTCGAGCCGCCGGCTGCGATCGGCCACGCTTCCGGATGCCGGATCCTCCACCCGGTCGGTAAGCCAGCGTGTCAACGCACTTGGTCCGAACGATTCTTCGACGGCTGCGCGGTTGAGGAGTTGAGCGAGGTGACGAAGATCGGTCAGCTGACGTTCGCCCGCGCGTTGCCCGAGCAGGCGCGCTTCCAGGTTCGATTCTGCAGCGACCTTTTCGAACACCGCTGCGAATCCGGCCTGCGCGAATAACACCGCATAGTCGCGAAACAGGGTGCTGACTTCGGACACCGCGTCGTCGCCGCGCTCGTCGAGTGACTCGGCCGTGTAGCCGAGAAGCGGTGTCAGCGCGGCGAGTCGGACGCGATCGCCGCGATGTGGCTGTTCGAGTGCGTGGAGAAACCACAGCCACTGCATCGCACTCGGCGTTTCGAAGACGCTGGATCCACCAGCGAGAACCGAGGGAACGCCAACCTGATCGAGTGCTGCGCGTACCAGCGCGATCTGTGCACGTGTCCGTACCAGTACGGCAACGTCACCGGGTGTCACCACTTGTGAGTGACCAGGCAGGTTCAGCCCGGTGCCGGATTCGAGCAGCTCGACGATATCGGCCGCGAGATCGTCGGCGACACGTTCGCGGAGTGCACCTACGGCAGGAAATCCCGACTTGTTCAACGGCCCAGCACCGGTGCGGGGAAGAGTGCGGAGCCTCAGCGGTGGTCGATCGGACATTCGCGACGAGGCGTGGGTTGCACCTACTGGGTGGGCGACGATGTCCTCGTGTCCCAATGCGGCTCCCGCATAGACCGTTTCGAGCGCTTCGAGCAACCCGGCGTCGCTACGCCAATTGGTGGTCAGTTCGAGGTGCCGGTCGGCTAGCGCTACGGCGTCGAGATAGCTCAGGACCTCGGCGCCGCGGAAGGCGTAGATCGCCTGTTTCGGATCACCCACCAGTAAGAGCGTCGAGCGTCCGTGAAACGCTCGGCGCAGGATTTCCCACTGCAGCGGATCGGTGTCCTGGAATTCGTCGACGAGAACCACCCGGAATCGGTCGCGGACACGTGCGCAGGCAGATTCGCCGTGTACGGGATCGAGCAAGACTCCATGCAACAGGCTCAGCAAATCATCGAAGTCACGAACCCCGGCGGATCGCTTGCGTCGCCCAACTTCCTCGCGCGCCTCGGTCGCGAAGAGCACGCGGCTACCTGCCTCGGTGTTCTCGTCGGACTCGGGAACGAGCTGTGCCTGCCGATCACGCACGGCTTCGCGGGCGACCTGGCGTGCGTCGGACGGACCGATCGGAGGGCCGAAGTCCGAACGTCCGTACCGGCGCAGGTAGATGTCGTCGACGACCTCGTCGATCACATCGTCGACGGCTTCGACGAGGATTGCTTCGGGTTCGCGTTCGCCTGCGATACCAAGGCCGTCGAGCATGCGTTGACAGAAGCTGTGGGTAGTGGCAATCGTGCCCGAGTCGAATTCCGACAGCGCCCGGGTCAATCGGACCCGGCGCAGGGCAACCTCGTCAGCTGGTGCCGCCGCCAAGTGACGGACCAACGGATCGGTCGAGTCGGAACTCGCGTCGGCCAATGCGGCCTCCACCTCGGCGAATCGGCTCCGGGTCCGTTCGCGCAATTCCTGGGTGGCTGCGCGCGAGAACGTCACCAACAGCAATTGCGACACCTCGGCGATTCCTTCGGCGACATAGCGGGTGGCGAGACCGACGATCGCGTAGGTCTTACCGGTTCCCGCACTGGCCTCGAGCACGGTAGTCCCGGTAGGCAGAGGTCCGAGAAGGTCGAAATCAGTCATGGCTGGCCCTCCGTCTCGGCGTCGAGCAGTGGCGCCCAGAGGCTGCACGCGAGTATCCCGAACAGGGTGCTTTCCTCACCCCACCGGGGATATCCCTCGCCGCCCGGCGTGCTGCTGATGTCGGCGAACGGCGCCGCCGCGCCATGAACGTAGACAATGCTTCGGTCGTGGACGTCGCCGAATTTGTCCGACCACTGCCTCTCCGCAGCCTCCATGGACTCGTGCTGAGGCGTGCCACGAAAGCGTCGCTCCGCGTACGTCGCCGACGCAGTCGGCCCGACAGGTAGGACCTCCGACAACCCCAGATCACGGAGTTCGACGAGCTTGTCGAGCTGAGCCAACGCGTCGACCGGGGCCGTGAGGGTCGATCGCCACGCAGCACGACGCCCCGTCCCACGGCCTGTGGTCACGGCCTGCCACGTTCGCGAATCGTCCTGGGACGCTGCAGCGAGCAACCTCACCCACGCCGCCAAACGATGTTTCGGAGCGAGGCGGGAATACGACGTACGGGCGATCGTCGCGCCGTGAATGCCAGCGACAGTTCCGGTAACTCGCCGGCCGGACGGTAGAACCACCGAGATGTCGCGCACCTCGGCGGGACCAGCGTGGACATCATGTGAGACATCGACGAGTGCCTCCACCGCTCGGGTGATGTCCTGCAACTGCGTCTCCCCGAGCTTGAAGGGCGGCAGCGTGCCTCGGCGCCATTCCGCCGCACGGAAGTCGGCGATGTCTGTTCCGCCTAGTCGTTCTGCGAGCATGCGATCACCGATGTCCCACTTCTGCAGGCCGTCCAGCTCGACAGTCAACGAGTCCGACACGTCGTCTCCTGCGTCGGGAATACGAATTCCGAGCCGCTGCCGTAAGAACGCTGCGATCGGATGCTCGACGAACGCAATCAGGTCACTGAGTTCGACGTCACCGGTCGGCGACGTGGGTAGAGGCTCCGGCAGGAATGCAGGCGCAGCAACGGGATTCCTCTCGCCTGCGCGAGCTCCTGCGAGCGCCGCGCGATCGTAGCTGAACGGATCATCTGGATCGAAGTTTCGAGAGTCGAATGGCTGCAACGGATGTCGAGTGACAATATCAGCGTCCGCGGTAGTGCGCACGACGTCGAGCAGTTCGCTGAGCGGTATGGCCGGAGGCTTCACGGCGCCGGACACCGGATCGGCGCCGGTGTAGAACAGCAGTAGTTTCTCGCCGGCCGACATTACTGCGTCGAGCAGCAGTTGACGGTCCTCGCTCCGGACGTCACGCTCCCCCGGGGCGGGATCGCGCGTCAGGATGTTGTCGCCGTCCTCGCTGCCCGTGCGAGGAAATACCTCGTCGTCGAGACCGAGTAGAACCACGACCCGATGCGGCACCGATCGCATCGGCACCATCGTGCACACCGTCAACTCACCTGTCCTGAAGTTCGCTCGTGACGGTCTACCCGCCAGGGCGTGCGTGAGCATCGCGCGTACGTCGGCAAGGCGAAGTGCCGTCTCGTCGCCGTGCCGGGTCGCCTCCTCGATTTCGCGAAGTGCTTGTGCCCGTTGCCATGCGTCTGCCGCACTGGTGTCGGTGAGCAGGTCGAGCGAGCGCACAAGCGCGGTCCGCCACTGTTCGACAGTCTGGGGCCCCTGCAGATCACGGACGACGACGGCAAGTCGATCGATGAACTCGGCGAGCCTGCCGGCAAGATCGATATCGTTTCCATCGACGTCGTCGACCGGCAATGCCAGATCGAGCCATTCGTGGGCGCTCTCGTCGGCAGCAACACCGAGCAGCAACCGGTCCACTGCGAAGTTGAACGTGTTCTGCGCGAAGTCCCCGAGGCCGAAACGCGTGCGCTGGCGAGAATTGATACCCCACCTCGCGCCGGACACCTGGGTCCATTCGCGCAGCCGCTCCAGGTCGTCATCGTCGAATCCGAAGTGCATCCGAACCGGTTCGGATGCAGTCAGGTCCAGCACCTGGCTTGCCGTCACACGTCCCACTGCCAGATCGAGAAGCGTTGCTACCACTGCCAGTATCGGGTTGGTACGGCGGAGGCCCCGATCGGCGAGCCGCACTCGGAGTTCGTGGCCGGGATGCCCCAGGCCACGCTGCCCGAAAGCCGCCCGAATCAGCGGCGCATACGTTTCCACATCCGGGCACATGACCAGCACATCTCGCGGTTCGAGCGTCGGGTCCTCATCGAAGGTGCGCAGCAAACATTCACGAAGAACCTCCACTTGACGTGCGGATCCATGGCACGCATGCACGGCGATGCTTCCATCGGGTTCGACAGCCTTCGTCGGTGTCCTCGCGTGCATGATGTCCGACTGGATACGGCCGAGAAGTGTCTCTGGAGCTGGCTTTTCGTTTTCCACCGTGTGTACCGTCTCGACGGCGAGTCCGAGAACGCGTGTCTCGAGCTCGCGGACGTCGCGCGCGAGAGAAGACAGCAATGGATGTCCCAGGGAAACCGCCGCACCGTCGTCGTGACGCCGAACAGTGGTCGGGCGATCGGACAGCTGATCCCACATGTCCGCGCTCGGGTGCGGAATCCACAGGTGCACATCGCGATTCCGGGCGATCGCGGATACGACGCGCAACTGATCGGTTGTCATACGAGTGGCGCCGAAGATCGACAACCGCTCCGGCAGATCACTCAGGATCGACGGATCATTCTCCAGTGCAGCGCAACTGGCCTCCAGACGTTCCGCAGGACTGGGATGGCCGATGCGGGCACGAACTGCCCGCCACACTTCGGCCTGCCAGAGAAGGTCCGCGGGCAGTGGCCGGCCGAGCCCATCCATATCGCGCCCTGCAGCCCACTCGGTAAGCATCGACGGCCGATCGGCTCCGTACCCGCGGAAGAGATCGGTGAGGTGCGACGCAGTGGACCACCGCCGGCCCGCGCGGTATTCGTCGGTACCGTGTCCGAGGTGCGTGGCCAGAACGGAACACCACGGTTCGTTCATCGACTCGTCGACGATCGCCAGGATCGTCCACAGCATTCGTCCGGGGGACCATGGCTCGTCGGCCGGGTCCAGGTTCTCCACTGCCGCCAGCGCGCGTCCGACGAGCACCGTGGGCGACGGAAAGTCGATGTTGGCGGAAATGCCGTCCGAACGGGCCGTGCCCGCTCCTTCGGTCCCGAGCGACATCGACAATGTCTGAGTCAACCAGCGTTCGACGCCGCGAGCCGGTACCGAGATCACTTCGGGGGTGAACGGGTCCGCCAGAGGCGTTGCCAACACCTCGGCCAACGCCGTTGCCAACGCGCTCGCACGTGCCGCGCGATGAACCCTCAGAACCAACTTTGCTCCCCCAACGCTCGTACCGAAGTTCGATTCCCCTGACCCTACTCGAGCCGACCGACACCTCTCGCCGTCCAACTCACGCATTGCGAATGAAGTCCACGCAAAGTCCAGTTCGCATCGTCGACAACTTGGATGATTCCAGCTAGTGCCCCAGGCGATACAGGCGGTGGAACAGTGACTACAGAGGTACTCATTGCAGGCGCAGGACCGATCGGACTGACGGCGGCGATAGAGTTCCGACGACGAGGCATCGACTGCCGCATCGTCGATCCGTTGATCGAACCGCCGCAGTATGCGAAAGCGGTTGGAATCCAACCGCGGACGCTCGAGGTGTTCGAGAACATGGGCGTCTTGAAAGCCATCCTGGACGCTTCGACGATGATGCGTGGACAGATCGCCTTCGAGAACGGGGTCGAGGTCGGGCGAATCGAGCTGACGCTTCCCCCTGATGTTCCCTACTGGTTCGCAGGCCTTCCTCAATACGAAACCGAGCGAGTCCTCGCCCAGCGGCTGGCCGAGCTCGGTACCGTCGTCGAGCGCGGAATCGGTCTCGCGTCGTTCGAGCAGGACGACGAGGGCGTGACGGCAACCCTGAGCGACGGATCGACGGCCGTCGTCCAGTACCTTCTCGGCTGCGATGGTGCCCACAGCGTCGTCCGAAAGACCCTCGGCCTGACGTTCGAGGGCGGGGCGTTCGCCGAGGGATACATGCTCGGCGACGTCGAGGTCGACTGGTCGCAGCCTCCCGGGTACGGCATTCGGAGCACCCGCAAATCAGACGACGGTAGCGCCGACGACGGCCTGGTCGCGATACCTCTTCCCGGCCGCGGTCGATACCGAATGTCGATGCTCGTACCACCCGAACTGACCACTCCTCCCCCGAGTTCCGGCGATGGAATCGTGCACGGTTTCACCGCGGGCCCCGCTCCCGAGCTCCATCACATCCAGGCCGTTCTCGACCGCCTTTCCCCCGAACCGACCACGGCGTCCAACTTGAGGTGGTCGTCGGTCTTCAAGATCAGTCACCGCATCGTCGACGCCTACGGCCGAGGTCGCGTGTTCGTCGCGGGCGATGCGGCCCACATTCATCCGCCGACCGGGGCCCAGGGAATGAACACCGGCATCCAGGACGCGCACAACCTCGCGTGGAAGGTGGCGCTGGCTGTTCGTGGCATTGCGGCGCCCGGATTGACCGACACGTACGACGCCGAGCGCAGGCCAGTTGGAGAAGCGGTGGTCGGGATGACGGTTCGCAATGCCCGAGAAGGCATCGGCGCCGGTGAGAGTTCCTTCGAGACCGCGATGCGTCGTCAAGCACAGTTGTTGATCTCGTACGCACCCGGGCAACTCGTCGGCTCCGTCGACGAGGCCTCGACCGTGGTTCAGCCGGGTGAGCGGGCACCGGACGCACGAGGGCTGCGTCGGGATGTCGTGGCATTTCCTCTGCGACTGTTCGAGCTGTTCACCGGGGTGAATCACACGCTGCTGCTGTGGTCCGACGGTGACGTCTCGCAGGCCGAGGAGTTGTCCGTCCACGCTCTCGATGCGGCACACGGCTTTTTAGACGTCTACTTGATAGCCGCAGAGCACGTTGATTCGACGCTACCCGTCATCGTCGATTCCGACGGTGAGTTCAGGGCGGCCTACGGGGTCGAGAGCCCGACCGCACTCGTCGTACGCCCGGACGGTTACTTAGGTTTCCGGCAGTCACCGGGCACCACCGCGGAACTGGTCGGCTATTTGAAGGGAACGTTTGCCTGAAATACCGCGTCCGATGAGTTTGCCCGAGTTCGCCGGTCCACCTGTAGGAACAGTTTTCCAGTGGAACGGATGTGCTCATGGCTTTCGAACATGTACTCGCAGTGATGCCGGTGTCGGACATCGACCGGTCGAACACCTGGTACGAACGACTCTTCGGACGGCGAGCCGACAACAACCCGATGCCTGCCCTCGTCGAATGGCAGGTCACCGACCGTAGCTGGGTACAGGTGACCGTCGACGAGACACGCGCTGGGTCGGGCCTACTCAACTTCGCCGTCGACGACCTCGAGGCACAGATCGCCGATCTCGCTGGACGTGGCATCCACTCTGGCGAGATCGTCGAGGCCGACAAGGGAGTGCGACTGTCGACGGTCGAAGATCCCGACGGCAACTCGATCACCCTCATCGGCGGATTCCGTATCGACTATTGAGGTTCGCACACGTTCATACGCAACGGTATTGGGTGAGGCACGTCTCGCCGCTTCGTATGCCGAGATCGACCGCACGATCGGTCTCCGTCAGGCCCCGCATCCGGGCGACGGTACAGGGAGTAGTGTCAAGTAAGTGATGCCACTCCTGACCAGTCGACGGTATGTCGACCTACGTCTGCAGGCCAGCGCTATCTGTCGGTGACCGTTTCGACCCGACGTCACATTCTCTGATTCGAGGGCGTTCCTCGACATCTCTTCTTTTTTCGAAAGGCATGTTCATGTCTGCGCCCAGCGCTACCCGTAGTTCCCGTGTGCCCATATGGGCAACATCATTCGGGCCACAGATCGTTGCCGGATTGATTCTCGGTGTCGTCCTCGGTCTCATCGCACGCTCGATGCCTGACGCGGCCGACGGCAGCGACAATTGGCTGGTCGGCACCGTAGCGACGATCGGTTCGAGCTACGTCAAACTACTGACAGTGGCGGTAGTTCCGCTCGTATTCACCGCGATCGTGTCCTCGATCGCGAACCTTCGACAGGTCGCCAACGCTGCTCGCCTGGCGGTGCAGACGCTGTTGTGGTTTGCAATCACTGCATTCATCGCAGTGATCATCGGCATCGTCATCGGGCTCGTTGCACAGCCAGGCTCGCGGACCGGCGTCGAAGCAACGGAAGCGAAGGACCCGAGCAGCGTCGGGTCGTGGTGGTCCTTCCTGACAGGGTTGGTGCCGAACAACTTCCTCGCGCTCGGATCGAAGACCTCGGTGGCCACGGAGGTGGTCGACGGCACAGCAACCAGCACCGCAACCACGTCGCTGAGCTTCAATATTCTGCAGCTTCTCGTGGTCGCAGCTGCGATCGGCATCGCTGCCCTCAAGATCGGGGAGAAGGCCGAACCCTTCCTCACGTTCAACGCGTCACTTCTCGCAATCGTCCAGAAAGTGCTGTGGTGGATCATCCGCCTGGCACCCATCGGCACCGCTGCGTTGATCGCCAACGCCGTAGCAACCTACGGATGGGATGCGATCGGCTCGCTCGGTGTGTTCACCGTCGCCATCTACGTCGGCCTCGCGATCGTGTTCTTCGTCGTGTATCCCATCATCGTTCGCGCACATGGCCTTTCGGTCTGTCAGTTCTTCTCGGGTGTATGGCCTGCCACCCAGCTCGGATTCGTGTCGCGTTCGTCCATCGGTACTCTTCCGCTGACCGAACGAGTCACCGAGCGCAACCTCGGCGTGCCCCGAGAGTATGCATCGTTCGCGGTCCCGCTCGGCGCGACGACGAAGATGGATGGTTGCGCTGCAATCTATCCCGCTATCGCAGCAATCTTCGTCGCACAGTTCTACGGCGTATCGCTGACGTTCACGGACTACCTTCTCATTGTCGTCGTCTCGGTCATCGGGTCCGCCGCAACAGCAGGAACCACCGGCGCGACCGTCATGCTCACCCTCACCTTGTCGACGCTCGGCCTGCCTCTCGCGGGCGTCGGTCTACTCCTAGCAGTCGAACCGATCGTCGACATGGGACGGACTGCGGTCAACGTCACCGGCCAGGCGCTCGTGCCGACCATCGTCGCCAAGCGCGAAGGAATACTCGACGAGGTTCGGTACAACAGCCCCCGCAACGGCGATCCGTTCAGCGACGACGAGGATGCCGATCCTCCAGCCGCGCGGGAGCCGCAGTTGTCCAGTTAGACAACTGGTCCAGCTCACTCCACGCCGCCCAACAGTGACCGAACGACTCATTCGGTCACCACCACGCCCGCCCGCGCACCTTCCAGCCCACGCTCGAGTTGCAACCCGCGCACTCACTGGAAGGTGCGCGGCGAGCTCGTCGGGCAAGGAGGCTGGCACCGGATTCGCGCACACCGATGAGAGCCGCCGCGACAGGGCAGCCATTAGGCTGACGGTCATGGGATCCAAGGGACCGGCAAGTCGGGGACAGAAGCGAGCAGCAAAGGCCAAGGCTCGTCAACGGCGTCAGCAGTCTGCCCCCGTCGGTAGTCAACATCCCACGTTCCCCGCCGGAGTGCTCGAGGATTTCGCCGAATGGCTCGTCGGACGCGAGATGGGTGAGCACGCCGACCGCGTTGTCGGCCTTGTTCGCACCACGCTGACGCAAATCGACCGGGCGAACCCGGGTTTCTCGGTGACATCGTGGACCCCGAACGATGCCCACTTCATCGTCGACACAGTGGAGCGGATCGAGGAATCCGATGAGGAGAACGGCGCTGCGGCCGCGACCAATATCGTCATCACGTTGCTGGAGTTCTTGACGTTCCTCGACGAGACGGATACCTGGACAGGGACCGACGAGGACTTCGCGCACTGCATGGAGGACCTCACCGACTTCATCGACAACGACCCGGACGTGCTGGATCCGGAAGACATCGAACTGCCCACCGTGAGTGAACACGACGAATTGGCAGCCCTGTCCGCGCTACCGCTCATCGCCGGTGTCGCAGAACTTGTCTCGCGTGTCGGGGCACGAGGGCTTCCTCTGTCCCAGGTCCCCGAGCTGTCCTCCGCACTCGAAGACAACGACCACGTACACACCGATCAGCGCGCGGACATCGCCACGCTGGACTTCTGGGCAGCAGCGTTCGCCGCTGATGTTCTCGAGTCGGACGGAACCGACGTCGTACCGGGATCCGCCGTCGACGGATTCTTGTCGAGGTCGGTCGAGAACCTGCGCACCGTGGTGACCCAACACATCAGGCATCAGCTCAGCCTCAGCGAGGTCGACATCTCGATGGCCCTGTCGAACACCTTCGCAGTACAAACTTTGCTCGCCGCGATGACCGAAGACCTCCCTGTCGACAACGCCGACGAGGACTACGACGGCCTCGAGGGCGAGGATCTCCGAACAGCTCAGCTGATCGACTACCGCATTCGCTCGTTGCAGGAGCAGGGAATTCTCGTGCCCGAGGGCGACGCCCTTTCCGTGCCGGTTCCGCTGCGCCCGGCCGTCCACGCCGGCGTCTCTCTCGCTGAACCATTCGGCGACTACGACCCCGAAGGCGACCTCTGAAGCCTGCGGGCACATAGAAAGACCGACAGGTATGTAACGACAGACCCTTCCTGAGCGACATTGTGATCGGACTTCCGCAACGTTTCTCGTGGTGCAGACCACGCCCGCCGGAATCCCGCTGGAGCCCTCGGTCTATCGAATCTGTTGCCACGGTGCTCACGCGCCGCATCAGTATCCGATCTTCAGGACACCCGATGACAGACCCACTTTCGCAGCCCTACGTCTTTCCCGGCGCACAGCGTCCGGAACCTTCCCGTCCGTTGTTCGGGAAGATCATCGGCTGGTCGGCCCTTGTGATCGGTCTGCTGATCCTGCTGGGTTCTCTCGTAGACTTTTCACTCACCGGCGTCGTAGTCGGTGTATCTGCCGCGGCGGCGGGTGGTGCGTATCTGTTCGGCAAACCCTCTCGTGGCCGAATCATCTGGGCGACACCTGCCCTCGCCACGCTCCCTGCGCTCGTTGCGTTCGGGATCGGCGGGGGTCCGGCCGAACGCGAGGAGGCTCCTGCGCCCGCAGCTTTCGCTGCCCCGGCAATCGCCGACGTGTCCACGACGACTACCACCACTGCAACTACGACCACCACTGCAGCGGCGACCACAACGGTTGCACCGACTCCAGAAGCCGTGACCGTCTACGCGCCGCCTCCGCTGACCACGACGCAATATGTACCAGCGCCTGCCCCTGCGCCGGTGTACATCGCCGAGCCGGAGCCCGTCTACGTGCCACCTGCACCCGTTGTCGCCGAGGCGCCCTCGTTCGTAACTTATGAAAACTGCGATGCCGTGAGAGCAGCGGGCGCTGCACCGATCTATGTGGGCGATCCGGGGTACAGCATCAAACTCGACCGTGACAGGGATGGCGTCGGCTGCGAGAAGTAGACGCCCCTCGACGAAGTGGACTCGGCAAACCCGCTACGTTTCGACGTCTATGGGCGCGGAACAGTTCGCTGGAACGCGGCGAGGATCGATCCAAGGATCGCCAAGGGAACAGCGATGTAAAGCAAACGCCAGTAAGAGATCGAGGCCCAATTCTCCAACCCTACGATCGACAGCCCGACGAGTGCCGCGACGGCACACCACGACACCCACTTTCGCATTGCCAATGCGGCCACCACAGGCGGTGTCGCGAGCAACAGTCCCACGACGACCAGCGGCCATACCCCCAAAACGTCGACGGCACGGTCATCGCACCGATAGAAGGATCTGCTTTCGCCTATCTTCGAGCACTCCAAAGAGAAGTCGGCCATCGACGAAGAAGCCCCGCCCCACACGGAGAAGGCGAAGGCGACCACAGCGAGTGCCCACCAGATTGCTCTCGTCATGCCAGCAGCCTAGTAACCGTGGCATCGGACGTCGGCCGGGCATTCGACCTCACGCATCGCTTCTCACGTTTCTGTCCGACCCTCGGCGCCAATGACGTGATTTCGCGCGTCTCACCCAAGCGGACAGGCAGTCGATACCAGGTCAGTGCAGTATCCACAAGAAAGTTTCAGTTTCACTTCCATTTGGTGATACTTCGAGTTACATTAAACCTATGTTCGCACCACGTAGGGAGAAGCGATGACAACGACGTCAGTAGATCAGAGGCGCTCGATCGACACCGACGCGGAGACAGAGCAGTACAACGAGACTCTGCGACTGCTGTCCGAGGGCTCGGTACACAAGCATTTCGATCCATACGTAGACATCGACTGGGAGTCGCCCGAGTTCGCGGTCACTGCGAACGACCGACGGTGGATCCTCCCGTCCAAGACAGATCCGATCGGCGGACACGCCTGGTATCAGGCACTCCCCGAGGACCAGCAGATCGCCATCGGCATGTGGCGTCAGGCCAATGTCGCGAAGGTCGGTCTGCAGTTCGAGAACATCCTCATTCGCGGGATGATGCAGTACGTCTTTTCGTTGCCGAACGGTGATCCCGAAGCACGCTACTGCACCCACGAGTCCATCGAAGAGTGCAACCACACTCTGATGTTCCAGGAGATGGTCAATCGCGTCGACGCCGATGCGCCGGGTATGAGCCGTCCGATGAAGATGCTCTCCCCGATCATTCCTTTGTTCGCAACGCTCCTTCCCGAGCTCTTCTTCGTCGGCGTCCTCGCCGGTGAGGAGCCGATCGACCACATCCAGAAATCCGTACTGCGGTCCGGTGAGGAAATTCATCCGATCATGCAGGGCGTCATGGCTATTCACGTGGCTGAGGAAGCTCGCCACATTTCCTTCGCGCACCAGCTCCTGCGTCGCCGCGTTCCGAAGATGTCCAAGATCGGCCGGTTCTTCCTCTCGCTTGCATTCCCCATCACGATGCGAATCCTGTGCGATGTCATCGTCATCCCGCCGAAGAAATTCTGGCAGAAATTCGATATTCCGAAATACGTCAAGGACGACTTGTTCTGGGGTACCGAGGAATCGCAGCACACCCTGCAGGACTACTTCGGCGATGTGCGCATGCTCGCAAACGACACCGGCATGATGAATCGCGCCGCGAAGCTCGTCTGGAAACTGTGCGGAATCGACGGCAAAGCTTCGCGCTTTCGTAGCGAGCCTGATCGTAGCTCCAGCCAGTTCGCAGCCTGATCCGTAATCCACAGCGCCAGTTAGCTTCATAGCAGCGCCTGCCGTCAGGAATCGACATGCCCCACGTTGTCACCCAATCATGTTGCAGCGACGCGTCGTGTGTGTACGCGTGTCCTGTCAACTGCATCCATCCGACACCGGACGAGCCGGACTTCCTGACGGCAGAGATGCTGCATATAGACCCAACGTCCTGCGTGGATTGCGGCGCCTGCGTATCGGCGTGCCCAGTCGATGCGATCGTCCCGAAATCGAAACTGACCGACGCGCAGCTCCCGTTCCTGACGATCAACTCCGACTTCTACAAGCAGGAACGTCCGGACCGGCCGCTGCTGGCACCGGTGTCGCCGGCACCCGTCGTCACGAAGGAGCGGCAACCTCTGCGCGTCGCGATCGTCGGATCAGGGCCTTCGGCCATGTATGCCGCGGACGAGCTGCTCACTCAACCCGGTGTGAAGGTCGACGTCTACGACCGACTCCCTCAGCCACATGGTTTGGCACGTCTCGGCGTTGCTCCCGACCACGAGAAGACGCGGCAGGTCTCGCGGCTGTTCGATCAGATTTCCGCGCAGTCCGGGTTCGAATTCCACCTCGGAGTCGAGGTCGGGACAGACATCACTCACGATCAACTCCTCGAAAACCATCACGCGGTGGTCTACGCCGTCGGCGCATCGAAGGATCGTGAGCTGACCATTCCAGGCGCCGATCTGCCGGGGCGAGGGTCTGCCACTGATTTCGTTGCCTGGTACAACGGCCATCCCGATCATGCGCACCGCCGATACGACCTGTCGCACAAGCGCGCGATCGTCATCGGCAACGGCAACGTGGCACTCGATGTCGCGCGGATTCTGACGATCGATCCGGATCGCCTCGTGGGCACGAACGTCCCTACTCATGCCCTGAAGGCACTGCGGGAGTCGAACATCGAAGAAGTTCTCGTCGTCGGCCGCCGTGGCGTAGCCCAGTCCGCCTTCACGGTGCCCGAATTCGCAGGCCTACTCGCAACTCCGGGCATCGACGTCTCGATGTACCGCGATGAGATGATGCTCGACGCTGCCACCGACAGGTTGGCCGAAACAGACGATCTACCACACGCAGCTGCGCAGAAACTGAACCTGCTACGCCGCGTGGACGAAATCTCAGGCAACGATCACAGGCGAATCGTGCTGCGATACCTGCTCTCCCCCACATGCGTCCGCGGCGAAACTGCAGTCACAGGAGTCCAATTCGATCGCATGACTCTCGCAACCACGGCAGACGGCACGGTCCAGTCCGTGCCGACCGGCGAGGTCGAGACGGTCGACGCCGGCCTGGTCCTCACCTCGATTGGATACCGCGGCGTCGCACTGCCTGGAGTTCCGTTCGACGACCGCCGCAGCGTCATCCCCAACGACGACGGTCGTGTACTCGATGCGCCCGGCGGAGATGTCGTTCGAGGCACGTATGTGACGGGCTGGATCAAGCGTGGGCCGTCGGGCTATATCGGCACCAACAAGTCCTGCGCCCAAAGCACTGTGCTCAATCTCGTCGCAGACTTCAATGCCGGCCTGCTGCCGGACATCGAGAACGCGTCCGAGCGGCGCAAGCCCTGGCGTCGCCGTCGGTGAGTGGTTGTCGGCTCCGCCTCCAGTGGCACGGTTAAGTGCACCATCACCTACTTAACCGTGCCACTGGGCGCGGAGCGCCCGAATCTTGCGAACGCCGTACAGCCCTCACGAGTGACGTCAGCTCCACTCGCCCCGGAGAACGTGTCGGTCCCACTTGATACAACAGACCGACACCGACTCCAGCACCCCCTCACTGGGCGTCGGCCCATACTCGACGAGGGGAAACATGAACGTTCACGCTTTGACTCGCACGATGGACGCTGATCGCCTGATGTCTGCGGGGGTTCTATTGGCAGCTGACCCGATGACGTCGGGCGCTGCGCTGAGACGATTCGTCGATCAGGTCGTCGAACTGGAATCGAGACGATCATCGGCAAGCATGGACGGCCGTTGCACTACGTACGCGGATTCCGTGTTGTCGGAGATTTTCGAACGCGGGTGGCAACCGGCCGAACTGATCCACGTCGTCAAGCGACGAATCGACAAATACGCCTTACCCTTGCTCGAGGCGCTGATCGGATCGCACTCCAGGCGCACACTCGCACTGACCAATGCTCCTGACGAGTGGCGCGGTCAATTGCTTTACCTTGCAATCGATCCGAGTACAGACCTCGTTCACTACGGAAAGGTCTCGCGGGCGGACCCGCGAGCGTTCTGGCTGAACCTGTTTCGACTACTGGCTCAGCTGCGATTGCTCCCGTCCTTGACCGTCATCGTTCCACTGCCGTCACAATGGAGTGCCCGTAGATCCGCGGAGTCTTCCCATCGCCCGGATATCAAGACCCTGAACAAGATCCGCTCGCTTCTCGCGAAAGCCGAGTCATCGACATTCAGCGAGGAATCCGACACGTTCGCCGCGAAGGCCCAGGAGTTGATGACTCGGTATGCGATCGACAGTGCGGTCGTCGATGCAGCCGAAGGGTCGAGGCCGGACGCGATGGTAGTGACGCGTCGAATCACCGTCGACAATCCCTACGCCGATGCAAAAATGCAACTACTGTCGAGCGTTGCGACGACCAACGGCGCCAAGACGGTGTGGTACAAGAAGTTCGGCTTGATCAGTATCACCGGTATGCCCGTCGATCTCGATCTGTGCGAACTCCTGTACACATCGCTGCTCGTGCAGTCCGCCCGAGCACTCGACCACGCGGGAACGGATCCCGCCAGTCGCTCCCGAGGGTTTCGACGAGCGTTCCTCCTCGGCTACGCCTGGCGGATACGGGAACGACTGGCGGAAGCCCGCGCACGAGCCGATCGATCGGCCGGCCAGACCTATGGTTCCTCGTTGGTACCGATTCTCGCCGAGCGAGATCGCGCGGTCACAACGGTTTTCGAAGATCTGTTCCCGAAACTCGGGACCGTCAAGATCAGCGTCTCGGACAGCCGGGGTATGAGCCTGGGACGGAAGGCAGCCGAACGTGCCGACCTCACCGGTGGGCGCGAGCGGATCGAGGAGTAGCTCAGTACGCCGCCTGTCCATCAGACGCTGTCAAGCTGGGGTGATCCCGTGATGCAACTGTGCGACGTCGGGGTGAGCACGCGTGCGCGACTTCCACGCGTTCTCACCGTACGTCGAGAAGATCGGGTTGTCCGGATCTGCCTCGACTCCCCGCGATCGCGCGGCGAGTTCTTCGGGCAATGACACGATCGGTACGACGGCATCCAGCGCAGGGCTCAGAAAGAACGGAACCGACAGCCGGTCGACTCCGGGTTCGGGTGCCAACACACGGTGGCGGGTCGCGCGGAGGTACCCCTGCGTCGCGACTTCGAGAAGCTCGCCGATATTGACGATAAAGGAGCCGTCGAGTGGTGGCACGTCGATCCACTCGTTCGTCGCCAGCTCGACTTGCAGACCCCGTGAACCGGGTTCGACGAGCAACAGCGTCAAGACCCCGGAATCCTTGTGCGCACCGACACCCTGCGGGTTCTCCGCACTACCCGGGTACCGAACAACTTTCATCAAGGTTGCAGGATGGTGCGCGAAGGCGTCGTCGAACACGCCTTCGTCCGCGCCGAGCGCCAGTGCCCACTGGCGCAGCAGTCGTAGACCGACGGCGGACATGCCCTGTCCCCAGGCAGTCAAGGCAGGCTCGAGTTCAGGCAGAGCCGAGGGCCAGAGGTTCGGGCCTTGTAGGTTCCAGTAGCCCTCGGCGTCGGTGATCGGCTCACGTTCCGGACCGATGTCGATTTGTTCGCGCCAGTCACGTGCGCCGTTGGTGAGTTCACCCCCGAGTCGCGAGTAGCCACGGAAGTGCGGGCTCTTCAGTTGTGAAATCTCGTTCTTCTCCTCGTCACCCAATGCGATGAATCGGCGAGCCAAGGCGAAGATCTCCTCAGCCTTCTCCTTCGACACACCGTGTCCGACGAGGTAGAAGAAGCCTGACTCGTGCGCTGCCGCCAGGAGCTCCGAGCGAAAGGTGTCGGGGTCGCCTTCGGCGGCCGCCAAGTCGAGTACCGGAAGCATGGTTTTCAGTATCGGCTCGCCAACCACTTCACGCCACCAGTTCTCCATCACTTAGCCCTTGCGCTAACTATCCAAGGGCTGATACTTTGCCTTATGGCTCAGCAAACAGCCCATCTCGACGATGTCTTCCAGGCGCTGTCCGATCCCACCCGCCGTGCCGTAATCGACAGACTCGGACGCGGCCCGGCGAGCGTCAGCGAACTCGCCGAGCCGTTCGACATGGCGCTTCCTTCATTCATGAAGCATGTTCGAGTACTGGAACAGGGCGGCTGGATCACGACGAACAAAGTTGGTCGGGTGCGCACCTGCACACTCGACGCGACGCCATTCTCGGCCGTCGAAAGCTGGCTGCAGCATCAACAAGAAATCTGGGAAGCCCACACCGACCGCCTCGAACGGTTCGTCACCCATCAGGAGTAGAACGCCATGACACAGTCGACAACATCCTCGCTCGATCTCACCGTTTCCCGCATCATCAAGGCCCCGCGAGCCACAGTATGGGCAGCTTGGACGACACCATCCCAACTCGAGCAGTGGTGGGTGCCCGCACCGGCCTCGTCACGAGTTGTAGACCTCGAACTGATTCCCGGTGGCTCATTCGTCACCGAGATCAGTGATGACGGAATCGAATTCGGTCCACACATCGACGGCTGCTTCCTTGCCGTCGACGCACTGGAACGACTGGTGTTCACCACAGCACTCGTCGGTGGGTGGCGCCCCGCCACGCAGCCGTTCGTCACGGCGTCGATCACGTTCGCCGACCATCCAGAAGGCACCGAGTACACCGCACTGGCGATGCACAAGGACGCCGCCGACGCCGCCCAGCACCAAGATCTCGGCTTCTACGACGGATGGGGAACGGTGACACGCCAGTTGGCAGAGTTCACCGAACGCTGACGCATCCGGAGCGCATCACCCAAGAATCGCGGACCCTTGACGGTGTTCTACGCATGTCGTAATCTACAACCAAATGGTTGTAGATGAAGTCAGTGACGCCGACCTCGATCGCCTGTTCCAGGCGTTCGCCGATACCACTCGGCGAGACATCGTGTCGCGGGTACTCACCGGAGAGCATTCGGTGTCCGGCCTTGCTGCTCACTACTCCATGAGTTTCGCAGCCGTGCAGAAACACGTTGCGATATTGGAACGCGCTTCGGTCGTGAAGAAGGAGAAGCGCGGACGGGAGCAAATCGTGCGAATTCACTTGCTGGGCATCGAAAGAGCACGAGCACTGCTGGCCGAGTACGAAACGATCTGGCGACAGCGCGTGGATCGAATTGCCGACATTCTCACCGAGGACGAGGGAGACCCTTCATGACTGTGATCAGCACGAAACAGAACGCCGAGGAACTGAGCTTCACCATCGTCGCCGAGTTCGATGCGAAAGTCGAACGTGTGTGGAAGATTTGGGAGGATCCACGTCAGTTGGAGCGGTGGTGGGGACCCCCGACTTGGCCCGCAACCTTCGAACTGCTCGAGTTCACCCCGGGCGGCAGAGCCAACTACTACATGACGGGACCGGACGGCGAAAAGGCCCGCGGCTGGTGGCATTTGACGTCGATCGATGCGCCCAGAACACTTGCTTTCGATGATGGATTCGCCGACGACAACTGGGAGCCGGTCGAGTCGCTCGGTACCACCCACGCGGTCGTCACGCTCGACGACATCGAGGGTCGAACCAGAATGACCATCACGTCGAAGTTCGAGAGCGCCGATCAAATGCAGAAAATGATCGAGATGGGCATGGAAGAAGGCATGACGCTCGCGATGGGGCAGATCGACGACATCCTGCGCTGACTCGTCCCCACGCTTCAGGACGACGCCCACACTCCCAATTCGTTTCCGCTCGGATCGGTGAAATGAAAGCGGCGTCCACCGGGAAACTCGTACGGCCCGTTCACCACTGCACCACCAGCAGTGGTGACAGCGACGACGGATGCATCCAGATCGTCCGAGTACAGGAGCACCAGGGGCCCACCCGACGGCTGAGGCTCGGCGACCTGCGCCAGGCCGCCGACCTCGTCGCCGTCTGCACCTTTGATGCCTGCGTATGCAGGGCCGTACTCGTTGAACTCCCAGCCGAAAGCCGCCGAACAGAAGTCACGGGCAGCGCTCAGATCCGTGACGGATAGTTCGACATAATCGATTCGATGGTGCGCGTTGTCGGTCATCCCGCGACCATACCCAGAGCCTCCGACAGAAGAATTGTCTATTCCGGGATCGAGCTGACGGTGAACGGCTCGACCGGTTCGCCCCCACGCTTGTCGAACTGACTGTTCACCACGAGGAGCCTGTCCTCGGTCGCAGCTACCGTCGTCGGGTAAGCGAACGACGCGTCGGTGATCTCATCGACGACACGACCGGACCTGCCGTCGTCGGCCAGATCGACCCGAGCGATGACGCCGTCACGGTTGCGCACCACGTACAGCGTGTCGTCATCGAGTTCGAGACCGTCCGCGTTCGTCAGCGTCGTGCCGCCAAGATCGACCTGAGTGATGTCCTTCGATCGGGCGTCGATGCGGTACAGATTT
This sequence comes from Rhodococcus sovatensis, assembly GCF_037327425.1. Taxonomy (NCBI): domain Bacteria; kingdom Bacillati; phylum Actinomycetota; class Actinomycetes; order Mycobacteriales; family Nocardiaceae; genus Rhodococcus; species Rhodococcus sovatensis. Next base: position 854,601 of record NZ_CP147846.1, on the reverse strand, counting down.
CCGGTCGAGGACTGCGCCACGACGAGCGCGTCGTCGTCCACCTCGACGATGCCGTTCGCGTTGAACCCCTCGACGTACGCGAAGGGAGATCCGGTGAAGTCGACGAACACTTCCAGCGGTCCGTCCTGTGCACCGTCGCGCACTTGCTCGGCGGGGATTCGGAACAGCGCGGGACTGCGAGAGTCGGTGACGAATGCATCGCCGTTGTCTGCGATCACGACATCGTTGAGGAAGGTTGCGTCCTCTCCGAGGCCGTTGGCGAAGGTCCCCACCAGTGCCCCGGACATACTGTCGTACACCCAGACCTTGCCCGTCGCGCCGCCTGCGATCACCAGCCTGTTCACATCATCGACATCACCGTCGTCGTTGTCGTCGTTGTCGTCGTTGTCGTCATCACCGTCGGACACATCGATTCCTGCAGCCCCGGTGCGTCCGTCCGCACCGCCTGGCAGGAAGACCTCCAACTCGGATGTGCCGAGCCTCCCCCGGAACACAGCACCGTCTCCTGTCGACGTCACGTAGAACGTGTCGTCGTCCGCGGTGATGCCCTCGGGGAAGACATCAGATCCGGGCAGTGTGTACACATCGGCGCTCGACGGCACCTGCGCCTGCGCGGACTGCGCGGCCGAAGAACCCGCCGCCGAAGAACCGGTCGACTCGGCGGTGGGAGTGGGTTCGGAGGAACTACATGCGGTGATCAGAAGTGCGGTGGCGGCGATGGCTGATAGCGCAAGGGAGGCACGATTCACCCTCTCGAGTGTTCCATATGTCCGGTTGGCGCGACTCTCGTCGATCGTGCACGTCGTCGATTCCTGATGTCGATCGTCAGGCAGCGTCGACTACTCGCGGCTCACCCAGCTTGACGACGATGACGCCGGCGAGGATGAGAAGACCGCCGGCAACTTGGACTGCCCGCGGTGTCTCGCCGAGGAGCAGCCACGCGAACACCAGGGCGGAGAGAACTTCGGTGAGTCCGATGAACGACGCGAGGCGCGATCCGAGTCGCCTGATCGCGGCAATCCCGCAGACATACGCCACGGCCGCCGTCACGACACCGAGTCCGAGCACCGATATCCACCACGGCATCGTGACACCAGCGAGCAGCACGTCGTCTGCGGCAACGGAGAACGGCACGATTCCGACCAATCCTGCCAGCAGCAGGATGGTTCCGCCGCAGAGCAATCCGGCCGCTGCGAGCGTCAACGGCGGCAATCCGTTGCCATCGTCGGCCGACATGATCCAGTACACCGCAGCACCGGCCATCGCCGCGAGGGCCCATGCAAGACCCACTGGGTCGATGGATGCACCGGAGACGAGATCGAGGACGAGAATCAACCCGACGGCGGCAAGCGCAGCGCCTGCGACAGTCTTCAGAGTCGGACGTTGCTTGTGCCGCAACCACATCCATCCGATCACTGCGATCGGCGAGGTGAACTCGATCAGCAAGGCGACGCCCACCGGCATGTACCCAACGGCGTTGAAGAACGCCAGCTGACAACCAGCGACCGCGAATGCACCGTACGCGAGGATAATTCCAGCGTTGCTCGTCAACAGACCCCAGCGACCTCGCAACGCCACGATGCCCGGAATCAGCAGCACCGCAGCGGCGATGAGAATCCTGGATGTAACAGCAGCGCCGGCAGACCAACCCGCGTCGAGCAAGCTCTTCGCCAACGGCCCCGACAACCCGAACGCCGCGGAGGACACAACGGCAAGGCCGAGCCCCGAGACAAGCCGGGAGGACGGACGAACCGCGATGTCATTGGTCAACGAAGTCATGGACCATGACACTAGGGACCGCAGGGTAAGGTGTCAACATGGTTTTCACTCATGACACCGAGGGTGCGCTCACGTCGGCGGTCGCTCTGGTGAATTCCGGCGAGGACCCCGACACGCTCACCACGAGGGGACAGCTGTCGGCATTCTTCGTCGAGCAGGGTTACACCGGTCGCTTCGACGGCGACGAGGCCGAACTCGAGGCCGTCCGAAACCTGCGCCCGTCGCTACGTCGCCTGCTGACCAGCGATCGGGACTCGGCAGTGGAGCTCGTGAACACGATCCTGTCCGACGCTCGTGCCCTGCCGAGACTGGTCCGCCACGGGGAGATGGACTGGCATCTGCATGCGGTGAGCGACGACCGCCCCCTCGCCGACCGCATCGCCGTCGAAACGGCGATGGCGATGATCGACGTCATCCGCGCCGATGAACTGTCACGGCTCGATATCTGCGCGGCAGACTGCGACGGCATCGTTCTGGATCTCTCGCGCAACCGTTCACGCAAGTTCTGCAGTACGGCGTGCGGCAACCGCGAGGCCGTCGCGGCCTACCGGACCCGGAAATCCGGCATCTGAGCTGACTGCGCTCGGAGTTACCGCCCGGCGTCACTTTCCACGCACGATCGGGACGCTACCCGCACCCACAGCGCCAACGAGATCAACGCGATCACCTCGGCCACGACCAGTATCCGCTCGACGTAGCCGAGTGTCACGACCCGGTACCACGGAGTCGTCGACGTCATCCCGACGAACAGTGCGTAGACGATGGGGAGCAACGACGCGACCGCCAGCGCCGCGAGCAACGCAGTCGCCCTGGCCCAGGAACCCCAACGAGCGTCTCGCAGCCACGGCCTCGCGAAGGCGATCACCGCGACGGGGATGCTGATGAATGCCACGGCGGCACCCAACCTGTGGACTGCGCCCCCGATTCCGAGAGTGGCGTCGTTGCTCCAATCCTGCTTGGGCACTGCAATGACTGCGACAAGTCCGACGGTCCACAGCATCAGAGCGATCGACGCCGTCGACGACACGGCCGTCATACCGTGCCGAACGGCAGCGGCAAGCGTCGCCGCCGACCCGATTGCCAACAACAGCACTCCGACGAAGAAGACCCATTGCTGAGCGCCGAGTCCGTACTCACTGATCGTCCGCCGCAGGTGCTCCGCGTTGCTCGAGGCGGTGTGCAGATCGAGCACGAGCACGATGAGAGCGCCGAGGACTATCGATGCTGCGCCGAACGAGGCGGGCCGGGGAAGGCGAGCGGAATCAAGCGTCACCGCCTCCACTGTGCCCGACTGCCTGGCATAGTGCCTGCCGTCGCGGCAGCCATGACCCCATCACAGCTCGTCGAGCCCTATCAAGCCGTCCTGAATTGCCCGTGCCAACAACGAAGCTTTGGTCGGTGCGGGACGACCGGCACGGTGGTACTTCGTGCGGATCCGACTTAGGTGCGTATTCACGGTCCCAGGTGCGATAAACAGTGCCTGCGATACAGCCGACTTGTGGTCGCTCCTGATCCACGTCAGCAGAACTTCGACTTCGCGAGTACTTAGCCCCGGGTCGGTCCGACGCGGCTGCCCCGTCGGATTCGGCGACTGGATGCGACAAGAGCGGAAAGGCACGGCGACACTCATTGATCGTCCTTGATGTCCGGGCGCCGCCGAATTCGATCGGAGGCGCGAGTGCGTGGTCGGAAATCAATGAAATCTCAGAAGCGCCGCAAGTTCACTCCACCACCTGAGTGTGCACACACTCAGGTGACAGTGAAAACTCTCACCGAACGCTGTGAACTGCACGCTCGTGCCATACAGTGACAATCCGACACGACAGCGGAGTTCGATAGGGGGCCACGTTGACCGACTACGACGGTCCAACTCGCCAATTCATCGACGCAGGGATTCGATTCCTGGTGAGCAACCCCAGACACGTGCTCGCCCGGGGGTTGCGCAGCGAGGACATCGCCCACGATGCGAACGCGTCACAGGCAACATTCTTCAGGAAATTCAACACCAAAGCCGATTTCATCGATGCCGTCGTCACTGAGCTCACCAACGTCGAACGTGTCTCGGCCGAGGACGTCGAATACGCCATCGATACGACGATGCAGGCCCACGAGAATTCGCTGCGCCCCGCCGTGCTCGCAATCGTCAACCGCTGGTTTGCCGGCCTCACGGATGACACGTCGACAGCAACCGACCAACTTGCCCGAGTATTCGGCAACGACTACGCAATCAAGACCGACTACGCGAGACGGGACAGGCTGGCTCTCACCGCATTCGAAGCGTTGTTCCGTACGACGGATGCGGCGTTGAGGCGTCCGTTCACCAGCCGAACATTTGCGATGACGGTGAATGCGTTACTCGACGGCTTCCGCAGCAGAAGTGGAGTCGACCCAGATGCGGTATCGGCCGATACGGTAGCAAGCGCCATTCTGGCCCTGATCGGTTCCGCCGTCGACACTTCTGGTAGCCACGAGCACCTGGACGACATGCTCGAGCCCATCGAGGGTCCGATTCTCACACCGATGCCGCGGGACCCCCGCGCAGCCATCATCGAGGCAGCCCGAACTGAACTCGGCAAGCGTGGCTACTTCATGACGAGGCTCGACGACATCGCCGACGACGCCAGCGTTCCGCGTGCCGCGCTGAAAAAGCTGTTCCCGACGAAGCTGCACATACTCGTGGCCGCGCTGCAAGCCAAAGTCGACGCGCTGCGGGAAAGCGTGGCCGACGACCTGCTGATCGGGTTGGACGACGTCACGATCATCGACAACTTCCTACTCCGTTGTGCTCAGCTCGCCGCAAACGAAAGTGCTTTCATGGACGCACTGTTGGTGGCTGTCGCTCACGACACATACGGCGAACCCGAGGGCATGATGTCGGTGAAGCAGAAGCTGAATATTCCTGCGATCATCGGGCCCGTCATCCAGCGGGGGCAGGACAACGGCACCCTTGCGCTCATCGGCACGCCCGCGGATCTGGCAGCAGGCATCACCAACACCCTCCTCATGCGATGTTTCACACGGCGAAACCTCAGCCCCGAGGAGAACGCGGAATTCGTCGGGGACTTGCTCCTTCGCGGCTTGAAGCAGCCTCAATAGACAACCCGGAACCACGATTCGGTTTCCCCCGGAAGCTGTTCCATTCGCACCACGCCGCCGCCTGGACGGTCGAACAACCGCACCCCATCACCGAGCAGAACCGGTGCTGTGAAGACGAGAATCTCGTCGAGCATCTGCTGTTCGATGCACTGCCGCGCAACGTCCGCTCCCAAGATGTTGACGTACTTGTCCCCCGCCATCTCCTTTGCCATGTCGACGGCGGATTCCAGATCGGTTGCGACGGCCACTCCCTCGGGCGGCGAGTGAGGCGGACGATGAGTCAGCAGTACGACCGGTCCGTCGTACTGCCCTCCGAAGGCTCCTTCCGCGTCGGTATCACGGTTCGGATCGTCACCGAAGAACGTGACGGCACCACACACGATTGCGCCAATCTGCTCGAGTAGGCGGTCCGCGGTCTCGTTCTTCTCGCCCACGTGCTCGGACAGCCACGACATGTCACCGCCGGGACCGGCGATGAAACCGTCGACCGACATCGTTGCGGAGTACAGGAGCTTGGCCATGATTCTTCCCTTCGTCGCAGTCGTTCAGTAAAGACTTCCAGCGCGGGAAGAACTCATCGTGGCTTCGTCGCTCGTTAACAAAACGAATGGTATCAATAGACATCTCGGTGACCGCCGGAGACGATCTCTACCCGAACGAGGACCATGACCGAGCATGCACCGCCGCGACGGCACGACGCCGTGATGACCACTCTGGCCATCACCTCGATCGTCGCAACAGGAATCGTCGTCGCCGGTCTGACCGCCACACCGGCGGAGCCGGAGCTGACGGTGCAGCCTGTCGCACCGGCATCGGAGAACCCGACGCCGGCCGAGGAGTACGAGTACGTCACCCCGGAGGTGGAGTACCCGACCACGATCCCCGGATGTGACACCGTCGACGAGCCGGTGGATTCGACGTACTCGTCGTACTTCGGAACGGTCGCGCAGAGCTACGACAACCCGATCGCGCCATGGTTCAGTGGCCCGAAAGCGCATATTATGTCGCAAGCACTCCTCGCTGCACTCCCGTCGGGAATCACGTTCCAGGACGGCGTTATTCCGTATTTCGATCCGATTCCAGTCTACGAGGGTATGACCGAGGAGACTGCGATCGATTCGACGAGTGCCTACGGATCGATTCGTACCGCCACCGGAGATGGCTACCTCAGCGTCGGCGTCGGCCAATCCGACCGCGGCGTACCACCCTGCATCGCAGGCGATGTCGACGAACGGACGACCATGTCCGACGGTTCCGTGGTCGACACCCTGACCACTTGGTACGAGGTCAACGGAGATCGCACCTACGAGCGCAATGCCATCGCCTATCGTCCCGACGACTCCGTGGTGTCGGTCTACACATCGGTTCCAGCCGAGGAAGACGCTCTTCCGCTCTCTCGGGACGAGCTGATCGACATAGTCACCGCGCCCGGACTGGACACCTCCACCGCTCCCCCACCCGGCACCCCGGGAAGTATCTCGGAATGCAGCCCGTCCACGCAGACCGAATCGACCCGCGAGTACACCGCTACCGACATCGCAACACTCGATTCCGCTCTGCGTCAAGCTGATACAGCTGCTCTTGCACCATCGCCACCGCTCGGATCACTGCGCACGAGCGGTTGGGGCGGCGGGCTCTGCCAGGTCGTGAACAGCGCGGCAGGTGTTCTGACCATCGCGATCAGCGATGACCCGCAACCCGATCCCGGCTACGTCACGACCGGCTCCACCGTGTCATTGCCGTCGCCTTCCGGGATGGGGATAACGATCACCACCGAGCTTCCCTGGGAACGCGCGGATCTCGAAAGGCTCGCTCTTACGCCAGGATTGGACCTTCCATGAAACCCTCTGCGCAACGTGCCATCGCGGGCGCCGTCGCCGTCGTCACGGTATCTGCGGCCGCGGTGGTCCTGATGCAGGACCGATCGACGACGATCAAGCGCATCACCGACGCCTCCCCTGCCGCTCCCGGAGTGGCCTGGGTGACGGAAGTGTCGGCCAGCGGAATCGACGGCGCGACGTTCTCCGATCCACGAACCGGATCGATGTATCCCTGGGGCCCTGGTTCGATACGCATCGACGACATGTTGCTCACGCTCGCGGTCGCCCCGGATGGTGATGGTATGAATTCGGACGCCGTCATGGTCGCCGTCGAGACGGCCAGCGGCGCCGTGATGTGGACGTCGCCGGCGTTCGAACTCGCATCGTGCGCAGAGCAGCCGCTGGACGGCATGCTCGTCTGCTATCGACCGTCGTACGGCGAACAACCCGGCCTGGTCACCTTCGATCTGTCAACGGGTGCGTCGAACACGATCGAGACCGCGCCCGAGATCGTCGCCGCGACAGTCGCCAACGATCGCCTGTACATCGCCGAGGGCGACCTCGAGGGCGCCGACGTCACACTCCACCGCGGAACGCTGGACGACTACGACGCGGATTGGAGCACCCCGATTGCGGTGTCGGCCGGATGGGAAGATCAATACGCCGACCGGCTGATGGTGGGTCCCGAGGTCGGTAGTTTCGACGTAGGTGGGAGCTTTGCCACTTTCGATGCGCAGACCGGCGAGGAGATCTGGTCGACCGACATCCTCGACGACTGCATGATCGCTCAATACCGAACAGCGGGCGATCTGGCAGTGGCGTCCGACTTCGATTGCGATGCGAGCTCTTCCGCCACTACCGGGTCGACCGCTCTGAACCGAAGTGGAGAGGAACTGGCAACCTACTCCGGCCCCGCCGAGCACTACCTGTCGATAGACGAGCCCGCCGACCTGAGCATTCCCATTGTCCTGGGCGATACAGCATTCGATCGGACAACCGGACAAGAGCTGTGGCGCAACGATCTTCTCGTCTTCGACGATACGGGAGACGAATACAACGAACCCCGAACGAGAGGGACGTTGGTCGCTCTTGTCGGAGACGTCGGCATCCTCCGCTTCGACGACAACACGGTCGGCATCGATCTCCGTACCGGAGGGCAGCTGTGGACTTCGGCCGAAACATGGTCCCTGATGGCTCACGATCGGGACTCGGTCGTCGCCTACAGCGATGGTGCGCTCGTCGCCCTCGACTCTCACACCGGACATCAGCTGTGGTCGGCCGAATTCGCCAAGATGACCGGCGACCCCGGAACCTCGTTCGAGACTTACGTCGGCGGAGGTGGTGGCACGTACATCCTGCAGTCGGGATCGACGCTGGCGGAGCTGTCGCCCCTGCCGTCGTGACACCGGGTGCCGACCAGCCCACGGCGATATGGCTACTATGACGCTTGGCATAGAACCACTGCAGACGGGGAGAGCAATGAATGAGGCTTCGAACACGACCCACCCCTTCGACGACGCGTTGGAGCTTCACAGCATCACCCCCGGCGTCTACCTGGGCCGCACGTCAGCGCCCTACAACAACATGGTCGGCCCGTTCGGTGGTCTCACCGCGGCGACCTTCATCAGGGCTGTCGAGCAACATCCGGACCATCTCGGGGACCCGGTGTCGCTGACCATCAACTTTGCCGGCCCGGTCGCCGAAGGTGAGTTCGAGATCTCCACTCGCGCGGTGCGCACGAACCGTAGTAACCAACACTGGTATCTCGAGCTCAGCCAGAACGGCGAGGTCGCAACGAGCGCGACGGCCGTGTTCGGCACCCGTCGCGAGACGTGGGACGACGACGAAGCCTCGCCGCCGTCAGTGCCTGCACCATCCGAACTCGAGGCCGGTGGCCTCCCTGAGTTCATCGCCTGGGCGCGAAACTACGAGATGCGATTTTCCGCCGGGGCGTTGAACGAACAGGAATCCCCCGACTCGGCCATAGCGCTCTGGGTCCGAGACACACCCTCGCGTGCACTCGATTTCGCCTCGCTCACCTCGATGTGCGACATCTTCTACCCCAGGGTCTTCCAGCGGCTCGGCAAATACGTTCCCGCTGGCACGATCTCACTGACTATCCACTACTTCGCCACCGCCGAGGATCTCGAGACGCAGTCCGATTCATTCGTACTCGCGCACGCCCAGTCCCGACGCTTCCACCGGGGATATTTCGACCAGTCTGCCGAACTGTGGAGCAGCGACGAAAAGCTATTGGCCACAAGCCATCAGGTCGTCTACTACAAGAGCTGAGGCTTACGCCATCTGAACGCCGGCAATTTCTTCGACCCCGCCCTTGCCGTCGAACGACAGCTGACGGAACGCGACCTTCTCGACGAAGAAGCGATCGTGGCTCACCAGGATCACCGCGCCGGGAAACGCCATCAGAGCGCGCTCGAGGACCTGGGTGCTCTGCAGGTCGAGGTGGTTGGTCGGCTCGTCGAGCACGATCACGTCGGCGCCGAACAACAGGCACTGCGCCAACGCCACTCGCGCTTTCTGACCGCCGGAGAGCACACCGATACGCGTCTTGAGATCCATCTCGGAAAACTGCAGCAGCGTCAGGAAGCGATTGACTTCCTTCTTCGTGGCAGTCAATGCGAGGCTGTCGGGCATCGCGTTGACCGAATGGGTGACGGTGTCGTCGAGGTCGAGATCGGCAAGCACCTGGTTGTAGTAGATGAACGACGGCGCCTTCGTCTTCCACTTGATCTTGCCGCTGTCCGGTTGCTCCGCACCGGTGAGGATGTCGACCAACGTCGTTTTTCCGCAGCCGTTCGGACCCGTGATGGCGATCCGGTCGCCCCGGTGAATGCTGAAAGACACATCACGGAACAATTGTTGTTCACCATAGCTTTTCGAGAGCCCGGAGATCTCGGCCAAATTGTCGTGCACGTGCAGTCCGCCGTAAATTGCGGTGACGACGGTATCGACCGGCCTGGGGTTCTTGCTCTTCTTGATGTTCGCGAGTCGGCGCTTGAGCACGCCGCTCGGATTCTTGACCGCCTCTTTGCGATCACTGATCGCTTCCTGCTCGTACGCCAACAGCTGCTGTTCGTTGCTGAACTCGCGCTCGAGATTCTTGAGCCGAAACTGTTTCTGCTGAACGTAATCGGAGTAGGTGCCGTCGTACGTCTGGAGGTGGTGGTTCTCGATCTCGACGATACCGGTGACGACTTGCTCGAGGAAGTGACGATCGTGCGATACGACGAGGAGCGCACCGCGGAAGTCGCGGAGCCACCGTTCGAGCCACGCAATACCGGCTACGTCGAGGAAGTTGGTCGGCTCGTCGAGTAGCAATACGTCGGGCGATTCGATGAGAATCTTGGCGAGCGCGGCGCGATTTCGCCAGCCGCCGGACAACCGGCCGACGGGTAGTTCGCGTCGTTCGGCATTGAATCCGAGCATCGAGAGCACGGTGTCGATCTGCTGGTGGTACGTCCAGCCACCACTGTTCTCCATGGCATCCAGCAGTTCCGCCTGGCGATCGACCAGCGCGTACATCTGTTTTTCGTCGAGGTCGCCGCCGAGTGCAGCTTCGACCTCGGCGAGTTCGAGTTCGACCTTGTGCACCGCGCCGAACAGCGATTCGAGCTCTGCTTGGATGCTGCGATCACCGTCGAGTTCGGAGAACTGGGAAAAGTAGCCGATTCGCGCCCCTTCGGTCACATCGACCGTGCCGGTGTCGGGCGCTTCACGGCCCAGCAGGAGTTGCAGCAGTGTCGTCTTACCGGTGCCGTTGCGCCCGATCAGACCGATGCGATCGCCGTCTGCGAGGCGAAAGAACACCTCGCGCAGCATCACCTTGCCGTCGTATCCCTTGGCGACGTCGTTCAAGCGGATCCAACTCACGGTGAAGCAACTCCTGGGATGCGGGGGCCTGCGGTTCGATCACTCTAGCCGTCGGAGCACCTCGGGCACCCCAGCAGCGACACCGGTACGTCGGTGCCACCATCGTTACGTGTTCGTGTCCAGGACCGAAAAAAGGGCTTTGGTGTGGTGTTTCACGGACGAAACCCGAGATTCGCTCGGCCATAGGCGAACCGTTCACCGATGGCACGTACGTCTACCGTGCTACGTTCGGCGACGGTAAAGAAATGCAAAAAAACAGAACAATACCGTCGACCGGCCGACACGACGCTTCGCCGCGAAGAAGTGTGTCGGACCAGTGTCTCGACAGTGACCGGAAGGCCTGGCCCCATGGCACATACCGTGCTGAACAACTTCTCGACCCGTCGAATTGTCACCGTGCTCGGCGGCGCCGCCCTCGTTGCCGCAAGCTTCACTGCGTGCACATCGACCACACCAGCCGACGGGGAAGACCGACTTCAGTCGCTCCGTGACGCCGGGACCATCACGGTCGGAGTTGCGGGCGAAGCGCCCTACAGTTTCGAGGAGAACGGTGAATTGACCGGCGCCACAATCGCTTTGCACAAACGAATTTTCGGGAATCTGGGCATCGACACTGTCGAGGGTGTCAATGCCGACTTCGGCGCTCTGATCCCCGGCTTGCAGGCCAACAGATTCGACGTGGTCAGCGCAGGAATGTCCATTCTCCCTCAGAGGTGCGAACAGGCCGCGTTCGGCGATCCCGAATTCAATTACACGACGGCGCTGATGGTTCCCGCTGGAAACCCAGCCGGTTTGACCGACATGCAGTCGGTCGCCGATAGCGGACTTCGACTCGCGACGATGACAGGTGCCATCGAATCCGATTACGCCCAAGCATTGGGAATCGCGAGCACTCAGGTCGCGTCTCCGCAAGACGGCATGGACGCCGTGACCTCGGGCCGCGCCGACGTGTTTGCCCTGACCGCGATTTCGTTGAACTGGATGAAGACCAACAACCCCGACGCACCGGTCGATGTCACCGAGTCGTTCGTCGCCACCATCGACGGCGAACCGCAGGTCGGTGCAGGTGCCACGGTCTTCCGCACCGATGACACCGAACTTCTGGCCGCATACAACGAGGAGCTCGCCAAGATCACCTCGGACGAGGACGAGTACCTCTCTGTAGTCGGCGAATTCGGTTTCACTGCTGAGGAACTCCCCGACCCGAGCTTGACCACCGCAATTCTGTGCGAGGGATGAGTCGTTCGGCGAACTGAGCTCACATGAACGACAACATCGACACCTTCCTGGATTCGTGGCCGCGAATCCAGGAAGGAATGCTCACCACCATCTACCTCACTCTCGGCGGGGCGGCTCTCGCGTTCGTGTTGGCGATCGTCCTCGGACTCGCGGCCGGAAACCGTCACCTGTACGTACGCGGACCGTCGCGCGTCGTCGTAGAGTTCTTCCGCGGGACATCGCTGCTCGTGCAGTTGTTCTGGCTCTTCTATGTGTTGCCGCTACTCGGCTATCAACTCGACTCGATGTTCTGCGCAATCTTGGCCCTCGGGTTGAACTACGGCGCCTACGGTGCCGAGGTCGTCCGGGGGTCGATCGCCGCAGTTCCGAAGCCGCAGTGGGAGGCCGCACTCGCCTTGAACTTCACCGCGTGGCAACGCTTGCACCGGGTCGTGTTTCCTCAAGCCTGGGTGCAGATGATCCCGCCGCTCACGAACCTGCTGATCCAACTTCTCAAAGGCAGTGCTCTGGCGAGTTTCGTCCTACTGCAGGATCTGACCTATCAGATCGAGCAGCTGCGTCGGGGAACGGGCGATACGTTGTTCGCGTTCGGTATCGGCTTGATCCTCTACTTCGTCATCGCCTACATCCTCACGTTGTTCATGAACGTGCTCGAGGTCCGTGCCAAGGGGCGCCTCGGAAGCGGGCCGTCGTTACGTGAAGTACTGAGCCTGCGCCCGGAGCGGATCGATCAGAACGTGGGGGTGGGTCGATGACCGCCAACTGGAGCTGGGATCGCGCCTTCGATTCCCTTCCCTTCTTGCTGGAGGGCTTCAAGATCACCCTCCTGGCAACCGTCATCGGATTTGTCGTCGCGGCCGTTCTCGGTCTCGTGATCGCAGTCATTCGTCATGCGGGACCGAAGATCGTCACGGTTCCACTCAGGATGGTCACCGAGTTCATTCGGTTGACCCCGTTGATAGTGCAGCTGCTGTTCGCGTACTACTTGCTGCCACAGTTCTCAGCACTTCAGATCGGTATCGCCGTCCTGGGGATCCACTATTCGACGTACATGGCAGAGGTGTACCGAGCTGGCATCGACGCGGTGCCACCCGGTCAGTGGGAGGCTGCAACTGCGCTGTCGCTGCCCAGCACGCGGACGTGGAGAGCCGTCGTACTTCCACAGGCGATCAGAAGCACGACGCCCGCCCTGGGCAACTACGCGATCTCGATGTTCAAGGACACACCCTTCCTGTTCGCGATCACCGTCGTGGAACTGGTGACCGCCGCGCAGCAATACGGCGCTCGTACGTTTCAGTACCTCGAACCGATCACGATGGCCGGCGTCATCTTCCTGTTGGCCAGCTACCCGACATCGATCTTGATCAGAAGACTGGAGAAGTCCCTTGCCTACTAGAGCGTGTCTCCCAAATTTGAGAGGTGCTGTCAGCGATGATATTTCGATGACGCGCGTGGGAGTGATCAGTGACGAGTTCTGGGAGATCGTCGAGCCAGTGATACCCACCGACGTGGGAAAACGTGGGCGGCGGTTCGCCGAGCACCGGCGAATTCTGGAGGGCATCGCATACCGATTCCGTACCGGGTGTCCGTGGCGAGATCTGCCGGAGGACTTCGGTCCGTGGCAGACGGTGTGGAAACGCCACCACCGATGGTCCTTCGATGGCACCTACGACGAGATGCTTGCCGCGGTGGCCGAGGTGTTCGGTCTCGACCCGGAAGAACTCGACGGCGATATCGGGGCGGTGCTCTCGATCGACTCGACCAGCGTCCGGGCGCATCAGCATGCGGCCGGTGCGCGAGCCGACACTCTCACAGGGGGCCTTGTCGAATTACAAGAAATCCGTCGACGAACCCGCTGACCACGCGTTGGGTCGATCTCGCGGAGGATTCACCACGAAGATCCATGCACTGACCGACCTGACGTGCTCGCCGGTGACGATGCTGCTGACCGGTGGGCAAGCCGGGGACAATCCACAGTTGGTGCCGTTGCTCGATGCCCACCGAGCTGCCGGTGGGGACCAGGACTACCGATTGCTCGCCGACAAGGCGTACACCCATCCCAGTACCCGCACCGAACTGCGTCGCCGCAAGATCAAACACACCATTCCCGAGCGCAGCGACCAGAAGCAGCGACGGGCCGACAAGGGGTCCGCCGGTGGTCGTCCACCGGGTTTCGATCCGACGATGTACAAGCACCGCAACACCGTCGAGCGTGGCTTCGGGCGGCTCAAACAGTGGCGTGGTGTGGCCACTCGATATGACAAGTACGCCATGACATTCCTCGGGGGCGTTGTCCTGTGCGCGGCAGTTCTGCACTCCCGCAACCACAACCACCGCCCGGCGATGAAAACGAAAACGGACCCAATTTAAGAGACACGCTCTAGTGAAGAGCCGATGATCCGGTTCGACAAGGTCGTCAAGAAGTTCGGCGACCACGTCGTCCTCGACCATCTCGATTTTCAGGTCGCGCGCGGCGAACGCGTTGCACTGATCGGCCCCAGCGGGTCCGGTAAGACGACAATTCTGCGCCTGCTGATGACCATCGAGAAGGTGAGCGACGGTGTCATCTGGATCGAGGACGAGCCGCTGACCCATCAGCGGAAGGGCGACAAACTCGTCGCGGCGTCGGAGAAGCACCTCCGGGCGGTCCGCACGAAGATTGGCATGGTGTTCCAGCAGTTCAATCTGTTCCCCAACATGACAGTTCTGCAGAACATCACCGAGGGGCCTGTCCACGTGCTGGGCAAGTCGAAAACCGATGCCACCGAGCGGGCTCGGGAACTTCTGAAGACAGTCGGATTGTCCGACAAGGAGAACAGCCACCCAACCAAACTTTCGGGCGGTCAGCAGCAACGAGTGGCGATCGCCAGGGCACTCGCCATGGACCCGGACATCCTGCTGCTCGACGAGGTGACCTCAGCGCTGGATCCCGAACTCGTCGCAGATGTACTCGACATCCTCAGGACCATCGCCAACACCACCGATATCACGATGTTGATCGTGACGCACGAAATGGGATTCGCGCGCGACGTCGCCGATCGTGTCCTGGTTTTCGACGAGGGCAAGATCCTCGAGGAGGGCACACCCACGGACATCTTCAGCAATCCGCAGCAGGAGCGCACTCAGAGGTTCCTGAAAGCTGTTCTGGCGGAATAGTCGTCAAGATTCCCGGTAGTTCAACCTTGACACGTCGGGACCCCGGGCGCAGCGGTAGTAGCCGCTGCGCCCGGGTTACGGCCGCTGACGGAGCTATCCCGTCACACCTGTGAGCTCGTTGGGGGTGTGGTCGAGCTGGCCGGTGGCCGAGATCGTTCCGGTGGCGAGGTCGACAGCGTGGACTGCATTCTCGGCCGGGTCCGACACATAGGCGGTTCCGTTCTGAACGAACAGCGCCGGCCGCGGCTCCTGCCACTTCGCCGGCTCTTCCCAGGCGTCGACGACTGGGATCGTCCGCGTGACGGCCTTGGTATCGACGTCGATTACGTGAAGTGCGCCGTCGGTTCCGAGGACGATGGCTTCGCCGTCCGGGCCTCGGCCGAGAGAGCGGAAGGTGTAGCTGGTGCCCAGTTCGACGAGAGAGAGCTGGTTGGTGGCAGTGTCGATGAGGGATACCCGCGTCGGGCGTTCGAGTTCGGCGTCGGGATCGACCTTGTAGTCACCGAGCAGAACGGGTGAATCCTCGTCGCCCGCCTGGTTGCCGATGCGGCCGTAGGGGTCCGGACTCTGTACCTTGGTGATGGCGCCGTCGCGGTACAGCAGGACACCGTCCTCGCAACCCACGACGACGGTCTCGTTCGCCGCGACCGCTTCACCGTGGACGCCCGGGCAGTCCTCGTTGCGGGCGATCTCGTTGCGATCCGCATCCAGTACGACGATGCCGGTACGCTCATCCTCGTTCCCGACAGTGGTCACGAGCGAACCGTCCGAGAGCTCCACTGCGACACCGTGATGAGCTTCGGGGGTGGTGTACGTCTCGACCTCGGGCGTGCTGCCGTCGAGCAGAGCGGCGGACTCGAACGTCTGCACCAGACCGGTTCCATCGTCGAACAGTACGGTCTTGCCGTCGTGCCGAACGACGTGCCCGGGGGTCGTGGCGTCGAATGCGATGTCGGTCAACGCAGGAGTCGAGGTGTAGAACTTCGAATCCTCGGTCCAGGTACCCGTGTCGAGCGCTGTGAATGCACCTGAGCCGCTGATGAATACGTGCCGTCCGTCGCCGGCCGGGTTCACTCTGGTGAAGCCTTCGATGCCGGTGACATCCTCGACGGTCTCCAGGGTCTTCGCGTCGAGAATCAGGACTCCGCCGTCATAGCTGGTAGCGATTCGCGGTGTTGCTGCCGAGTTGCTTTCGGGGGCAGCCGATTCAGTAGTGGTGTCGGACGCGCAGGCTGCGAGCAGGGCGACCGAGGTGCCCAGCGCGACAACCGCGCCGAGTGTTCGATACGAGTGAGTGGTCTTCATGCTCCAAAGAAGTACAGGCACACGTAATCCCTTGTCAAAGCTGCAAGTACGCACAATTGCATGTGTAATCGCATATTCAACAAGGGGTTTCACCCCAGTGGCACGAAAGAGTGCACCAGAGGACACCTAACCGTGCCACTGGGGCGGAGCCCCCCTCGGGCACTGGGGCGGAGCCCCCCTCGGGCACTGGGCCGGCGCCCTAGTTCAGGCCGGCGGTGATCGCCGCCGAGTTGAACGCCATCATCTCCAGGTACGTCGCGGCCCCCGAAGTCTCGTCACCCAGCGACTCGGTGAAGAGCTTCACGACGTCGATGTCCATGCCTGCTTCGGATGCCATCACCTGGGCCAAACGGTCGGGTTGCGAGGAGTCCACGAAGATCGTTCGCACTCCGGCGTCACGAACCGCACCGGCCAGATCGGACAAGTCGGACGCACTGGGAGAGGCCAGCGTCGTTCCACTCGGAATGACCGCACCGATCACCTCGAAGTCGTACCGATCAGCGAGATAGCCGAACACGTGATGGTTGGTCACCAGGGTGCGGTGCCCCGGAGGTATCACCGAGAACCGTTGTGTCATCGTTCGATCCAACTCGGTCAGCTTCGAATCATATTCGGCGGCAGCCGCATCGACGTTCACACCATCGATATTGGTGTCGATCGCGTCGCGGATCAGCGCGACGACGCTACGCATCCGCTCCGGATCCGTCCAGATGTGCGGGTCGGCGGCGCCGGACGACTGCCCGGTCGTGTACGGAATGGGGTTTGCTGCCGGTCCGGCCTCGACGATCGGAATACCCTCCGAACGTGCCGCATCGATCGTGTTGGCAACGCCCTCCTCGAGTCCGAGACCGTTGACGACCATCAGGTCCGCGGATTGGACGCGCGCCGCTTCGGACGCCGAAATTTCGAACGAATGCGGGTCGGAGTTGGGAGGCATCAACACCAACACTTCTGCCTGATCCCCGACGATGTTCGACGTTATATCACCGAGGATGTTGGTCGTCACCACGATCGTCGGCGTGTCCGATCCGCTCGTATCGGAGCAACCGACGATGACGACCAACACTGGAAGCACAAGCAGCAAGAGCCTTTTCACGATCCGACCACAGCGATCGAATCCGGCGAGAATCCCAGCTCGAACGTTCGAGCAATTCGTCCCGCGTCGCGGTAGTCGATTTCGACGACGGCGTTCCCTGCTGGATCGGAGACGTAGGCGCGGGTGCCACCGACCTCGATGGTCGGCTGCGGATCGGCGTCGTCGTAGGGTGCTGCAAGGACCGGCGTCGACGAGATTTCCGCGCCCGTCACCGCGTCGAACACCCGGAAGGTGCCGTCGCGCTGGAGCGAGAACACCGACTTTCCGTCGCTCGCCACTCCCGTCGATACAGCTTCGTCAGCGGTATGACCCTGCACCCACTCCCCCGACCTGGTGTCGAGCACAAGAACTCCGCCGGTTGTCGGAGCGGCGACAAGAGAGCCTCGCGAACCGTGCGCGAACGACCACGCCCTCGTCGCCATCGGCGGGTAGGGGATCTTCGTGGTCGTGAAATCTGCGTCGACCTTCAGGACTCCGTCGTCACACGCAACGACGAAGTAGTTCGAGAACACGGCCTCACCATGCATCTCCGGGCAGGTTCCGTCGAGCAGCCTGACGAATTCACCTGCAGCGTCGTGCAGTTCGAGTCCCGATGGCAGATCCTCCTCGGTGCCCCCGGTCGAGACGACGAAGTGATCGGCGAGTGGGACGGCGATGCCGTGGTGGGGGTCGACCTCCAGCGTGGTCGCAACGGTCGATTCCCCCTTGCTCAGCGAGTCGAAGTCGACGGCATCGGCGGCACCCGCACCGTCGAAGAACACCGCAACCTTTCGATCACCGGCAATGACGTGGGCGGGTTCGGCCCCCTCGAGCTCACCGATCCTCACCGGATCCTTGATGTAGGAGTGCGAGTGATCTCCGTGTTCGATGGTCCACGAGCCCGGATCGAGCAGAGTTGCACGATCGTCGTCGGTGGCCACGACGTAGCGACCATTGATCGTCGTGATGCTCGACGGGTTCTCGACGTCGAATGCGTGTACGGACTCCTCGGACGCAAGGTCGATCACCTCGATACGCCCGGAGTCGGCGTCGGATACCACCAGCCTGGGCTCTGGTCCCTCTACTTCCGTCGAACCGGCTTCGGCGGCCAGGTCGCTGCCCGCACGTGACGCTCCCACCTCCGATTCATCGGCCGAGTTGTCACTGCTGCATCCTGCGACCGTCAACACAACCACGCCGACAGCCAGAACACACTTGCGCGTGTACACACACTCCCCAATCCGCAACGATAACGATTATCGTTAATGTTAAGGCATGGGATACGGGTGTTGCGCACCCGGTTGGACCGAATGTCTCATTGGGTCACCTCAGACTGGGACCGAACGAGCCGTTCGATATTGAAGCGCGCCCCCACAGCGCCTCCCTGGACGATTTGACCCCCGCGACGACGAAGAACTGGAGCACCGCGAGACCCGCAATCGTGGCGCCCGCAGCAGTGTTCGCATTCCACGACACGACGAGCCCAATCGCCGTGGCCGACCATCCGAACAGCGTGGCGAGCACCATCGACGGCACGATCGACCGCCCGAACAGGTAGGCAGTTGCCGAGGGTGCGACGAGGAGTCCGAAGACCAGCAACGTTCCCACGATCCGGAACGACGCCACCACCGCCAGCACTACCAGCGCCAGCAGCACGATGTGCGCCAGCCGGGGCCGAAACCCGAAGGTCTGCGCCTTCCGCTCGTCGAACACCAGGGCAACGAACGGCCTGTATGCAACAACCGACACCACCAGCGCAACCACCGCTGCAACCGCAAGAAACACCAGGTCCGCGGTCGTCGCAGACAATACGTCGCCGAAGAGAAACGACGTCAGGTCGACCGCGAAAGATCTGGCGCGCGAGACGATTACGACGCCGAGGGCGAGCATGCCCACGAACAGCAATCCGATACCGGTGTCCTCGGTCAGCGTCGAGTTGCGTGACACCCAGGCCACGCCTCCGATCATGACCACTGCGCTCAGGGCCGCCCCGATCAGTAGATTCGCACTCATCAGGTACGCGATCGCAACCCCGGGCAGCATCCCATGCGAGACGGCATCGCTCAGAAATGCCATCCCGCGCAACACAACCCACGTGCCGACGAGCGCACACAGAATCGATACGAGCATGCCTGCCCACAGGGCGCGCTGCACGAACGAAACAGCGAAGGGGTCGAGTAGCCAGTCCACGTCGACGAACACTATGCGATAATGATTGTCGTGAGCGAATCGGTGTCTGTGGCGTCTTTGTCCGTCCAGTACGGATCCACCCTCGCGCTGCAGGATGTGTCTGCAACCTTCCGCCCCGGCACGGTAACCGCACTCGTCGGCCACAACGGGTGCGGCAAATCGACCCTCCTCCAAACGCTCGCCGGGATCGTCCGACCGTCGTCGGGCACTGTCCGAACAGGCGCACGACGAGTCAGCTACGTCCCGCAGCGAAGCGACGTCAACGACCGTATGGCCCTGACCGTCGGCGAGATCGTCGCGATGGGCACCTGGCCGCGGCGTGGAATTCTCGGACGCGCCAATGCTGACGATCGCCGAGCAGTCGACGACGCGATCCAACGGCTGAAGCTCACCGAGCTGCGGTCACGGAGACTGTCCACGCTCTCCGGTGGCCAACGTCAACGCGCGCTCCTCGCTCAGGCAGTCGTCGAGAACGGCGAGCTCGTCCTACTCGACGAACCGACTACGGGTCTCGACGCCGAAGCCCGCGAGATCATCAACAGCATCGTCGACGACGAGGTAAGCCGCGGGGCGGTCGTGGTCGTCGCCACTCACGACGCCGACGACGCGCGCCGAGCCGACTCCACTATCACTCTGGGGCGGGGAGAGATCCTGTGGGTTCACTGATGGACCTTCGACTGCGAGACCGCCTGTGCTTGCTGGTGATCAGGTAGCCGAAGGCCGTAGCGAAGATGTACATGAATACCGAGTAGACGGCGCTGGGAATCGCGACCTCGGTGCTGTCGAGCACGCTCAACGCCACGGTGAGTGCGACGGTGGTGTTGTGGATGCCCACCTCCATTGAGCTGGCAATGGCCTGTCGTTCGTTGAGCCTGAGCAGCCTGGCTCCGGCGTAACCGATGGTGATGCTGACAATGCAGAAGATGCCGGTCACCAATCCGACCTTCTGCAGGTACTCGCCGATATTTTCGCGTTCACCGAGTAGTGCGCCCAGCGAGACGACGACCAGGACTGCTATCGAGAAAATTCGTACCGGTCGATCGGCGCGTTCCGCGAACTGCGTCGACCGGTGTCGAACGTACATGCCGATGGCAACCGGAATGAGCACGATGGCAACGACCTGCGCGACCTTGGCGAACTGCAGGCCGAGTTCACCTTCCGCGTCGAAGTACGCGATCGCAAAGTTGGTGATCACCGGGATGGTCACCGCTGCCAACACCGAGTTGACGGCGGTCAACGTGATGTTGAGCGCGACGTCTCCGCGGAAGAGATGACTGAAGAGATTGGCGGTGGTTCCGCCCGGGGATGCTGCCAGCAACATCACTCCGACGGCTAGCAGCGGGTCCAGATCGAAGGCCTTGATCAACCCGAATGCGACGAGCGGTAGAACGAATATCTGCAGCGCCAGCGCAACTACGACGGCTCTGGGTGACCGTGTGACACGCCTGAAATCGTCGATGGTCAAGGACAACCCGAGACCGAACATGATGACGGCGAGCGCGATCGGCAATCCGGTCGTAATCAGGGCCGAGTCGTCCATCGCTTCTCCATCGGGGCATTGCAGTCCTCGGCCGCTCCCCCGAGCGCGGCGAACAGAGGGCTTTCCCACCGGGAAGGCTAGACGTCGCGCACAGACTAACCCGGTGGGCGCGTCGGCACCGTCGAATCGCCGACAGGATCGGTTCACGTCCGTTACACGATCAACCGCCGGCGATGAGTGCGTCGTCGGGCGGTGTCTGGACCGCAGGTGGTCGCCCGGACATGAGGTCCAGAACCACCTTCGGCCGGGCGAGCCATTCGCGTCCGAAGTTGCGCGCCACAGCCATCGGGTTGCAGTCGCAGTCGGCGTCGACTCCATGGGCATCGATGCCCGCGTCCCGGCACAGGGCGACGGCGCGCGAGACGTGCAAACCCTGACTGACCACCAGTGCGTCGGTGACGCCGAATGTTTCGGCTGCTCGAAGGCACGAATCGTAGGTGTCGAGGCCGTGGTCGTCTCCGACGATGATGCTGCTGTCTATGCCCGCGTCGACGAGATAGTCGGTCATGGCGGCAATTTCGTTGCCGGATGCCCCGTTCGCGTCACCGGACACCAGAATCGCCTGCGCCCGACCTGATTCGACCAGGGCGACGGCCGCGTCGAGACGTCCGGTCAGGAACTTCATCGGCTTGCCGTCGCGGACCTGAGATCCCAGAACGAGAACCACAGGGGCTTTCGGCGCGTCGGCAATGTCGTGGACCCGCCCGAACGATTCGTACGCCACCCAGCCGGCCGAGCCGAGCACGATAACCAACACGAGCGCAATACCGGCACCGACGAGGCGCACGAGCTTGCCTCCCACTCTTCTCACGAGCGGGAAGCCTACGGCGATGCTCTGTGGGCGCCCTGTGAGTGCTCTGAGAAAGAGAATCCGTAGTGTGGCTAATGTGATGCACAGCACACATGTAAACCGGACCTGAGGAGTGGCAATTACATGAAGAGCACCATGCAGGACACCCCGCTGTCCATCGGGCAGCTTGTCCGATTCGGGACATCGATCCACTCCTCTGCCGAGGTCATCACGTGGAGCGAGTCCGGCCCGACGACCGTGACGTTCGGCGAATTGGGCAAGCGTGCAGCTCAACTCGCGCACGCGCTTCGGTCGATCGGCATCGACGGGGACCAGCGAGTCGCCACGTTCATGTGGAACAACTCGGCCCACATGGAGGCCTACATGGCGGTACCCGCCATGGGCGCTGTGCTGCACACACTCAACATTCGACTGTTTCCCGAACAACTCACCTATATAGCCGAGCACGCCGAGGACCGGGTGATCATCGCCGACGCGAGCCTGTTGCCCCTGCTGACTCCATTGCTGCCCACCATGACCACCGTCCGGCATCTGATCATCGTCGGAGCCGACCCGTCGGACGTGCAGGCACCGGAGGGCCTCGAGGTGCTCGGCTACGAGGAACTTCTGGCCGGTCAGCCCGAGGAATTCGACTGGCCCGAGCTCGACGAACATGACGCTGCTGCAATGTGTTACACCTCCGGTACGACAGGTGACCCGAAGGGCGTCGTCTACTCACATCGCTCGATTTGGTTGCACTCGATGCAGGCGTGCATGACGGACGCAATGGCCGTCGCGCAATCCGACAAGGTGCTGGCGATCGTGCCCATGTTCCACGCGATGTCGTGGGGGCTGCCCTACGCTGCGCTGATGGTCGGCGCATCGCTGATCATGCCGGACAAGTTCTTACAGCCTGCGCCGCTTTCCGAGATGATCTCCACTCTGCGTCCCACTGCCGCAGCGGCCGTCCCGACAATATGGCAGGCGCTCTACGCCCATCTCGGCGAGCATCCGATCGACCTCTCGTCTCTGCGCGACGTCGTGGTCGGCGGAAGCGCGTGTCCACCTAGCCTGATGCGCGCGTTCCACGAGGAGTACGGCGTACACATCACCCAGGCATGGGGAATGACCGAAACCTCCCCGCTGGGGACCTCGGGGCGCCCCGACGCCGGGTTGTCCCCCGAGGACGAGTTCGACCTACGTTGCACACAGGGAAGATTCGTGGCCGGTGTCCGCGCGCGACTCGTCGACGATGCAGGCAAAGAGCTTCCATGGGACGGCACCCAGGTAGGCGAGCTGGAGGTGCGGGGTCCGTGGATCACCGGCAGCTACTACCGAAACGACGCACCGGACAAGTTCGACGACGGTTGGCTCCGAACCGGTGACGTCGGTACCATCGCGCCCGGCGGCTATCTGCGCCTCACCGACCGGTCGAAGGACATCATCAAGTCCGGCGGCGAGTGGATCTCCTCGGTCGAACTCGAGAACCACGTGATGGCGCACCCTGCCGTGCGAGAAGCCGCGGTCATCGGCGTGCCGGATCCAAAGTGGGATGAGCGGCCGCTGGTTGCGGTCGTCGTACGGGACGGAGTGACCGTCTCCGCCGAGGAGCTGAAGGAATTTCTCGACGGGCGGGTCGCGCATTGGCAGCTCCCCGAACGCTGGACCTTCATCGAAGAAGTCCCGAAAACCAGTGTCGGCAAGTACGACAAGAAGCGTCTCAGGAGCACCCACGCCGACGGCAGGCTCGACGTCATCGAGCTCGCCTGAAGCAGATTGCCTGCGTCGTAGCAGGTTTCAGAGGTCCTGGGGCCTGGTGCGGCGCGGTCGTCGGGTTGATTCGTGTCGGGTCTAGTTCGGCCCGGCCTGGGTGAGATCAGCGGCGTTCTCTCCGTCCAGCGCTTCGGTCGCAGCGAAGAACTTCCGGAAGACGATCTGCATCTCTCGGACGACTTGAATATGACTCTCCAATACGTCGACCATGTTGTTGTCCCCGCCCACCGCCTTCTCGGAAAAGATCTTCCGCAGCGCTCGGCCGGAGTCGAAGTCGCCCCAACCGTCGACGTTGGCCAGGGTCTTTGCAGTCGACTTGTGCGATTCAAGTTTTAAAATGAAGTTGTCACAGGCTTCGCTGCACGCTCTCGCGGCCTCCGGGTTCAGATACAGGTGCCCGTGGTCTGCGGCCACCGCGAGTGACTGCCAGTAAGTTAGCGGCTCGCCCGGATTACCCATCGAATCTCCTACTTGGTTGCGGGTGGTAAAGCGGCCTCTAGATCACCAACGTGCTCGAGCAGTATTGGGCACGGGTCGATACCGTCGTCGACATCGTTGTAGTTGATGGTGAACACCACAACACCGGGTGGCAGCTCGACAGCGACGTTGCAATCGATGATCGACCGCGCGATGTCGGTCTTGTATTGGAACGCGTCACGGCCATCGACTTGGAAGTCAAGTCCGTCGAAGTTCGAGGAATCTTCTCGTGCCTCTTCGATCGTGCGGTCGAGCGACGACATTACGACGAAGAAGTACGGCACATCGAAGCCAACAGGTTTGAACGAGCAGATGTCCCAGTCGTCGACCACGATGCCCTCACCCCAGCCGACGTCTCTGTAGTCAGGATCCAACCCCGTCGCCTCGATCTGCTCGGGCGTGATGCTGCACGGATCCCACCTAGTTGGTTCGGCAACCGCCTGAGGCTCCACCCCCCGGCTGCAACCACCGAGCAGCGCGACCACCGCAACCACCACCGGCAAGAACTTCCGCACACGGACCCCCTCCGTCAGACTCGATCAAGAGATTAGACGCAACGGAGGGTCGAATGGTTCCGCTTGCCTACGTTCGCTCGCAGTATCGACAGTCGATCGATCGTCGGACACCCATCGGCTGCACAGTGCTTTACGTTGCGAAGATGCGCCTCTCCAGGCGCCCACCCTCGCGGCGTGTGCGTTGCTCGGCGTCGATGTCGGCCGGTCACTGAATCGGGTGCAGGCGACCGCGGTCAGCGCGGCTGACTGCACCGGATCCGATCGACTGTTGCCACGATTTCGGCGACTACGCGTTCCGGCCGTTCGGTGAGGTCTGCCCAGGTGTAGCGGAGGACCGTCCAACTCTGGCTCAGGACATTCTGTCTGGTCCGGTCCCGCTGGAACGCATCGCGATCGGAATGGAAGGCCCACCCGTCGATCTCGACTGCCACCATCACGCCAGGGAATGCGATGTCGATCTCGTAACCGCCCCACCTGAAATTGACCACCCAGCCCTGGATCTTCTGGACCCGGAGCTCACGAATCAACAGGCGCTCGCCTTCTGACCGCGCGCCACCCTCTGCCGCCTTCAGCAGACGCTCGGCCTTGGGTGAGCCGGTTCGGCCCACGTTTCGCGCGTGTGCGCGTCGCAGCCGTTCCAGATTCGTGTGGCGCTGCAACGCGCGATCCATGATGTGTGCTTTGCCGACGGATGCTTCGAGAACCGTCAGTTCGAGTGACGTCACTCGAAGCCCACGGCGCAGCACGACATCTTTGGGGTGCACGTCCCGTCTTCGGAGTCGACAGCCCTCGGCGCGGCTTCGACCAGCGCGCGGAACGGTGACATCGATGAGGCTGGGCACATCTGCAATCACCTTGTGCCAAAACGCCGCGGCCTCACCGCTCAGCACGGCGCTCACCCCTGCGCCCCACAGCACGCACCGAATGCGGGCATCGTCGGTGAACGGGCGGTTCGCGACGAAGTAAACCCCACGACTGTGTACGCACCATGCACCGGAACGAACCAAACGGTCGATCGAATCGTCGCTCAGACCACAGTCTCGCGCCTGCGCACGAGTGATCACGCCGTCATGCTGAGCCAGCCATTGATCTAGCATGCCCTTTTGGACGCTAGGTGGCGCCGAACGGTTCCAGCCATTGAATCCGGTGCAGTGGACCGCGCTGCGCGCGGTCGAACGCACCCGATCACTTACGACCAACCACACTGTTCTCCAATGCAGCCAGGGACGCCGCGAGGAAGGACTCGGGCACCGAAGGCAAACCACCTATCGCGGCGCGCGTGGCCTCAGGAGGGTCTGTCCAGTCGTAGGTGAGGGTGACCACCGTGCCAGACGCCGTACTCGATGTCCGCGCCGTCGGTTAGTGCACCCGGTAGCCACGCGATGGTCGTCAGCCTCCACGAGATAGCCGCGCGGGTCCTCGTCCATGGACCCGACTCGCATCACGAGTCGAGGTACGAGCTTGGTGGGCCGGAGGTACTGAGTGTGCGCGACGTGGTTCGCCTGATCGAGGCAGGTAGTCGGCGGAATCAGTGAGCGTCGAGGAGTGGATGAGCGGCTCCGCCTCCACGCGGTGTTCGATTTCTACGGCGAGCGCGACTTCCTGGCCAGCGGAGTTGTCACCGCGGCGTTGTTGGGTCGCGACCCCACACCGGTGAGGGCACTGGTGCGTGAGACTGGTCATTAGGCTCGCACCATGACGAGCACCGACCTCTCCCGAGTCGCCGGCAGAATCGCCGACGCGC
Organism: Rhodococcus sovatensis; assembly: GCF_037327425.1. Lineage (NCBI taxonomy): Bacteria > Bacillati > Actinomycetota > Actinomycetes > Mycobacteriales > Nocardiaceae > Rhodococcus > Rhodococcus sovatensis. Next base: position 828,211 of record NZ_CP147846.1, on the reverse strand, counting down.
TGTCCCGGGACGTCGAGGAACCCGAGCTCGATCGCCTGCTGAGCGAGTTGGGCGTCGACGCCGCCACCCGGGCCACGGTTCTGCACCGATCCCGCGCGACCAGGGAAGAGCTGACTCGGCTTCGTCGTCGCGAACACGAACTGGGCACCCTGTTCGCCAGCGCGCGTGATCTGGCCGAGGTCCGCGACATCGACGGTCTGCTCGAACGATTGGTCTCCCGCGCACACGACATGATGGGCAGCGACGTCACCTATCTGTCCGAGTTCGATTCCGAGACAAGGACTCTGCACGTCCGCAAGACAATCGGGTCGGTGACTCCTCAGTTCCGCAATCTTCGAGTCCCCGCAGGCATGGGTTTGGCCAGTCGGGTCGCCGATTCCCGTAGTGCGCACTGGGTTCAACGCTACAGCGACTACGACGAGGGCACCCACGACACCGACATCGACGACGCTGTCTCGCGCGAGGGCATCGTGTCCATCCTCGGCGTACCGATGCTGTCCGACGGCCGGGTCCTCGGGGTGTTGTTCTCGGCCACCCGCCAAGAGCACGTGTTCGCGCCGGAGCAGATCGCGATGCTGTCGGCGCTCGCCGACCATGCGTCGATCGTCCTGCAGACCGCCAACACGCTTACGCAGCTGCGTGCTTCGGAGGAGGAAGCCCGCACAGCACTTAGGACGTTGACCGATCATGTCGCGGTGCGCGACCGTTCCAACACAGTCCACCAGGAGCTTGTACAGGCGGTTCTCGTCGGTGGCGGATTCGACCAGGTGGCAACCACTTTGGCGCGGGCGCTGGATCGGTACGTGACCATCGTCGACTCGGACATGCGCATACTCGCCTCCTCCGAGCCGTCCGCACACATCTCGGCCATCGTCAGCGTGTCCGTCGGCGTTCGGAACGCGATCGAACGCAGCCGCGCGACCGGACACTGCTCCTACGTCGACGCCGGTACATCGGATACTCAGGTCGTCGCAGCGGTCACTGCAGGCGAGCTCTACTTCGGAGCCGTCCTGCTCAGCGCGGGTGAACTCGAACTCGGCTCCGTCGACGACCGCACCATCGAGCGCGCAGCGCAGGTTGCGGCCCTGCTCACGCTGCAGCAGAACGCCGTCGCCGACGCGGACCAACGCGTCCGGCACGAACTCATCGCCGATGTACTCGACCCGTCACCGGAACGACGTCGAGACCTGGATCGACGGGCGCGTGCCCACAGCGTCGATGCGTCCCTGCTCGATACCGTTCTCGTCATCGTCGCCCCCATGCAGTGTCGATCTGCCGCGGCGGCGCTCGTCGCAGCGCGGTATCAACAGGACGGTCTGGTCAGTAACTACTCCGATGTTCTGGTCGCCGTCCTGCACAGCGCCGATCCGATAACCGAGGCCAACGACGTTCGACGCGCCCTCCTGTCCGGCGGAGTGCCCAACATTCTCGTCATCGTCCCGCCGCAGGCCCCGAACGTCGACGCATTGTCGGAACGGTTCGACGTCGCCCACCGCACGGCGCGACTCCTCGAGGCACTCGGCATCGACAACGACGTCGTCACCACCGAATCGTTCCATCCCTACATGGTGATGTTCGGATCCGATCCTGACGCGGTCCACGCGTTCATCGACCACGTCATCGGTCCGGTCATCGCCTACGACGCCGAGCACAGCACCGACCTCGTGGTGACCCTACGTGCATTCGTGCGCAACGAGACGAGCCCGACCAAGACGGCCCGCGCCCTGAGCTATCACACCAACACGATCCTGCAGCGCCTCGACAGACTGCGACTCCTGCTCGGCGACGGCTGGCGCGACGACGAACCGCTCTTCCGTATCTCGACGGCAGTGCGACTGGATTCTCTACGCGCTGCTCGGTTCCGTTCATGATGTGTCGATGACACACTGATGGCCGCTATTGATGTGTTAAAAACACATATTCCACGTCACAATCCAACCGTAGCGTTGCGTTCGATATCCCAACGGCCGCGCCCAATCGGGCAGGCCGAGTCGAACGTGCGGAGGAAGTAGTGCCCGTCAGCAGTCGAATTCCAGGATTCAAGGACTTGTCGCCGCTGGAGCGTCGCCGAACGGTCGCAGATCGCACCGGGCTCTCCGCATCCGCACTCGACTCGCTGGATCCGAACACCGGACTCTCGGTCGAGCAGGCCGATCACATGGTCGAGAACGTCGTCGGTGTCCTCGGCATTCCGGTCGGCATCGCCACCAACGTCATCGTCAACGACAACGAGTACCTGGTGCCGATGGCCACCGAGGAGCCGTCGGTCGTCGCTGCCGCGAGCAACGCGTCACGCATGACGCGACCGCACGGCGGTTTTTTCGTCTCCCACACCGGGCCCGTCATGCAGGCTCAGATTCAGCTGCTCGACGTCCAGGATCCCGAGGCCGCTCGCCTGCGCATCCTCGAAGCGCGCGAGGAGATCCTCGAACTGTCGAACGCCGAGGATCCGACGCTCGTGAAGTTCGGCGGTGGCGCTCGCGACCTCACGGTTCGTGTTCTTCCCACCCGCACCGGCGTCCACGTCATCGCGCACATCGTCGTCGACGTCCGAGATGCCATGGGCGCCAACGCCGTCAACACCATGGCCGAGTCCGTCGCCCCGAGGCTCGCCGCGATCGCAGGCGGGCGACCGTTGCTCCGCATTCTGACAAACAAGGCAGACCAGCGCATCGTCCGGGCACGCGCAGTGTTCGATCGCGATCTCCTCGGCGGATCCGAGGTCGTGGACAACATCGTCCACGCGTCTGCCTTCGCCGAAGCCGATCCCTACCGCGCCGCGACGCACAACAAGGGCATCATGAACGGCATCAGTGCAGTCGTTCTTGCGACGGGGAACGACACCCGCGCTGTCGAGGCCGGCTGCCACTCCCACGCCGTCGGCGCCGACGGCCGCTACACCGCCCTCTCGCACTTCGAGAAGACAGCCGACGGGAACCTGTCCGGAACATTGGAAGTGCCGATGGCGGTCGGTCTCGTCGGCGGTGCCACCAAGGCGCATCCCGTGGCACGGACGTCGATCGAGATTCTCGGCGTCACCTCGGCCACCGAACTGGCCGAGGTCATCGTCGCCGTCGGACTAGCCCAGAACCTCGGCGCATGCCGCGCGTTGTCCGCCGAAGGAATCCAACAGGGCCACATGCGACTTCACGCCCGCACCGTCGCTGTGACGGCCGGTGCCTCCGCCGACGAACTCGACAACGTCGTGCAGCGGCTGATCGGCGACCGCTCGATTCGCGTCGAACATGCAGAGAAGATTCTCGGCGACCTACGCAACGGCAGCCTCGTATGACATCCGGAAATCTCCCCCGACCTGACGTCCATCGGGACTCATCGCTCCCGCGGTCGGTCCGGGTGTACGAGGTAGGCCCGCGCGACGGGCTGCAAGCAGAGAAAACGATGGTTCCGACGGCTACCAAGGTCGAATTCTGCCGACGTCTGGTCGCGTCGGGCATCACGAATCTGGAACTGACGAGCTTCGTCTCCCCTCGCTGGGTCCCTCAGCTGGCGGACGCCGAGGACCTGATGGCGGCGCTCGATCTACCGTCGTCCGTGCGACAGATCGTGTTGGCGCCCAACGCACGTGGTCTCGATCGTGCGCTGGCGGCCGGGGCCACCGAGATCGCAGTGTTCGTCAGCGCGACGGAAACGTTCGCGTACAAGAACCTCGGATCGACGATGTCCGACGCGTTGGCTTCGGCGGAGGTCGTTGTGAGCGGCGCTGCCGCAGCGGGAATCACGACCCGTGGGTACATCTCGATGTGCTTCGGCGATCCCTGGGAGGGCGCGGTGGACGTCCATCGCGTCGCCGACGTCGCCGAGCAGTTGATGGCGATGGGCGTCGGGACCTTGTCCCTCGGGGACACGATCGGCGTCGCCACCCCCGCGCACGTTCTTGCGGTCCTCGAGGCCGTCCTCGCCCGGGGCATCACGGTCGACACGGTCGCCATGCATCTGCACGACACCTACGGCCAGGCTCTTGCCAACGTGCATGCGTCGTTGACGGCCGGTGTCACCGAATTCGATTCGTCGGCAGGTGGATTGGGACGTTGCCCCTATGCCAATGGTGCGACGGGCAACCTCGCCACCGAAGACCTGGTGTGGATGCTCGACGGGCTCGGTATCGACACCGGCGTCGATCTCCATGCTCTGTCCGACGTGTCGGCGTGGTTGGCCGACACGATGGGCCGTCCCAGCTCCTCTGCCGTCGTCCGCGCGTTGTCCGCCGCGCGCGCCGACCGCACGCTCTCCCCTACCCGTTGATCGCAGCACCCCAAGGAATCGATATGTCCGACATGTCTCACACCCCGAACCTTCCCGAGGTCGACTCGAAGACCAAGAAGGAACGCCGCCACGCCGTCATCGGCAGCTCGGTCGGCACCATCATCGAGTGGTACGACTTCACCCTCTACGGCCTCGCATCCGCGCTGGTGTTCGCTCCGCTGTTCTTCCCGGGCGCCGGGAGCTTCGCCGGAATGCTCGGCGCGTTCGCGGCCTTCGCCGTCGGATTCGGCGCGCGCCCGATCGGCGGTCTGATCTTCGCGCACTACGGTGACCGCGTCGGACGCAAGATGACGCTCCTGGTGACGCTGATGATGATGGGCATCGCGACGACGTTCATCGGTCTGCTCCCCACCGCCGAATCGATCGGAATCTGGGCTCCGATTCTGCTGATCGTGTTGCGTATCTTCCAAGGCGCCGGTGCCGGCGCCGAGTTTGCGGGCGCCATGACCATGGCGAGCGAGTCGTCCGATCCGCAGCGCCGCGCCTACACCGCCGGTTTCCCCGGTGCGTCGGTGTATCTCGGAATGGCGTTGGCGACCAGCACGTTCGCCTTGCTGACCATGCTTCCCGACGAGCAGTTCCTCGCCTGGGGCTGGCGTATCCCGTTCATCGCCAGCGCGGTCATTGTCGCCTTCGCCCTCTACTTCCGACTGCGAGTGAGCGAGACCGCCGCGTTCGAAGAAGCAGCGAAGGACGGCGCCGTGCAGAACTCGCCCTTGGCCGGAGCCGTCAAGAACCACTGGCGCATCCTCATCTGCGGCATGGCCCTGTTCACGTTCACCTTGCCGTGGGTCTACATCGTGCAGACATTCTCGGTCTCCTACGTCACCGGCACTCTCACGGTGAACCCGACCGCGGTGCTCGTGGCGCTGATCATCGCCGAACTGCTGACAATCCCCGCAACCCTCTACTTCGGCAAACTTGCCGATCGCATCGGCCGTAAGCCGGTACTGCTCGGCGCGGCCGTCTTCGGCATCGTCCTCGCTTTCCCGCTGTTCTGGTTGTACGGCACGGAGAACATCGTGCTGGTCGGTGTCGGTCTGGTCCTCGGACTGGCCATCATTCAGGGCGCGACCATCGGTGTCTCCGCAGCGTTGCTCGCCGAGATCTTTCCGACGAATGCTCGCTGGAGCGGTATCGCGATCTCCCGTGAAATCCCCGCAGCCGCTGTCGGCGGAACTGCGCCTCTCGTCGCCACTGCACTGGTTGCGACGTCGAACGGCAGTCCGTGGCTCGTAGCCGCATACCTGATGGGGCTCAGCATCATCGGTCTCATCGGCATCGCATTCCTGCCGGAGACTTTGCCCTCGAAGGCCAAGAACGCCACACTGGATCCCATCATGGTCGCCGACGTCGAACCCGTCAGCTGACCCGTAGTACCTCTCATAGAAAGCGAATTCATGACTTTCCCTCTGGTAGGCAACACGGGCTCGTTGGCCGGCGTTGTGGTCCTCGACCTTTCGCACGTCCTCGCCGGTGCCTACGCTGCGCAGATGTTCGCCGACTTCGGAGCGACGGTGATCAAGATCGAGAATCCGACGGGTCCCGATGTGGCCCGGGGGTTCCCGCCGTACCTCAAGACCGAGGACGACGAGTTCAGCGCCTATTACGCCCAGTACAACCGCGGCAAGCTGGGACTGACGCTCGATCTGCGTGCGGACGAGGGCAAGGCTGTACTTAAGGATCTGGTCGCCACAGCCGATGTGCTGATCGAGAACTTCCGGCCCGGAACGACGAAGAAGCTCGGCATCGACTACGACGTGTTGGCCGAGATCAATCCGAGGCTCGTCTATCTCGCAATCTCGGGTTACGGTCAAACAGGTTCGCGTAGTTCGTATCCGGCGTTCGACAATACCGCGCAAGCAGCCGGCGGATTGTGGTCGATGAACGGACAGGTCGGAGAAGATCCGGTCCGGGTCGGCGTCACGATCGGTGACCTGTCCGCCACCATGTTCGGAGTGATCGGCGCCCTCACCGCGCTGCGTCACGCCGAGCGGACGGGCGTCGGCCAGCTCGTCGACGTCGCGCAGGTCGACAGCATCTTCGCGATGACGGAGACAGCCGTGGTCGACTACACGGTCGACGGCACGACAGCCACGCCGTCGGGCAACAAGCACGCGTGGGTCCGCCCATACGAGCTGTTCCCATGCGCCGACGGCCAGGTGTTCTTCGGCGGCTACACCGACAAGCTGTGGAACGCCTCCTGCGAGCTCTTCGGCACTCCCGAGGCGGCGACCGATCCCGAGATCGACACGATGCGCAAGCGTTTCGACCCGAAGGTCTACGAGCGCCGCGTCAAGCCGTTGGTGATCAGCTGGTTCGACGGCCGCAAGCGATCCGAACTCGAAGACCTCGCCGGCGCAGTCATTCCGTTGACGGCGATCAAGAACATCGGAGAGGTCGTCGAGGATCCGGGCACGGCAGAGCGGGACATGGTCGTCGAGGCCGACTACGGCAAGTTCGGGACACTGCGGATGTTCGGCCAGCCGATCAAGCTGGGTGCCACTCCTGCCAACCCTGGGCGCAAAGCGAACGGTCTCGGCGAGCACACCGACTCGGTCCTCGCGGGCTTGGCCGGGTACTCACCCGAGAAGATCGCAGCGTTGCGCACCGACGGCGTCGTCTGATGGCCGTCGTACGTACCGAGTCTCTGCGACTAGCACCCGCGGTTGCCTATCGCGGCACGTTCGCTCCCACAGCGGCGGAACCGAAGTCGACGGGTGAGCTCCCTCCCGGCTGGGAGGGCATCTACTTCCCGTTCGACGCCGCGCTGGCCGAGCTTCGTCCCGACGGCTCCCCTGCCGACGACGGTGTCCTGCCCGTCATCGATCTTCCGCGACGGATGTATGCCGGAGAGGACACCGTCTTTCACCGGCCACTGGCGTACGACGACGTCGTGGAGCAGCGCGTGCAGGCCGGCGCCATCGTCGACAAGCAGGGACGGGGTGGGCGGCTCGTGTTCGCCGACGTCGAGCGCAGCTATCTCGTCGACGGTGAACTGGCTGTCTCCAGTGTGTGGCACGACGTGTTTCTCGAGGCCGCGAAACCGGGTGCGGTGGCCAAGCCGCCTGCCCCGGCTCCCGATGTGGAGTGGTCGTGGACCGAGTCGTTGACCCTCGATTCCCGCCAGCTGTTCCGGTTCTCCGCGCTGACCTTCAACACCCATCTGGTGCACTACAACCGGGATTGGGCTCGCAACGTCGAGGGTCTGCAGAATCTGTTGGTGCACGGGCCGTTGGTGCGGATGCTGTTGCTCGACTTCGCCGTACGGTCGCAGCCCGATGCGTGTCCGCGGAGTTTCTCGATCCAGATGCAGGCACCGGTGTTCGTCGATACAGAAGTCCGGTTGGTGGGATGTGCCACCGATACCGGTAGCGAAGTACTCGTTCTCGACTCCGAGGATCGCGTGTTGGCGCGGGGAGTTGTGACTGCGTCAAGTTGATCGGTGACCGAACAAGTACGAGGATGGCCCAATGAAGATGCGAACCGCCCACTTGATGGCCGCACTATCGATCACATGCGCGTTCGCCTTGGTCGGTGCAGCGTCGGCGTCAGCGGCTCCCCTACCGAGCACCGGGAGCGCGGCAGTGGATACCGGCTCTGCAGCGGCGAATTCAGGTTTAGCCGTCCTCAGTACCGGTTCGGCCGACATCTGGCAAGCACTTCAGTACCGGTTGTTCGGTCCATGCGCTCCTTGGTCATCCGGCCGGTGCTAGAGGGGTTGAACTCGGATCGAGCTCGCCGCGGGCGTCGCTGAACCGAACGCAATCCGAAAACGCCGGCACCCTGAATATGCACGCTGGGGGCGAAAGCTTGCATATTCAACGAAACGCCAACTACACATGGGGCTTTCGCCCTATCGCTGCACTCGATTCCTGTTGCTCGCGGTTGTCGTGATCCCCGTATACGGTTGCGGCATGTCGGGTGGGGGAACAATAGATGGCGGCGTCGTGCGCAGACAGGAACCAGTGGATGGGTCTGCAGCTACGTGGCCATGGATACGCGAAAATACGCTCGCGGGCCTAGACGCGTTGATCGAGCGCAGGTTACGGAACGAAAAGCTGACCAAGATTACGGACAATCCGTTGCCGTTGCCAGAGCGAACGCTACTGGAAGTAGTGACTTCCGCTCCTCCACCTCGGAGTGGATGGTCCGGCCACCGATTCTTCCTGTTGGACGCCGACACCGCGGATGCCAGCGACCCGGCACGCTGCGAGGTCGAGCTGGCATACGAACCCAAGGCCCGCAAACTCAAGCTGAAGGTCACTTCAGCGACGCGTCGGGCACTCGGAACTGCGACTCACGTCCGGGTGGCGTTCGCCGACGACTTCGATCTCGATCTGCTCCGGCAACTGCGTGTGTGCGTTCAGCAGGCGACCCGTGCACCTCTGGTCGTCGACTTGTGGTCGCCTGGTGTCCTGCCCATGGCTCCCGCTGTCGAAGGACTGAACACCGAGCAACAGTGGGCTTTCAACGCCATGACCTCCGAGGGTGGATGGCTGGTCTGGGGCCCGCCGGGGACCGGAAAGACGAATGTCATCGTGAAAGCCGTTTCTCGTGCGTTGAGCCAGGGGCGTTCGGTTCTCATCACGTCGCACACCCACGTCGCAGTGGACAACGTCGTCGAATCAGTCGCGGAGACCGTGGAAGAAGCCGGTCAAGTCGTCCGAGTCGGAGCATCGGGCCAGCTGACCCGGAAGGTGTCGGAACATCCCTGGCTCACCGTCGACAAGGCCGCAGCAGCGATAACCAACCGTGTTGAACGACTTCAGTCGATTCAGGACGCAATGGCCGAGAACGAATCGCACCCGGATCGCCTCCACCTCGGCGTTGTCGTGCAGCGACTCGAACAGGGAAACGGCCTACGGCTCGAATCTGCGCTTCGAGCTCAGGACGCAGCGGACACCGCACGGCACCTTGCAGAAGACTTGGTGATGGCGGGAGTCGAGTCCGCGCGCCGCCGTTCCGACTTCGAGCGAATCGAGGCGGCAGCCGCACACAGCGCGGCATCGGCGTCCGCATTACCTCAGCTGAGAGAACGCACTGAGTCTGCCACTAGAACTGCTCACCATGCCGCTCACCAGGTCTACGCCGCCGAGCAGTCACTCGCGTCGCTCAGGTTCGAGCTGTCCAATGCCGTCCTGGAGTGGTCGGAGGCCACGTCGGCCCGACAGTCCTGGAGCGCGGGTTTGCCGTGGCGGCGGCATGCGCTCGACTCACGAATACAACTGGCAAATGAGCGTCGCAGCATACTTGCCGCCGAGGTCCACTCTGCCGAAGCCGGAGTCGAGACGTTCAGAAGGGCAGCCGCTGCCGCTGCAGGAGAGGCCACCAACGCACATCAGCAAGTAGTGATCGCCGAATCCGCCCAGCGCCGCGCTTGGGAGCTGGCCCGAGAAGCATCTGTCGTTCAGGCTGCGGAATCTGCAGCGCAGGCCCACTCCATTCAGACACGAGCTCAATATGCAGAAGCTCAGCGCGTTGTCGACGCCGTTCCCGACTGGGAGGTCATCATTGCTGAGGGTCGAGCCGACGGAACGTTGGAGGCCCTGGCTGAACGCGACGACTACAACGAACGCGTCGCATCACTCGACACTGCAATGAAAGCGCTGATCGTCGAGAAAAAGCTGCTGGACGACGAATACGCAAAGACCAAGAGCCACCTCCTCGAGACAGCGCCGGTCATCGCGTGCACACTGTCGTCGTTGGCGACGAAGACCGAGCTCGCGAACCGTCGCTTCGACACGGTCATTGTCGACGAGGCCGCGTCGGCACAGATTCCGCAACTTGTGTACGCCGGATCGAAAGCCGACCACTGCCTCGCGTTCGTGGGTGACTTCCTGCAGAATGCGCCGATCACCGAGACCGACGACGCCATTACCGAGGACGACAAGCGTGTGCTGCACTGGCAAGAAGATGACATTTTTGCGCTGCACGGTGTCGTGGATCGAGCCTCCGCTGAACGTAATTCGCGATGCGTGGCTCTGCGCACGCAGTATCGATATCCACCCGTCATCGCCGGCATCGTGAACGAGTTCTGCTACGACGGCCTACTCGAAAGTTCCTGGCGCAGCAACGACGACCGTATCGGTCCGCCCTATGTAGTCTTCGTGGACACTTCCACGCACCCCGAACAAGGATTGCGTCGACGCGGCCAGTCGTGGACCCACCCTCTCGGGCTCGACTTGATCGAGGCCATCCACAACCGTCACCGAGAGGACTCAGGCACCTCGATGGGAGTGGTGTGCCCGTACGCAGCGCATGCCCAACAGGCAGAAGCACTGACGCGGAGAAGGAGGTTGGCCATCGAATGCGGGACTGCCCACAAATTCCAAGGGCGGCAGTACGACGTCGTGATCCTCGACCTGATGCAGGACTCGGGTCGTTTACGTTGGGCGGCCCAGGCAGATCTGTCCGGGAACAAGCGAGAGGTATCCGCGGCCAAGTTGTTGAACGTCGGGATCACACGCGCTCAGAAGCGGCTCTACATCATCGGAGATTGGAGCGTGGTGCGTAATACGCCGACGCCCGGCATGATTGCCATCGCGAACTTGCGCGGAGAACGGGAATTCGAATTGGTCTCTGCCTCAGATGCGCTCACCATTGGAAGCACCAGAAGCAGCTAGCGCTCCACCTCCCTACCTGCTCACATCCTGGCGTTACTCGTCCAGCCTCTATGCCGTAGCGCACCGCGAGTTCAGCCAACCCGTCGCAATGTTCGTGTACACAGTCGTTCCGCCGTAGACGCAGTACCCAACCCAGCCACCTCGCACCGAGTAACACACCCCTCACACGAGGCTCGAAAACCAGAAATGGTCTACCCCTACCGTCGGTTACACAATCCACGGACGGGAGCGGACCAGGACGTCGATCAACAGGATCGCCGCAGCTCGCGTCCGTCGTCTTGTTCCGTACCCGCAGCATTCCGCCCGAGTTCCATCCCCACCGACTGCAGGAGCTTCGATGACCGACACGTTCGCGCCCGTCGCCACCCACCCACTCGAACCGCTCACTCCGCACGAGATTTCACAGGCGTCGGCGATCGTGATCCGCGAACACAACCTGACGTCAGCCGCCCGCTTCGTATACATCGAGCTCCGTGAACCGTCCAAAGACGAACTGAAACAACCACATACGGACCGGCGAGCATTCCTCGTCCTCCGCGACCGCGACGCCCACGCCACGTTCGAGGCCGTCGTCTCCCTCACCGACGATTCGGTAGTCAGCTACACCGAGATCGCCGACGCCCAACCGCCGATCACTCTCGAAGAATTCCTGCAGTGCGAGGACATCATCAAGGCCGACCCACGCTGGCAGGACGCGATGATCAAGCGCGGCGTCACCGACTTCAGCCTCGCCATGGTCGACAAGTGGGCCAGTGGACACACGACCGAGACCGACAATCCCGGTGGTCGACGCCTCGCGCGCCCCCTCACGTTCGTTCGCAGCGAAGCACAGGAGAACGGCTACGCGCGACCCGTCGAGAACCTCGTCGTGACCGTCGACATGGACACGATGGAGGTCGTGGATGTGGCCGATACCGGCGTTGTACCTATCCCCCAGACTCCGGGCAACTACCTACCTGGCCTTTTCGAGCGCCCCGGCAATGTCCCCGAGTTCTCCGAGCAGCGCGCACCGATGAAGACCATCGACATCACCCAGCCCGAGGGTCCGTCGTTCACCGTCGACGGCCACTACGTCGAATGGGCCAATTGGCGCCTGCGCGTGGGCTTCACACCGCGCGAGGGCCTCTTGCTGCACGAGGTCGACTACCTCGACCGCGGCACTCTTCGTCCCATCATCCACCGCGCGTCGCTGTCGGAAATGTATGTCCCCTACGGCGATCCTGGCGACAGTCAATGGAACAAGAACGTCTTCGACGAAGGCGAGTACGGGCTGGGTGTCCTCGCCAATTCGCTTCAATGGGGCTGTGATTGCCTCGGCGAGATCCACTACTTCGACGCGTATGTGAACGACCAGGACGGTCAGCCGATCGAGCTTCCGAACGCCATCTGCATGCACGAGGAGGACTACAGCATCGGATGGAAGCACACTGATTTTCGGGACAACCTAGGGCAGGTACGACGCAATCGTCGCCTGGTCGTGTCGTTCTTCGCGACGGTCGGTAATTACGACTACGGCTTCTACTGGCACCTGTATCTGGACGGATCGATCGAGTTCGAAATCAAGCTGACCGGCATCATTTCCACCGGAGCGATCGAACAGGGCCAGATCCCCGAGTTCGGCACCCTCGTCTCCCCTGGGCTCTACGGGCCGCATCACCAGCACTTCTTCAGCGTGCGCCTCGATATGAAGGTCGACGGGGAACGCAACAATCTCTACGAACTCGAAGCCGAGGCCGTTCCCGTCGGGCCGGAGAATCCGCACGGCAACGCGTGGCGACAGACCAAGCGTCAGCTCACTTCCGAGTCCGAGGCGCAGCGCCTCGCCGATCCGCTCAAGGCCCGAACGTGGCTGATAGCCAACGCCGACAAGAAGAACAAGCTCGGCGGGCACATCGGGTACAAGATCGAGCCGTCCGGTGCGGTCGCTTTACCTCTCGCACAGCCCGGTTCGCAGCAGGCACGCCGAGGAGGGTTCGCCACGAACCACTTGTGGGCGACGCCGTATGCCGAGCGCGAGAGGTACGCGGCCGGCGAGTACGTGGCGCAGAACCCTGGCCATGACGGGCTCGTAGCGTACACGGCACAGGATCGTTCGCTCGAGAACGCGGACCTGGTGATCTGGCCGACGATCGCAGCCCACCACGTCGTAAGGCCCGAGGACTGGCCGGTCATGCCGGTCAGCCACGTGAGCCTGCACCTCAAGCCGACGGGCTTCTTCGACGGCAATCCGATGCTCGATCTAGCGCCGGAGACGCCGAAGGTCGGTGGTCATTGCTGCAGTTGATGTGATCCGAAGCGTCACCTGTAGGGGTCGTCCATCGATCGATAGATGACCACCAGAGAACTTGCTTCCTGGTTGCCGTCGCCGCAGCTGAACAGGATCTCGCCCGCGGGATTGATCGAGCAGTACCACTCGGCGTACTCCATAATATCGAGCGGCTTGTCGTACAACGTGGGGTACGTCGCGTTCATCACGGTCATCGCCTCGGGGCACGAGACACTTCCCTTCGATACGAGCACATCTCGCGGCATTCCGTCCGCCGCTGTCACAACCCCGCAGGTGCCTCCACCTGAGCTTCCCGAATTGGGGTCGGTGTATGCATTCTCCTCACATGGTTTGGTGGACATATCTTTCGCGGACTCGAACGTCTCGCCATTGTCCGGGAAGAACCACACCACCGACCGGTACATGAACGTGCCTTCACAATCGCCGAGGTCGAATCCGACGATCGTGACGGGTTCGATCGGCGCATTGGCGACTCCCGACGACTGGTCGACGTTGCGCGCGACTCCTGTCCCCGTGGCCTGTGACCCACCCCAGTCCTGCCAGACGATGTTCTCGACGAGTCCGGACAGACTGCCTCCGTTGTAGATGTCAGCGGGCTTGACCTCGCCATAACCCTTCTGATCCGGCCCCCAGACACGCCCCAACACGGGCTCAGCGCTGACGCTCGGCGCAGCGCCAGTCCTCAGTGCTTCGACGTACTCGAATGCGTAGCCGCCCGTCGAGAACTGGAATCCCCTGCCAGAACTATCGGAGCGACACGAGACACCAGATTCCTGGACGTTGCAGGAGAACCCGTTCGCCGACAGTGTCTGTCCGTATCCCAGCACCGGTGTGGTCTCGTCCATTCGCCAGAACAGCGCCTGGCTCAGGCTCGCGAAACGCGCATCATCGGAGCTGTTCACCAGGATCGCGTTCGGCGCACCCAACGCGCCGGACCCGAACTGCTGGACGAGCGGCGCCCCTGCGACCGGCATGTCTGTACTTGTCTTCGGTTGGCAGCCGGCCATCTGGTTGTCCGAACCGCCCTGCGCACTGTCCGCCAGGATCGCGCAGCGCCATAGACCGCTCGGCGTCGTGAAGTAGTAACCGCTGGTTCCGCCTGATTCGTACAGGAACCCGGTTGGATCGACCAACGTCGGAGCGACCGGCTGTGTCGGAGGATCGGAAGTGGCAGGTGCAGTGGAAGTCGCCGGACCCTCGAACCCGACGATCGAGTCGGGAACCTCCACCGGCTGCTCGGACGAGCAGGAGACAAGAGCGAACATCGCTGCTGCCACGACACTGAGCACTCTCCGGGACATTCTTGGGACATTAGCGGTGCCCATCGTCGCGCACAGTCGGCCGTTCGCAGGACTAGAGCGTGTCTCCCAAATTTGAGAGGTGCTGTCAGCGATGATATTTCGATGACGCGCGTGGGAGTGATCAGTGACGAGTTCTGGGAGATCGTCGAGCCAGTGATACCCACCGACGTGGGAAAACGTGGGCGGCGGTTCGCCGAGCACCGGCGAATTCTGGAGGGCATCGCATACCGATTCCGTACCGGGTGTCCGTGGCGAGATCTGCCGGAGGACTTCGGTCCGTGGCAGACGGTGTGGAAACGCCACCACCGATGGTCCTTCGATGGCACCTACGACGAGATGCTTGCCGCGGTGGCCGAGGTGTTCGGTCTCGACCCGGAAGAACTCGACGGCGATATCGGGGCGGTGCTCTCGATCGACTCGACCAGCGTCCGGGCGCATCAGCATGCGGCCGGTGCGCGAGCCGACACTCTCACAGGGGGCCTTGTCGAATTACAAGAAATCCGTCGACGAACCCGCTGACCACGCGTTGGGTCGATCTCGCGGAGGATTCACCACGAAGATCCATGCACTGACCGACCTGACGTGCTCGCCGGTGACGATGCTGCTGACCGGTGGGCAAGCCGGGGACAATCCACAGTTGGTGCCGTTGCTCGATGCCCACCGAGCTGCCGGTGGGGACCAGGACTACCGATTGCTCGCCGACAAGGCGTACACCCATCCCAGTACCCGCACCGAACTGCGTCGCCGCAAGATCAAACACACCATTCCCGAGCGCAGCGACCAGAAGCAGCGACGGGCCGACAAGGGGTCCGCCGGTGGTCGTCCACCGGGTTTCGATCCGACGATGTACAAGCACCGCAACACCGTCGAGCGTGGCTTCGGGCGGCTCAAACAGTGGCGTGGTGTGGCCACTCGATATGACAAGTACGCCATGACATTCCTCGGGGGCGTTGTCCTGTGCGCGGCAGTTCTGCACTCCCGCAACCACAACCACCGCCCGGCGATGAAAACGAAAACGGACCCAATTTAAGAGACACGCTCTAGTGGCACGGAAAAGCGCACCAGGGGAAACTTAACCGTGCCACTGGGGCCGGAGGCCCACGGCAGCCCGCGCGGCCGGAGGCCCCAGGAGGCACGCGGCCTAGGTCAGCGACGCGCTCACCAACGAGCTGGTCCGCACGTTCAACCTCGTCCGATCCGCCCGGAACAGATCCACCGAATACTCGACGGGCCTGGCCTCTTGGTCGTATCCGATGCGCTCGAGCTTGAGCACCGCCGTGCCCTCGGGTTGCCCGAGCAACGCCCCTGCCGAGGAACCGAGCGTGGCCAGTTCGATCGACTCGTCGGCCATGCAGACGGAAATCCCCAACTTGTTGCGCAACGTCTCGTACACCGAGTTGAGCGGCGCCCCGAGCACCCGCCCACAGAGACTGCCGTTCAGGTACATCTGCTCCAGCGACAGGGTGTCACCGTCGGCGAATCGCAGGCGCAGCAACGACACAGCTGGTCCGTCGCCCAACACCCGGGCCGCACTCTCCGACGGCGTGGCCATCCGAGCCGAGATCACCTTGGTCCCATCACGAAAACCTTGCTCGTGCAACATCTGTGGCACGCCCTTGACGGTGTTGAGGCTGCGCAGCAATCTGCGGCTCTGGCACACCGATCTGGCGCTCTCCGGCGACGGTGATGCCGGCGCGACCGAGGTCAAGTACGCACCGCCTGCCCTGCCCTTCAAGCGGCGGATCACCCCGTCACGCTCGAGCAGGTCCATGGCTTTGCGAACGGTGGTACGCGAGGTTCCCAGTCGTTCGGCCAGCTCACGCTCCGGTGGGAGCCGGGCCACCGAGCGCTGTTCGAGTTCGCCCACCAGCCGGAGTAGCGCGGCATGGGTGTGTTCCATGATCAGCAACGGTCCACCTCCGATTACAAGTACAGGACAAACCTAACCCCCTTAGAACCCATTCAATGTTCATCTACCTGCAGATTTACGCACGATTAACACCGTTGGTGTCCTATGACGTTTCACCCGAGCCACGCGTTACACGCAGTTCACACACGACGAACAAAACCAGAAATGGTCTACGCGCATCGTTCTACCCGTCAAGAGAAGAACTCCTACCGAAAGGTGCACCACTGTGGAAGATTCCCGGTCGGCTCGCGCCGCACTCGGCGTGGAGCTCGCCCGCTCGGCGGGAGAGATCGCCCGCCGTTGGTTCGACACGTCGGCACTCGCCGTCGAGCACAAACAGGATGGTTCCCCGGTAACGCAGGCGGACCGTGAGATCGAGCAACACATCAGAAACGCAGTATCCGAACACTTCCCCGACGACGGCTTTCTCGGCGAAGAGTTCGACGAAACCATCGGCACCTCGCAGTATCGCTGGATCGTCGACCCCATCGACGGCACCAAGTCCTTCGTACACGGAGTTCCGTTGTACGCCAACCTGATAGCGCTACAGGAAGACAACGACATCGTCTTCGGCGTCATCAACATCCCCAATGCGGACGTGCTCATGCACGCCGAGCGCGGGAAGGGCTGCTGGAAGAACGGCACCCAAGTTCACGTCTCGGACAGAACAGAACTCGACGGCGCCTACGTCATGGCGACGTGGCTCGAGGATTGGCACCCCGACGTCATCGTCGACCTGCACGCCGCAGGCGCTGTTCTACGCACCTGGGGCGACGCCTACGGCTACATGATGGTCGCGTGCGGCCAGGCCGAGGCGATCGTCGACTACACCACGCAGGCTTACGATCTCGCTCCCATGCCGGTCATCATCGAAGAGGCTGGCGGCAGGTTCACCACGCTGGACGGAGCACGAGACTTCGATGGCGGCAACGGTATTGCGTCCAACGGCACAGTACACGACTCGGTTCTCAAAATAGTCAACCAAGGATGACGCACATGAAAGAGTACATTCGCGGCCTGAGCCGGAAGAGCATCATGATGTTCTTCGGCAGCATCTACGCACTCGCTCTGCTCGTCGCACTGTTCCCTCCGTTGTACATGTGGAGCAGCGGAATTCGCTTCGAGATCCTCGGTATTCCGTTCGCCATCATGTACTGGCTTATCAACGGAGTCGTTCTCGGACTGACTCTCTGGGGCCTCTACATCGTCGAGGACATCCGCGGCGAACTCGACGAGGACCTCCTCCCCGCTACCACCCCGCTGACTGGAGAATGACATGTTGATCATGCTGGGAATGCTCGGCGTCTTCTACGCCATCGTCATCTTCATTCTGTACACCACCCAACAGAAGTCCTCACCCACGTTCGACGAGTATTCCGTCGGCGGGCGCAGCTACGGTCCCTGGTACGTCGCGATGAGCTACGTCAACTCGTGGTGGCCCGGATCGGTGTTCATCGCGTTCTTCGGACTCGCCAGCGGCGCAGGAGTGTTCGGCCTCTACGGTCTCGCGTACTCCAGTCTCGGCGTCGCGATGATGTACTTCATGGCTACCCGAGCATGGCGCTGGGGTGCGAAGTACAACCTTCGCTCACAGCCCGACCTGCTCGGCCTGCGCTTCAACTCGCGCGGCACCAAGGTCGTCGCCAGCGTCATCGGTATCGTGTCACTGTTCCCATGGGTGGTCCTCGGCATGCAGGCGCTCGGTGAGGTCTTCCAGATCGCCAGTGCCGGAGCATGGTCCGTCACCACCTGCCTGTTCGTCGGCTTGGCCGTCATCGTGATCCGTCAGTACTGGACCGTCAAGATGGGCATGCGCGGGCTGATCATGACCGACATGTTCCAGGGCATCGTCGCCTACGTCTTCTCCGCCGCACTGTGCCTGATCCTGCTCTCTGGTATCGCCGGTGGCCCGATCAGCTTCGGCACTCTGGGCGACGTCGCCGACCAGTACCTCCGCGTCCCCGGCGACGGCGACTCCTACGGACCGTTCTACCTCTTCGCGCTCATCTTCACCGGCGTCGTCGGATCGCTCTGCTGGCCGACGAGCTTCCAGCGCATCTACACCGCGTCGAGCGTTCGCGCAGTCAAGTCCGGCACCATCCGCACCGTCCTGATCTCCGGAGTCTTCTACTCCCTGCTCATGCTCGTCGGAATCGCCAGCACGGTGATGCCTGCCGTCGCCGATTCCCCACAGACCGGCTGGTTCACCATCATGGAGAGCTACGGCGGAACGTGGCTCCTCGGACTCGGCGCCACCATGGTCTTCGCCGCATCCATGGGCCACATCGACGGCAGTGTCCAGGTCTGCGGCCTGCAGATCGCCAACGACCTCGTCAACTCCGAGAAGCGTCAGCTCACCGACAGCCAGCTCACCAAAGTGGCCAAAGGCAGCATGCTCGCGTTCATGGCGGCCGCGGCCATCGTCGCCTACGCCACCTTCAACATGACGCGACTCCAGCTCCTCGCGCAGATCTCATATCAAGGCGTCGTGCAGCTCGCCATCCCCCTGTTCCTCGGTGTCTTCTGGCGCGGCGGCAACGGTAAGGGAGCAGTCGCCGGCATGGTCTCCGGCTTCGTCACCGCACTCGTCCTCACCGCGATCTACCCGGACGACATCGCCGGACTCGGCAGCCTCACCGGCGGCGTCGTCGGCATGGCCGTCAACCTGGCCGTCTTCCTCATCGTCTCCAAGGCCACCGGCACCACGGCCGAGGAGAAGGCACGCGTCAACGAGATGTTCGAGGTCGGCAAGCGTCCCACCCGCATCGCACCCGTCGACCTGTCCTTCGAGGATCAGATCGAGGAACTCGCCACCAACCCCGCCCCGGAAAAGATCTGACCGTGACGTTCTTGGACGATTTCGCGACACTGTCCTCGTTCGGTGCCACCGCCAATGGTGGCGTGCACCGCGAGGCAGCGACTGCGGACGACGGTCGAGCCAGGTGGTTCCTCGCCGACTGGTTCGACCGGAACGGCCTCACCACCACCGTCGACGCTGTCGGAAACATGTATGGCAGCATCGAGTTCGTACCCGGTGCTCCCTACGTGCTCGTCGGATCGCATCTCGACAGTCAACCGACGGCCGGCAAGTACGACGGTGCCTACGGTGTACTCGCCGCGGCCCACGCCGCGTATCAGGTCATCGAATGCGTCGAACGTGGCTCTGTGACTCCGCAGTTCAACCTCGCGGTGGTCAACTGGTTCAACGAAGAAGGTTCCCGCTTCTCGCCCAGTCTCATGGGGAGCGGGGTCTTCATCGGTAAGTTCGACGCCGACGACATCCTGAAGGTCACCGACCGCGGTGGCATCACAGTCCGAGATGCTCTGTCCGATATCGGCTTCCACGGCGAAGACCAACAGCTCGACGCCGTCTCCTACACCGAGATCCACATCGAACAGGGTCCGATCCTCGAGCAGGAGGGCACGACCATCGGGATCGTGACCGCCAACTGGGCTGCACGAAAGTACTCGATCACCGTGCACGGCGAGCAGTCGCACACCGGCGCAACACACATGGCACTGCGACATGACGCGTTGGTCGGCGCCAGCAAGATCGTTCTCGCTGCACGGGAACTCACCACGCAGTTCCCCGACGGTCTGCTGCTGGCGTCGGTCGGGCAATTCGATGTCGAGCCCAACTCTCCCATCGTCGTGCCGTCGAAGGTCACCATGGCCATCGACGTCAGATCCTCCGATCCCGACGTGCTCGAGCAGGCCCACGACATGCTGCTCGCGGCCATCGCTCAGGAAACAGAAGTCCACGTCAGCATCGACTCCTCCGCACTACGGCCGTCCACCAGCTACCAGAGCGAGGGCGTCGAACTCGCCGAAGAAGCCGCGAAAGACCTGGGCCTGTCGTATCGGCGGATGCTCACGATGGCCGGCCACGACTCGGTCAACCTGAAAGACATCGTCCCGACGGTCATGCTGTTCGTTCCCAGCGTCGACGGCATCTCGCACAGCGAAAAGGAACTCACGCGCGACAGCGACCTACTCGATGGCGTCACGATGCTGACCGAGACCGTCGCCCGCATGGTCCGAGGCGACATCGGCGTCGCAAAGGCTACCGAACTGACGAGCGCAGGAAGCAGGCAGAGATGATCGACTTGACCGGCAAGACCGCAGTGGTCACCGGCGGCTCCCGAGGCATCGGGCGAGCTGTGGCCACCACGTTGGCTGCGGCGGGCGCGCGCGTGGTGATCGCCGATCGCAGCGATGCGCTCCGCACAGACGGTGCGTCGACCTCGGACGTCATCACTGCAGCAGGGGGTATCGCCGAATCCGTATTGCTGGACATCGCCGATTCCCAGCAGGTCGACGCTGTGTTCGGTGATGTTGCAACCCGGTTCGGCATCGATATTCTCGTCAACAACGCCGGGGTGCTCAGCGCCGGAACGGTACTCGAGACGAGCGACGAGGCGTGGCGGTCGATCTTCGCGGTGAACGTCGATGGGACGTTCTTCTGCACGCGGGCGGCGATACGGCACATGGTCGACGCCGGCAAGGGCGGCAAGGTGGTGAATGTGGCGTCGATCAGCGGGTTGCGTGCGAACCCCGGCTTTGCCGGCTACTGCGCGGCGAAGGGTGCGATGGTCAACTTCACCCGCCAGGTCGGCATCGACTACGCACCCCTGGGCATCAACGTCAACGGTGTCGCGCCGGGCTTCGTCGAAACCGACATGACCGCGATCTACGACGCGTCTATCCGTGGCGCGTTGGAAGCACAGACCCCGAACGGCAAATGGGCTGATCCGCAACAGATTGCGGATACGGTGCTGTTCCTGTCGTCACAGTTGTCCAACCACATCTGCGGCGAAATCATCGCTGTGGACGGCGGCTGGCTGGTCGGCACTCCTGTGGTCCCGGTGGCATCCGCGGTATCGGCATGAAAGGCGCTCGATGAACCCCCTTCTCACCCAGCCTCTCGCAGCGATACGCGAAGCGTTCCGGACTGGCGAGACCAGCCCGCTCGACGTGTTGGACGCGACCCTCGAACACGTCGCGGCAACCGATCCGGTGATCAATGCGCTTGCCTACGTGGACGAACCGGGTGCTCGTGCTGCCGCACAGGCAGCGACGGACCGCCTCATCTCGGGACGATCCCGCGGCGACCTCGACGGTATCCCGGTGACGATCAAGGACAGTGTGCATGCGATCGGGATGCCCTGGCGGCACGGTGTCGCCGCGAACGCGAACCTGCCCATGTCCACCGTCGACGCTCCCCCGGCCGCACGATTGAAAGAAGCGGGCGCCGTCATCGTAGGCAAGACGACAATGCCCGACATGGGCATGATGGCCGCCGGCGTCAGCTCCCTCTACGGAATCACCCGCAACCCCTGGGACCTCTCCCGCAATACCGGCGGGTCGAGCGCAGGTGCGGGAGCGTCTCTGGCGTCGGGCATCGGTTTCGGTTCTGTCGGTTCGGATATCGCCGGATCGGTACGGCTTCCCGCCGGGCACTGCGGGCTCGTTGCGCTCAAGCCGACGCAGGGACGCATCCCACACACTGCGCCGTCGACCATGCGATCCGCCGGGCCGATGGCGCGTAGCATCGGCGATCTGATCGACCTCTACCGCGTCATCAGCCGGCCCGATCCACGGGACACCTGGAGCCTGCCGCCCGAGGACACCGCCGGCATTCACGCGGCCCTCGACCCTGCCGGACTTCGCATCGGCGTCATGCTCGACATGGGCTACGGCACAACCATTTCCGACGAAGTGCTGCGCGTGGTCCATTCTGCAGCAGCGGAACTGATGGCAGCGGGTGCCCTGGTCACCACGATGCCACCGATCTTCCGTGAGGATCCGTACCCGGCGCTCGATCGACTGTTCCAGGTGCGTGCTCGGACCGAGTGGGAGTCCATTCCCGAGGATCGCCGGTCGCAGGTTCTACCTGCTGTCGCAGATTGGGCTTCGGAGGCGGCGAATCACTCTGCGGCTCAGTTCTCGCGGGATACCGAGGCGGTAATGCGATCGCAGGAGATCGTGCGGGCAAGGACGAGCGAGTTCGATTTCGTGATCAGTCCGGTCATTCCCACTGTCGGGTTCGCTGCCGATGAGGTCGGGCTCGATCCGGTGCAGCCGCTCGGTCACTGCAGTTTCACGGCGTGGTTCAACCAGACGGCTCAGCCTGCGTCGGCGTTGTGCTTCGGATTCAGCGAGCACATGCCCGTCGGGATTCAGGTCGCCGGTCCGCGGTTCGCAGACCAGGCGGTGCTGCGGCTGACGAAGTGGCTCGAAGGTGCACGGGAGATCGAGATGAACTGGCCGACAGCTGTGGCCGCGGACAAGATCGGAGCACTCGGATGACCGTACGGCAGACATTGAGCGAGTTGGGCGTGTGGGCATCCGCCGAACTGACGTTGGATCCCGGCACGACGATGGCAAGCCCGAGCTGGTGGGGCGCCGACTCGGAGCGCTATTCGGCCAGGGCTTCGGTCGCCGACGCTTCCGCCGGGTCAGCCGCATTCGTCAAGGTCATGGAACCGCACGCACGCGACTACGTCGACATCGAGGGTGCATTCGCGGCTGCCACGGCCGCTGGTGACACAGGCATCGGACCGAAGATCTTCATCTCCGACTCCGACTCCGGTGTGCTGGTCATGGAGGACTTCACCGGCATGTGCCATACCGCGACGCTGGATCTGTTCGACGAGGATGCCAACGTCGAGAAGCTGGTGGCACTGCGGGCGTCGGTGCATGGTGTGGACGGGGTTGCGCGTCGGGCTTCGGTGTTCGACGACCTCGCGCATGCTCGGAATCTGGTCGAGAAGGTCGGCGGCGCATTGCCCGCCGACTTCGACTGGATGTTGCGCACACTCGGGCCTGCGCAGGCCCGCATCGAGTCGGCCGGCTACGACGTCGTCCCCTGCCACGGTGATGGCAACGCCTCCAACGTTCTGGTGCTCGATGACGGCAGCATTCGGCTCGTCGATTGGGATGTCGCGGCGCTGATGGATCCTCTCCAGGACATCGGAGCACTGCTCGCGGAGATTCGGCCGTTCGATTCCGATGCGCGTGAGGTGTTCGAGATGGCGTGGGGGTCGTTCGACAGTGCCCTGTTCGATCGGGCGCGGATCTACGGCATTGCGGACTCGTTGCGCTGGGCGCTGATCGGACTGTACTGCGATGCAGTGAAGCCGGGGACGCACGAGTATTCGAAGTTCTCCGACTGGCAGTTCCTGCGGGCACGCGCTGGACTGCGCGACCCGCATTTCGACGACCGAGTACGGAACATCTGAGGTGGACATGAACGAGATCGCAGTGGGATCTGCCCGTACCGAACCCGAGCGGCAAGTGGAGAAGGCGCTCGCCGCTGTCGCGGAGTGGGAGGGTCTGAACATCACCTATACCCCAGTGCCCGGCGGGTTGATGAACAGCAACTGGCGCATCACCGTCGACGGGAAACCGAAGCGCTACTTCATGAAGCTGCCTGGTGCAGGGTCGGAGTCGTTCATCGACCGCTCGCTGGCCAACGAAGCTGCTCGACGGGCGGGTGCTCTCGACATCGGGCCGGAGGTGGTTCTCTTCGACCCAGTGACGGGTGTGGAGGTGATCGAATTTCTCGAGGAGTATCGCGCCTGCACCAACGGCGATTTGAAACGTCCGGAGATTCCGTTGGGCATCATCGACCTGTATCGGGTGCTGCATTCCGGGGACAAGCTCAGCGTCACCAAGACGATCTTCGACATGATCGACGAGCACCTCGACCAGGTCAACGAGCTGGGTGTGCGACTCCCCCGCGATGCCGATGTGATCCTCGCCGAATACGGCCAGGCAAAGCACGCGATGCTCGCGTCCGGTTTGGATCTGGTTGCGTGCCATAACGATCCGATGCCCGGCAACATTCTCGTCGCACCGGGCAAGCCGATGAAGTTGGTGGACTACGAGTTCGCGTCGAACAACGATCGGGCGTACGAGCTTGCGGTGATGGTGACCGAGATGTTCTACGGCGAGCAGCAGACGATGGAGCTGATCGAAGAGTTCTACGGCAAAGCGGAGTGGTCGATGATCTCCCGGGTGCAGGTATGCAGTGCGCTCGCCGACGTCAAATGGGGTCTGTGGGGCTGCATGAACCACAAGCTCAGTACGGCATGGGATTTCGACTATCACAAGTACGGTGCGTGGAAGCTCGCTCGGGCGCGGCTGAAGATGGCCGATCCGCGGTGGGCATTCTGGCTTCAGGGATTGTGAGGTGGCTATTCTCGATCGAGTAGGGGCGTTGAACGTCAACGGATTCGACGGGTCTTCTGCTTCCTTGGATCCCCGCACTCGTGAATTGATCGACCGACGTCGTCGAGTTCTCGGGCCTGCGTATCACCTGATGTACGAGAAGCCGCTCGAGCTGGTGCGCGGTGACGGCGTGTACGTCTACGACACCAAAGGCACCCGCTACCTGGACATGTACAACAACGTCGCGAGCGTGGGGCATTGTCATCCGCGGGTGGTGGAGGCCGTGAGTCGGCAGATGTCGCTGATCAACACGCATACGCGGTATCTGCATGATGCGGTGATCGGCTACGCGGAGGACCTGATCGCGACGTTCCCCGACGAGCTGACGACGGCCATGTTCACGTGCACGGGGTCGGAGGCGAACGATCTGGCTCTTCGTATCGCACGGCACGCGACCGGACGGCAAGGTGTCATCGTCACCGAAAGCGCCTATCACGGTGGGACGGTGGATGTGGCGGCGTGTTCACCGTCGATGGGTCCGGCGTCCGTGCGCAATGCGCCCTGGGTGCGAACGGTCCCGGCCCCGGATGCCTACCGCGTGGATGGGGATCTGGGGACGTGGTTCGCCGAGCATGTGCAGACGCAGATCGATGACCTTCAGGCATCGGGAATCGGCTTCGCGACATTGTTGATCGACTCGATCTTCGCCTCCGACGGAGTGTTGCCGGAGCCGACGCCGTTCTTGAAGCCGGCTGACGACGCTGTTCACGCTGCCGGCGGGCTGTTGATAGCCGATGAGGTGCAGCCGGGGTTCGGTCGGCTCGGGTCGTCGATGTGGGGCTTCGAACGGCACGGGTTGCTGCCGGATATCGTGACGATGGGCAAGCCGATGGGCAACGGGATGCCCATTGCGGGATTGATGATGCAGGGTTCGCTGGCCGAGCAGTTCGGTCGGGATTTACGCTATTTCAACACCTTCGGTGGGAATCCGGTAACGATCGCGGCCGCACAGGCGGTACTCGACGTGATCCGAGACGAGGAGCTGGTGACCAATTCCTCGGCGATGGGCGCCCGGTTGGTCGCGGGGTTGCGAGGGGTCGCTTCGGAGGTCGAGTCGATCGGTGACGTCCGGGGAGCGGGGTTGTTCGTGGGGGTCGAGTTCGTCGGGCCTGGTGGGGAACCGAATCCAGCCGAGGCGCTGCGGGTGGTCAACGCGATGCGGGAGCGTGGAGTGTTGATCTCGGCTACCGGGTGTTTCGGGAACACGCTCAAGATTCGTCCGCCGCTGGTCATAGGTGGGGAGGAGGTCGACCTGTTTGTCGCCGAGTTGGCGGGGGTGTTGGGGATCGGGTAGCGCTGGCGGGTTGTCGGTCGGACGCTACTTCGGCCCGTGGGACTGGAGGTCGGCGGCGTTGGTGTCGTCAGCGGCCTCGGTTGCGGAGAAGAATTTACCGAAGACGACCTTCATCTCCTCGACGACGTCGATGTGGCTCTGGAGGACGTCGACCATGTTGTTTGCGCCGCCGGCCGCCTTCTCCGAGAAGATTCGCTGTAGTGCCTTGCCCGAATCGAAGTCACCCCAACCGCTGATGTTGGCCAGATCCCTTGCGGACTGCTGATGCTCTTTCAACTTCAGAATGTAATTGTCGCAAGCGCTAGTACACGCCTTTGCCGCCTCGGGATTGAGATACAGATTGCCGTGGTCCGCAGCCACTGCGAGCGCCTGCCAATATGTCGATGGTTCGACTGGACTAGTCATCGAGACCTCCTACCTGGGCGCGGCAGGGACCGCACCTTCCAGATCATTGACATGTTTCAATACAACTTCGCAGGGATCTACCCCATCGTCTTTGTCGTAGAGCGCCGTGAACACCACGACACCCGGCGGTACGTCGACGGCAATCTTGCAGTCCCTGATAGCGGCGCCGTCCTCCGTCTTGTAGATGAATGCATCACGCCCGCCCACCTCCAAGTCACGGCCGTCACGGTTGGATGAGTTTGCGCGAGCTTCAGCGATCGTGTGGTCGACAGAGGACATCACACTCAACCCATACGCAGACTCGACGCCCGGCGGCCGGAACACGCATCGTCCCCAGTCTGGGACCGTTACTCCCTCACCCCAGCCTTCCATTCGGTAGGACGGGTCCAGTCCAGTCGCCGCGATGGCATCTGGGGTGATGCTGCACGGATCCCACCGCTCAGCCGCGACCGGACTCCCCTCGACACCGTCACCGCATCCGGCGAGCAGAGCTGCCACAGCGACAAGCATCGCCACCCGTATCCGCACTAATCCCCTCCTCCAGAGCCAGTCGATAGGTTAGACGCATCGGGGCTCTCATCGGTTCCGATTGTTATCTCAGCCGTAGCTGGGGCTTGTCCTTGAGCGTGCCTCATGCCGACTCCGGTTGTGCTAGTCAAAGACTCCACCGGGGTGCGCTCAACGGCGCAAGCGTGCAGATCCGGTCTGCGACGACCTCGTGTAGATTGCTGGACGAGTCGAGACCGGGGGGTCCATTTTGAATTCTGTCGAGATGTTTGCCAGGGAATCCGTACGCGCAGTTCTTCGTCCGCCCTTGGCGGACCGACCAGGCCGCTGCCCAGTATCGAAGGTTTACTCATCATGGACGTAGATCCAGCGGCCCTGTCGAACGTGGCACATGCGCTAACTTCTATCGCGGACGAACTTCAGCAGGGCTTGACAGCTATGTCGACGGACGTCGAAAAGACTATCGGCGATCACTGGTTGGGAGCTGCGGCGAACGACCACCAATCGCGATGGTCAGCACTTCATGACGGCGGTGTGCTCGTAGTCCGTCAACTGGAAGAGCTGATCAACGGGCTGAGTCTGTCAGGTTCGGACTACCAATCCACGGAGTCGGCAAACACCACGTCGATCCGACACCTGAACTTGGACTAGCCATGGACCACGACTACACCGTCGATCTCGACGAACTCCAAGCCTTGACGCGCAGGATAGACGATTTCGCGTTCTTCGTCCGACAATGTCTGCTCGCCGCCGACGCCTCAGCGACGAGTCTTCCGACGGTGTGGACGGGGCCAGCGGCGGACGCGTTTCAGGTCGCCTACCGCGAGTGGGTTCGTTCCGCAGAGACCCTGGCCACCGATATTTCCGCACTGGCGGCGTCCACGAAATCAGCGTGCGAAACGTATTCTGCAGCATTCGAGGGCAACTCGAGCATGCTACTTCAAGGCAGACCTTGACCAGGCAATCTGCGTCGCCGGCGGCGCTGTACTCAGCCGCTACCCATTGCAACGAAGCAGCAGTAATCACCTATGAGGTTGCGACCGAATCGACTTCAGCGCTGTCTACAACAGGCGGAATGGCCGGGTCGCACGACACTGCACGAGAGTGGGCCTCGACCTACGACGAACGTGCATCGACCCTGTTGGCCGGCCTCGATGACGTTGTTCGCGCGTTGGAGAACTACTGCGCCGTCCTGAACCAGGTCGGGCACAATCACGCTCTGGCGGAGAGCTCGGCCAACGGGTCGTCGACGGTTCCTCCCACACCGCCAGCTCTGCCTGCGGTCGTGCCGGGTTGCTCTGTGGTATTGCAAGAATCAGCCGGCGGGACAGGCGTAGGGCTGGAGGACGAGGCACTCGGTATCGCGAACGCTGTGGGAATCCCGGTACCCGACGGCGACACCGACAAGCTTCGGCGAGCTGGTGCGGTATGGCGGGATCTGAGTGTGAGCGCGGGGATCGAGGACGTTTTCGGTTGCTTCCGCTCAGCAGAGAACCTGTTCTTCGACATCGAATCGGCAGAAACCGATCTGATTCTCGATGACTTGGATGACCTCCGAACAAGCATCCAAGCCATACAGTTCGCGGCTGCCGAACTTGCCGACTCCTGCGACGAGTACGCCGCGAACATCGATGAGCTTCGATCTCAGCTGTATGGGCTACTGGTTGATCTCGCGGAAGAACTTGCGATCACTGCAGCCATATCGATCGCCGCGGCATTCGTCAGCTTCGGTGCGTCGGCAGTTGTCGGAACCGCGAAATCCGCAGCAACCATCAAGAAGTTCGGAACGCTGATACGTGACGGAGTTGCGGCCTGGACCATTTCGAAGAATATCGGCAGAGGTGTGAGGGTCGGCGCAGATCTGGCGGTGATCCAACGAGTACTGATTCGCATCAAATCGATCGGCAAGAAGGTTGTCGACGCCGCACGTCGGTCACCATCAAAACGGAACATCGACGAGCTGTTTGCACACGGAAACAAGCCGAAGGCTTCAGAACTGGACGAGTATGCACGTTCGGAGGGTTGGACCAAGATACAAACGGCCAATGGGCCGCCGAAGTACATCGACGAAAACGGAGTGACACGGTTGACAATCAAGAGCGGCTCAGACAGGGCACCAGGAAGCGCGGGACCGCACGTCGAAATCAGAAACGCCGACGGTCAACGGATTGACCCCTTCGGCAACGAAGTAGCCCGAAGAAGCCCTGGTAACCACACCCCGATCGAATGGGACCTACCGTGAACAACGACTACTCGCAGCTGCGGGGGCTTGCAGGCGTATATCTGGAGGACAGCTATGTCCTATCCATATCCGAGGCGCCCCGGAAGTTCACGTTCGCGCTCGATGCGGTTTTGACTCCTGACAGCGCGCGCTACGCGCCACCGAAACCCGATGAGCAATACTGCTACGCGCGTGGGAAACTGGTGTTCGAACACGTCACCGACATCACATGGATAAATCGGTCCACCCAGCAATACACCGACGCAACAGGCGAAGTCGACTTGGGCAACATCGACTCACTCGTATTCGAGCAAGGCCTTTACATCGCCGAAGGTGACTGGGGGCAGGTCCACATTCGATCGGAGTCAGAACCGCAGTTCGTCTTCGACTGAGAAGCCCGAAGACTTCAGGCCGGAGCCAAACTGCCGAACGAGGAGACACTGTGACGTTACGAGCATGCAGCCGGCGTTGAGCCTGGACGCGTGGACGGCCGACGGCTACTCGAACCGGACCCTGTACTCGACGGCGTGGATACCGAGGGCTGGCCGGTCATGCCTGCCGGTCAGCCGCGTCATCCTGCACCGAAACCGAGGGCTTCGTTGGCAATCGAATGCTCGACCCGGCGCTGGAGCCCGAGAGGGTCGGTCACTGCTGTAGCGACTGACCGTGTCTCCGCCACCCGTGTGCGAGGTCCCCCGAACGTTCGAGTCCCACTACCTCCGGGCCCGACGGGTGCGTTCGGCGAACCGATCGAGCGCATCGAGCATCTCGCCGGCTTGCCATACGCGGTTTCGTCGCCCCTTGGACGTCTGATGCAGAACACCGGCGTCGACGAGTCGATCGATTGCTCGTTGCGCAGACATGTCGCTGACACCGAATGTTCTCTGCACGAACGCATTGTCGATGACCGGTTAGCCACCAACGCATCGACAAGTCGCCACACGACGGATTCCCGGCGTGCAACGGTGCTGTCGATGAAACGTTCCCTCGCAGAAGCCAGGTCGTCGACCAGCATGCGGCCATTGGACACTGCAGCGAACGTCGCAGCATTCAGCCGCCGGATTATCGGCTCGACATCGCCCTTCCTGTACTCGTCGAGGCTCGCGAAGTACGTTGCCGTGTCAGTCAGCAGACCCGCAGACAGCGGGACCGTGACACGTTCGACCACTTCGGCCCGTCGGAGCATTGTGTGCACCAACGACCTGCCGGTACGTCCTACGGTGTCATATCAAACCTTTGCTCCGCATAACGGCGGCTGTCGATTCCCAGATTGCTCGCGCAGTCAGCTGGCTCGATGCCTCGCCTACCCTGTTTTTGAGCCAAGCCAACGACGCCTGGATTCGCCCGCTTGACACTTCGTCGGACTGAGAAGCCTGCTCAAACACCTCGGCTATTCGTGCAGCCGCATCCTTGGACTCCGGATCCAACCCCACCATGTCGATTCGGACTGAGAAGGCCAAGTCCTCCATGTCGGATGCGGTCAGACCTTCGTTGGCGACCGTAATGTCGCGACCCGACGAATAGAGGTTGCCGGCCCCAGTATTGATCACTGTGCGAGAGCTACCCTCGACCCGAATCGTCGGAAGCTGCTGAACCGAGCGTTCCCATCCGTTCTGTGTAAGTGCGACTCGAGGATGCTGCCCGAGTATTCGTCGGCCCATCGACCATCCGTACAACACAACCCACCCCTGCTTCATCATGTATTCAAGCAATTGATTGCCCGCGTCGATGCCCACCCCGATCCTGCGGAAATATTGCTCGACGAATTGTGGGAACTCCGGGCGGGGAGCACCCTCGCGAAGGTCGATCAATACTGCACATGCGAGCTCGTGCAGTTGGTCCGATCCGTAGTGCGGGCGGACCAAGACGGAGCGTCTCCACAGCGCTAAAACGATCAAAACAGTCATGACAGCTAAGGACACCCACACCGACGACATCTGAAGACCCCCGACCCTAGATTTCTTGTTTCGACGGACAGTACCTCGGGATACCGACATGTTCGCTTTGGCTGTATCGAGAGCGAGAGAACGCCGTCGACATACGATTCGCGGTAATCCGTGGGATCTCACACGCGACACCCCGAGGCGCTGCGGGTGGTCAAGCGATGCGGGAGCGTGGTGCGTTGATCTCGGGACCTCTCTCGAGATTCCTCCGCAGCTGGTCATCGTTGGGACGATGTCGACTCAATCGTCGGGGAGTTGGCGGCGTTGCGGAAGTCGGGAGCCCAACAATTCACGTGTGCCGGGCATAGGCTGCGGGCATGAACAAAGTCAGCAAATTCGTTCTCGGATTGCTACTTTTCAATGGGGTATCAGCGGTCGGCGGAGGAATTGCGCTGATGACCGCCTTGATCCCCGAACAACCCACGTGGGTCGAGCACACAGACTTCAGCAGTCTCTACTTCCCCGGCGTGATTCTGCTCGCGATCGTGGGAGGGAGCTCTCTGTTCGCGGCGTCGGCGATGATCAAACGGATTGCGGGCTGGCAGCTGGCCAGCATTCTGTCCGGGGTGATCATGATCGTGTGGATAGTTGCCGAGATCGCATCCATTCGCGCGTTTCACTTCCTACAGGCGATCTACCTCGTGACCGGGGTCGCAGTGATCTGGTGGACTCGAACGGCCGACCACACCGGTAGTTCGGAACAACGCGGCCTGCAGTGATGCCCAAAATGCTTGGTAAACCAGAGGATCAATCGCCGACGACTGTGCACACCGTATTCGGGACCGGCATGTTTGCCCTGGCCTTTCTGCTGGTATCGAATTCGTCCCTCGGACCACTCGGCATCGAAGTCTTCGACTATCCGATCTCGATCACCCTGCAGAACCAGCTGATCGGCTTGGAGATCGTCACCCTCATCCTGGTCACCCCGTTGAGCATTGCCGCCGGAGTGCTGGCGTTGCGCGGTCACCGCGCCGCTGGCCCAATGGCTTTCGGACCAGCTGCCTACACCGCGTACATGTTCGTTCAGTACGTGCTCGGCCCGGAGTATGCGACGTTCAACGCGGTTGTGTTGTTCGACCTCGGCGTTTTCGCATTGAGTGCCGTTCTCGCCGTCTGGGCCTGGACGATCACCGACGCCGCTCCGATGCCGGACACGACGCCGACCAGACAACGCATCAACGGCTTAGCCTGGATGCACCGAGTCAGCGACGGTCGGCCGCACGCTGTAAACACGAAATGCCCTGCCGTAGTGAGAGAATTGTTCTTGTCTAGGGAACATTTCAACCACGACGAAGGGCATCTCGCAGATGCAACTATCCCACACCCGACCCGTCGCTGCCGCATCCTTCGACGACCCCAACTTGGTATCCGCGGCCGGATTGGTGCCGGTGATGGCGTTGGCGCAGCGATCAGGCCTGCTCACGCTCGCCGATGACCATCTGTCGGTTCCGGGAGACACGGGATCCAACGCAGGCCGCAAGATCGGATCCCTGGTCGCGGGCATGGTCGCGGGTGCGGACAGTATCTCCGACATGGCGATCCTGCGGCACGGCGCGATGCACATTCTGTTCGAGCGGCCCTACGCGCCCTCGACCCTGGGATCGTTTCTGCGGCAGTTCCGGTTCGGTCACGTCCGCCAGCTCGACGCCGTCGCCTCCCGGCTACTGCTGGCACTGACAGAACGCACACCGCTGCTGGCCGGTATCGATACCGAACCGGTGATGATCGACATCGACGACTCCATCATCGAAGTCCACGGCCACAGCAAACAAGGATCCGGCTACGGTTACTCCGGCGTCCGAGGCCTGAACTCGGTGATCACCACCGTCACCACCAGCACGACCGCGCCGGTCATCACCGCCCAACGCCTCCGCAAAGGCGCCTGCGGATCCTCCCGTGGTGCCGCACGCATGATCGCCGACACCCTCACCACCGTCGACCGACTCCGCGACGCAGTCTCGAAAACCAACACAGACACCGACACCGTGGGCGCATCGCCGAAGCCGTTGTTGCGGGCGGACTCGGCGTATTTCGGATATCCCAGCATCGGTGCCGCGCTGCGCGGCGGTGCGGATGTCTCGATCACCACCGGATTGAACTCGGTGATCAAGACCGCGATCAGCTCGATCGCCGATGACGCGTGGACACCGATCCGCTACACCAACTCGATCTACGACACCGGCACCCAGCAATGGATTTCGGTGGCCGAGGTAGCGGAGATTCCGTTCACCGCGTTCGCGTCGCAGAAGAAATCCCATCACGTTCCCGGCCGACTGATCGTGCGCCGCATCCCGGACCTGCGCCCGAAGAAAGACCAAGGTCAGGGCGAGTTGTTCGACGTGTGGCGTTTCCACGCGTTCTTCACCACCACCGACCGCGCCGACCTCGACACCGTCGCCGCCGACCGAACCCATCGCCGCCACGCGATCATCGAACAGGTCCATGCCGACCTGAAGAACTCAGCCCTCGCCCACATGCCGTCGGGGAAGTTCTGCGCGAACGCGGCCTGGCTGGTCTGCGCGGTGATGGCGTTCAACCTCACCCGCGCCGCCGCCACCCTGACCGGCGAACCGACACTCGCGAAAGCCACGACCGGGACCATCAGGCGCACATTGATTTCGGTGCCCGCCCGGATCGCCTACTCCGCGCGCAGACTCACCCTGCACCTACCGGAGAAGTGGGCCTGGGAAACGAGCTGGAAGGCAATGTTCGACAGCATGTTCGGGCGAAACGCCCACATTCTTCCCTAACCGAGCAGTCCATACCCGCCCGCAATGCGAAAGACCCAGTGGAACAACCCGACACCCGAGATCGGGCACCCGACCATGTCCACACCCGAGCCGACCCCGCACAACAAGATTCACGGTCACACACTCAGCCCATCGGTGAATTCAGGCTTAGTCCTGCTTGCGCTGGCAGCGTTCATACTGTCGCGATACCTCGGCCCCATCTTCGGCGGTGCGATGCCGGCCGAATTCGCGGATGCGCGCACATTCTTCTGGTCAATTGTGCTGCTCGACCTGGGTCTCGTGGTTCCAGCGACCATCGTCACTGCGATCGCGCTCTTTCGCGGAACACGGTTTGCCCAGAAAGCGCTCTATGCAGTGCTCGGTTGGTTCGCACTGGTTCCGCCGTCCGTGGCGGCGATGGCTGCGGTCATGGTGGCCCGTTCGGATCCGGCCGCCTCGGTCGGTCAAGTCGTCGTGCTGACCGTCGTCGCAGTTGTGTTCATGGTATTTGCGGCCACTGTCTTCCGTCCGCTGCTCTTTCGGAACCGCCCACACATCGCCTGAGTTGTCAGTCCAGACCGCCGAGCCGACGGAGGTCCGCGAGAATCGCAGGGGCCTTCTGCATGAGGGAAATATGCCCCTCTCCCTCGATCAGATGAGCCTGCGCCCCAGCGACGTTCGCGGTCAGCCGAGCCGAACGTTGCCTTCTGCATCGTGAGAACCGGTCAATAGAGTGTGCTCACCACAGCCGAGTCGTTCGCGGTTACACGTCGTATGAATCAGGGACGGCTGACTGCGCAAGATTCGGAACTCGAACGTCCTGCAAACCAACAGATGACGTCGAGCACTGCTGCGCCACCATTTCAACGACGAAGCGGCGTTGCGGCTTCCGCTACTTCGGCCCCTGGGACTGTAGGTCAGAAGCATTGGCGTCGTCAGCGGCTTCCGTCGCAGCGAAGAACTTGCCGAAGACCACCTTCATTTCCTCGACGACGTCGATATGGCTCTGGAGGACGCCGACCATGTTGTTCGCACCGCCAGCCGCTTTCTCCGAAAAGATCCTCTCCAGATCCTTGCCTGAATCGAAGTCACCCCATCCACTGACATGGGTCAAACTACTCGCTCTACGCTGATGCTCTTCCAGCTTCTGGATGTACTCGTCGCAAGCCGCGCTGCAAGCCCGCGCCGCTTCGGGATTCAGGTACAACTGCCCTTGATCGGCGGCCACCGCGAGCGCCTGCCAGTAGGTCGCTGGTTCGTCCGGCTTTCCCATTGAGACCTCCTACTTGGGTGCGGCCGGAACCGCACTTTCCAGATCATGGACGTGTTCGAGCCCTATTTCGCATGCATCCGCGCCATCGTCTTCCTGGTAGAGCACTGTGAACACCACGACTCCCGGCGGTACGTCGAGCGCGATGTTGCAGTCCCTGATTGCGGGACCGAACTCGGTCTTGTACATGTACGCATCACGCCCACCCACCACAAGATCGCGACCCTCGCGATTCGCCGACTTCGCCCGAGCCTCGCCGATCGTGTGATCGATAGACGACATCGCGGTCAGCGCATAGGCCGGTCTCGGACCTGGTGGCATGTACTCGCATCTCGCCCATTCCGGGACGCTTAGTCCTTCACCCCATCCCTCGTTGCGGTACGACGGATCCAATCCCGCCGCCTCGATGGCCTCGGGGGTAATGCTGCACGGATCCCACCGCTCGGCCGCGACCGGACTTCCCTCGACTCCGCCGCCGCACCCTGCAAGCATCGTCGCCACGGCGACAAGCGTCGCCACCCGTTTACGCATCGGACCCCCTCGATCACGTCGATCAATAGGTTAGACGCCGACGGACCCCAGTTGGTTCCGTTGGACTGACGAGATCTGGCCCAGTTCGCCCGCCGCCGATGGACAGGTTCAGGTCGAATCGCTCTCTCAATGCCCGGTGAGCGAGTTCATGAGCAGGCTGGTCTGCGTATCGCGGACACCAGGAATGGCGCGTATCCGCTCCAAGGCCGCATCGAATTCCGCCATCGACGGTGCCCTGAGCTGCACCACCAGATCCCATGCCCCAAGGGTGGAATGCAGCCGTTCCACCTCCGGGAATCCCCGCACCACACGGACGATGTCCTGACCCGCCTGCGGATCACTGAGAACGAGCGTGATCGCACGAATCGCATCGCGGTCGACCTCGTCGCTGAGCCGGATCGTGAACGATTCGATCACCCCCGACCGCGTCAACGCATCGATCCGCGTTGTCACCGTCGACCGGTTGACCCCGAGCTCGCGGGCCAGCACAGCCACCGGCGTTCTGGCCTGAGCCCTCAGGAGTGAAAGAAGCCGCCTGTCGAGATCATCGATCATGCAGAAAGCCTAACCGGACACATCATTCTGCTCGAAATAGCCGCACATTGTCGGCACAGCGTCGATTGCAGGACCACATCGCTGCTATCTACGGTTGAGTCGATCCCAATCCGCATTCGTTCGAGGAGACGCTGTGACCGTCGCACTAACGCACTTTGCCGGACGAGTCGGCGACCACAACGACCGTGCAATGGCCGCGACCCCGCTACTCGCGAAAGTGCTCGAGAAGCGACTTTCGGTCAGCGCCACAGTGATCGGTCAGCGAGGGTCGCGGCCACCCACAACATGGGACGAGGAACTGCGACTCGCCGCACCAGAGCTTCGGGAAATGGCGGCTCACTACGACGATCTGCTCAGCAGGGGCGCAACACCGGTCACCGCCCTCAGCCGTTGCGCTGTCGCTCTAGCGACGCTGCCTGTCGTTGCGAAGCGCCGTCCGGATGCGGTCGTTGTCTGGTTCGACGCACATGCAGATCTCAATACACCACTGACGACGGCGACCGGCTATCTCGGTGGCCTCGCGTTGTCCGGGCCTCTGGGGATGTGGGACTCGGGGCTCGGAGCAGGACTCGCGACAACCAACGCGATTCTCGTCGGGACAAGAGATCTCGACCCGGCCGAGCAAGAGCTCGTTGATAGCGGATCAATCACCCTTGTCCCAGTCGGGTCGAATATGGCAACTGACCTCCGGCGCGTGGTCGCCGGCAGACCCGTCTACGTCCACATCGACTGCGACGTACTGGATCCGGGAACAGTGCCGACCGACTACCATGTGCCATTCGGAATGACGCTTGTGCAGTTGAATGCGTGCACCACAGTGCTCGCACACAGCGAGGTAGTCGGAGTCGAAATCGCTGAACTCGAAGTCGACGACGCGGATTCCCACTCGTACAGGCCAGCTTGGAAGATCGTCGACGCCGTAGAGCCGTTACTTCTGGCGCACGGTTGACCGGCCCGTCAGTCACCCTGCGCGACGCAGTGACCGTCCACGCGACCTCACCGGGGCAATCAACGCTGTAGATTTTCGCACTTCACCGGTCAAAGTTTGGGCCGGTGTGGCACTAGGATCATCGTTCGTAAATGACGCACTACTCGTGGCCCCCAGGACACCGGCGGCCTGAGCATGGCTCATTGGTTGGAGGGCGCGGGTGGGCTGCCGGCAGGCTAGCCAACCATGCGGTGGGTAGTTTTAACTTCTCTCGCCGTCAATCGCAGCGGACGCTCAAGCGTTCGGTGCAGGTTGCCAGAAGCATCGAGAGTGCGCTGCTCGCGGCCTATCGCTGCGCTCTCCAGAACGCAGAGCCGTCGTCGAGCCCTAGGGAGTGGCGAAGTCTGCGAGGACTCATTGCGCCCGGGTTCCCCGTCTCCGGGAACGAGTCGAGCAAGCGGATCAAATCCTCGCGGCGAGCTGGGTCCGCGGCAGCCTGAGTCGGCGTGTAACCGTCGAGCGCAGGGATCTTCTCGTGAATCCACGACGCTTCATGCTCTCGTATCCGCTCTTCGAGGAAGGATGCGATCTCAGGGTCCTGCTCGAGATCCTCGCCCTGTTCGATGCCACTTCTTTCGGCGCTCTTCGACGCGTCCGCCATGCGATCGGAGGCCGGTGTCCGTGTCTCGCTGACAACCGTCAGCGTGGGATGCATGGATATGACCGCATCGATGATCTCGTCGAAGCGCCCTTCCGTCATTGCTTCGACCGACAGCTGCGTACTGTCGAGTGTGAGCATGCCGAGGACGCTTGCCCCGCCTGTCCAATGCCAGCAATTCCCCTCGGCTGCACCGTATTTGCGACTGAGTTTGCGACGAATGCCGTTCAATTCGCCGAGTTCGAGCCGCGCTTCACAGAAACAATCGGATTGCCCTCGCGTGAAGCAATTTTCGGCGGAGCGAATCGGGCACTGAGGAAGTCGACCAGATCTTCAGGATCCACGTGATTGTCGAGCATGTCGATCAGCTCGTGCCGCTGCGACGGGTGTACCGGCTCTAGTCCTCCGTAGAACTGCAACTCCGAACCGACCGGAACCACACGTGCACAGACGAACTGGCCTGGCGTCAGTATGCGACTGGCCATTTTTTCCGCCACGAACTGGCGGTCACCCGTGCGGATGTCCCGCACTAACAATCCTTCTCCCGGTGTGGCCGACTCGACTTCGTGAACGGAGCGTTCGATCAGCAGCCACTGCTGCGCGAGGTTCAATTCCTCCGACGGCAGTAACGATCCGCGCTCTTCGACGAAATCGCCGAACAGTCCGCCTTCGAACAGGAGCACATCCAAGATGAACGGGTTATTGTGAAGTGCTTGCGAGAGTGGATCGTCGGTCTTTTCCCAGTACGCGGTCCTGATGTCGGCGAGCGCCCGCAGTTCCATTTCGCCTCGACCTACGGCCAGGAAATGATCTGCCTTGCTGTAGAGCCATCGAGCCCGGTCCTGGAGCGTTGCGTCACTCTTCCCGAGGTGGCACACCTTGTATTTGCGTCCCGACCCGCACCAGCATCGATCGTTGCGTCCAAGACCTGGGTGTTCGCGCGGCAGCATGTCCTCCAGCAAGGCGCGAAGTTGCTGGGCGTCTTCAGCCAAACCGATGTGCCGCAGTACCGACATACCATGCGTCGCGTCGCCGCGCAGATATGCGAACTCTGCAAGTTCGAGGCATGCGACCTCGAATGTCGGATTCAGGTCGACTGCGCGCTGCAGGCTGCGTTCCGCTGCTATTGGATCACCGATCAGATCGACGGCATGGGCGTGCAGCCAATGCACCGACGCACGCGCGGACTTCGGCACCAGAGAGACCAAAGCGGTGGCAACGGCGGCCAGTGCTGGTACTCCCCCGTCCATTCTGACGATGAGCTGCAGCGCGGCATGGGCCAGATACGGGTCCGATAGGTGAGCCCACGAATCGGGATCGGCGGCTACTGCCTCGCGAATTCGCTGGGTCCGGTCGTCGCCCGTCACATGTATGGCGTCCTGCACCAGCGTCAGGAACGCATCCAGTGCGGCCGACTCCGCGTCGTCGAGCTCGAAGGTTCTGCCCAGCATGTTCGTCGCGGTGCGCTGCCGCTCCGCTGCGAAGTCGAACCCACTGCGCGCGACGAAGTCGACGTTGATCGCGAGGCCTGCTGCCTCCAGCATTTCGGGCAGGGGAACAGTTGCCTCGCGGAACAGCGACGGATTCTCGTACATCAATTGCCACGCCACGGCGTCGATGTAGGCGGCTCTGTCGCCGACGAGCTCAAGTAGCTCTTCGGCGATGTCGGGCTCCACCAGTGGTTGAGTAATGCGTCGAGTGTCGATCCGCCCGTTCTCGACCGTCAGACCGAGGACGTCGCCGGGCCGAAAGTCCGCCAGGGTGCCGCGCGGCAGCATCAGTCCTTCCGATGGCCACCCCGGGTCCATGACGCCGCGCTCGCGGAATACGGCCGACGGTGTGATAGCGGTGGAGACAGTCTCGTATCCGCGCTGTTTCGCTTCGTTATCCACCAACTCGGTCATTGGTGAGAACTCGTTGCCGATTTCCACGATGTCGACGAGGATCTCCCCGCCGGTCACGCGATGAGTGAGGATTCGACCCTCGAGGAGCGCACGGAGATGGATGTTGCGGCCATCCTCGAAAAATCCGCGCTCATCGGATTCGAACGTGTCGATGAGCTCGAACATCTCGCGCTCGTCACCGTGGCCGTGCTCGACCATCTTCTCGGCCCACTGCTCGTCACTCAGCGGGCCATCAAGGCGGAGAATCGCGAGCGCAGCGGCTTCAAGTCCGTCGTAGTCGTTCATCGTCGACCACGATATCGGAGCCGCGTCCTTGTCTACTCCCACGGAAACCCGTTTTGCACAATTCTCGACCTGTAGTTAGGGTTGCCTTCCTGCGACTGAAAGTCTGGAGAAGACCGTGCGAATTGGTTCATGGAAGTTGAGTGCCGTGCTGGTGAGCGTGGTGCTGGCGGCGGGGTGCGCGTCTCCCGAGGGAAACACGTCGGGCACGACCGAGGCATCCGGCGCGTTCCCTGTCACCATCGAGCACGTATTCGGCAGCACCACCGTGCCGGAGAAGCCCGAACGCATTGTCGCATTGGGCGTATCCGACGCCGATGTCGTCCTGGCGCTCGGACAGGTTCCCGTCGGCAACACCGGTTTCGTCTTCTACGAGACGGGGCTGGGACCGTGGGCAGAAGGGCTGGTCGGCGACGCCGAACTCACGCGCATCGAGTCGGACTCCGAGCCGAATCTCGAGCAGATCGCAGGCTTGGCACCTGATCTGATTCTCGGCGTTGCCGCTGGGTTCGACGAAGACATGTACGCCAAGCTCAGCGAGATCGCACCCACCGTCGCCAGACCGCAGGGAACTGCCGCCTACGCTGTGCCTCGCGCTCAGGCGACCGAGACCATCGCCGCCGCACTCGGCGTTGCTGAGGAGGGCGCAGAGCTGAACGCGAAGACCGATCAACTCATCACAGACACAGTCGCGAAATACCCACAGTTCGCAGGGAAGACGGGCGTCGCGGTGATGTCCTACGACGGCGTCTACGCTGGCTTCTTGCCTGGCGACGGCCGCGGCCAATTCTTGACAGGACTAGGTTTCCGCATCCCCGACGAAGTCACCAGCCGAGACACCGGCGACACCTTCTACGTGGAAGTGTCCGCGGAGAATGTGAACCTGCTCGACGCCGACGTCATGCTCGTCCTCGGACCCGACGAGAACTTCGACATCGTCGCCGAGAACCCATCTTTCGCGAACACTACTGCTGGCCGCAACGGCGCGATCATTCCCGCGACCATCGACCAGCGCGGCGCAATCACGTACAACTCGGTGCTGTCGATACCCTATGCCATCGACAATCTTGCTCCGAGGATCGCAGAGGCACTCGGCTGACGCCGCCTACCCTCTCCCCTAACGGGTCCGCTCGGCAAAGCGGTGTATGGCACGTTGCGCAGCCATGTCACTGACTCCGAATGACCTTTGCACGAAGGGTTTGTCGGTCACCGGTTGCGCAACCAGAGCGTCGACGAGACTCCATACGACGCATTCACGACGCGCAACAACATCGCCGATGAAACGCTTTTACTCAGTACCGTTTGGTATGCGGAAGGAATTCCCAGGCCCGATTGCGAATGGGACTCCCCTCCACACCGCTGCCGCACCCTGCGAGCACGGCTGCAACAGCTACAGGTTGGACGCACTGACCGCCGTATCGAGTCCGATCGCCGAACATGACGCTGTGGAGACAGCGCTGAGAAGCGAAGGCGGCTTACAAGGCGATGGCGGCCAACCGCTCTGCGGCCGCATCTGTGCCGAGCTCGAATCGCATCTTCGGGTTGTGCAGGTAGAACGCAATCCACTCCTGCAAGACCACGGGGTGGACGTCGAAACGCCGGCAATCGAGCTCGACCGCGAAAAGCGGCATCTTTTCGATTCGCCACAGGCGCGCTGTGTTGTGTCCAGGCTCCGGTAAGACGATCTCCGGCTTCAACACCACGCATTGGTACCTAACCAACCAAAAGCCGTGCCGGGTCCGAACCGTGCGATTCTCGATCTGCACGGTTCGGATGCAATCCCACGGTGCTCTCATGTCGAACGACCAGCCGCGATGGCGCACTCCGTCAGCGTCCAATTCGACCCAACCGTTCCGAACCGAACGCAAAGCCAGAGACACATAGAACGTCGCCCAGAGCGGAACGAGAAACCACAGAGTGAACGCGGTCATCAACGCGACCGACGCAACGACGACGCACCGCCAGAGCAATCCCCAACGCTCGTACCGGACGGTGGATCCACGGACTCTGGACAGCACAGCCGAACCGATTTTCGACGAGTTCCGATTGAACCACGCATACGTGGTAAACGTGACGATGCAGATTGCCATCGACAGCCCCAGTCCGCCTGCCCTCCAGGTGCTCTCGAACATGAGCGGAACAGAGCCGTACACAAGGACTGCGGCCACAGCCAGACCCAGCACACTCCGCACGATCAGCCAGATCCGCGGCTTCGATTGCAGCACATAGGGTTGCACTGTGGAATCAGAAGAGTGCATCCCAGGCTCCCGTCGCTAGATCGCCGATCGAAGCACCCGTGTCGTACAACGCGTCCCAACCGTCTACGACGGCATCCCCCGCACTACCGATCCCGTCTTCGTAGAGCGTGTCGACGGCACCGGAGGTGAATATCCCGACGACGGCTCCTACTCCCGCACCGACAACTGTTCCGAGAACCGGTGCAGGGATGAGGGTTCCGATGGCCGCTCCGGCCGCGGCCGATGTAGCGAAGCTCGCCCCTCCGGACACAATGGCCTGACCCGCAGGCTTACCGTTGTAGATGTCCCACGCAACACCAGCAACTGCCAAACCCCCACCCAAACGGGACGATACGCGTTCCGACTTCGAAGCGAGGTCCTCTGCAGTCTCGGCGACATCGACCGCTCTGGCCGCTGTAGTGCTCGCGTAATCCAGGTCGCGGTAGACCACCGAGGCGGGCGTTCCCTCAGGGGCGTTCAACGCGAGATCGACGTACTTGCGCGATTCCGATACCAGCCACGCCGACTTCTGGGTCAGCGCGCTCACCTGAACATCGACGACCGAGTTTGCAGCGGCGTCCACCAATTCCGTTGCAACGAAGAACCAATCGACGTATGGATTGGTCCAGACTCCCGCCAGCGCCCCGGCCGCCTCACGTTCGACGGTCCGCGCCGCGTCGGCGGTGTCGAGTGCTTGCCCGTAGGCGACAGCCACAGCCCCCGACGAAGCCTCCTCGATAACATCGCCGACGACGAACAACCCTGCGGCGGCCGCGTCGATTCGCGCGCCAGCCATCATGTCCAGCGCCTTCTGCAGTCCATCCGCGAAAATGTCGATCTTCTGAGCGTGATCCCGAGCCGCCGCCGACATCTTCAGGGCGCCCTCGGCACCGGCGGTCAACTTCGGGATTGCTTTCTCGGATGCAGGCCCGTCCCACGCTCCGTCGATTCTGTTTCGGGCCGCGAACACCGTGTCCGCTGATTCCTCCACGGCCGGAGCGAGCCGGTCGCGTAGGAAACGCGCGACCTGGCGGACGGATTCAGGATCACCATCGATGTGGGTGTCGATGCTCATGCCCTACTCCGCCCACGCCGCGGCGTTGATCTCGTCTGCTGCGACGATGTCTTGCTGGGCGTATCGAGTGGCGCACTCGTCCAGTACGCTGCTCACCCCGGCAAGGCCGATCACCAGCTCACCCGCAGAGGTTACGAAATTGGCCAAGATACCGAGTATCGCGGCAGTCCCAATTCCTCCGTCGACGACAGTGGGTATCGACGGCGCAACCTCGTCGACCCGAATCGCGGCGTCGTTCACATATCCTGCCTGCACTCGTACTTCCTCGCAATCCACGACGATGCTCATGATGCGCGAGCCTCCTCGGGCACCACAACGTCGAGCAACACCAGGTCGAAGGGCGCCACATCCCTCAGCGAGGACAAGTAGCTGGTCGGAATTACGACCCACGGCTGGTCCCTGCCCATGCACGTGTACAGGCGGTCCAGCGCCGAGTAGACAAACAGCGAGGATCTGCCATCGCGTGTGTTGTCGAGTAACACACGCGCGTCCGACGGATCCGAAACGTGCTGATAGCACGGCACATACAGCACCGGTGGAAAATCTGATGGAATCTTCACGAATGTCCTCCCCTACTCCGGCGTGGTAACCGGTCCTACAGATTCAGACGCAAGGAAGAGCGGAACGGTTCCGGGCCGGTCCCCATGGTGCATCTGTCCACGGTCGACCCGTCCACGTATGTCGCATCTCAACGTCGATGTCGCGCACCGCGAGCTTGCGGTTTCAACGAAATCCCCATTCTGTTCGGCACTCTCGATGTCGCCGCAGGCAAGCCGCAGCGTCACGGGCCTGAGCGCAACCGTTTCTCGATTCTCACGCCGTCGACATTGCTGCGCCAACTCGGTCTCGACGCGTCATCGGTCGATCCGACCTACCGCGGGGTTCCGAGTGCCAAGACGATGAATTGGTGGCGCAACTCGCGGAGGTCGACGCCAGCGGTCACGCACTACTGGTCGTGGAGCCGTAGTGAAGCGGTTCCGCACCGGTGTAGAGCTGCGACTTCAGCTCCGGCTCATCGGTCACGACGAATTCTCGCTGGAGCTGTTGATACTCCGGCGATTCCCTGATCGGGTCGCTTCTCGAACCGGACACGATCATCACCCCTCGCCACGCACTTGCTGGGCACTCTGTTGGCGAACGCCAACCCGTCGAGGACAACGCCTACGCCTGGGACCCTTCAGTTCAAAATCACTAGGCGGCGAGACGTTGTCGCGGATGCTTGACGCGCGTCGAGTGGAGTAGATCGGCCTGCTGGTATTGCTCGATCGCGACCCCATGCCCTGATTGCGGCCACCTCTTCCGGGTTGGTTCGACTGAACGGCATGACGTTCGCGAACACGTCTTTTATGTATTCGTCGCCGGGCGGTGTGTCCCGATGCTGCATGAACATCGCTGCCGCGATGTCGTGAACAACCGATTCGATGTCCGAGCCGGCGAAGCCGTCCGATATCTCCGCCAAAGCGGCCAAGAGTTCCGCGCTGGGCTCGACCTGCAAGTACTTGCGAAAGTAGAGGCAGATAATCTCCGAGCGATCCCGCTCGTCCGGAAGATCGACGAAGAAGAGTTCGTCGAACCTACCCTTGCGAAGCAACTCCGGAGGAAGCGCCGACACATCGTTGGCAGTCGCCACCATGAAAACCTTCGACGTGGATTCTTGTAGCCAGAATAGAAATTGTCCAATCAGGCGAGTCGTGGTACCAGAGTCCGAATTTCCTCCAGCGAG
The DNA here is from genome assembly GCF_037327425.1 of Rhodococcus sovatensis. Lineage (NCBI taxonomy): Bacteria > Bacillati > Actinomycetota > Actinomycetes > Mycobacteriales > Nocardiaceae > Rhodococcus > Rhodococcus sovatensis. The sequence continues at coordinate 783,310 of NZ_CP147846.1, read as the reverse complement.
CGCCTTTTCGATTTCATCGACCCACAGGATGCATGGTGCGATCCGGTCGGCAGTATCGAGTGCTTCTTTCAATCGACTTTCGGACACCCCGACATACATGCCCAGGATTGACGCCATGTCCAACCTGTAGAGCGGTAGTTTCCACTCGGCGGCAATGGCTTTTGCACTCAGCGACTTCCCACACCCCGGTACGCCGACGAGCAATACCCCCTTCGGGGGATGCAGATGGGTTCCGCTGAGGTCGGCACGAATGAGTTCGCGCCGCGTTGTCAACCATTCTCTGAGTGTTGTGAGGCCCCCGACCTGATAGTCGTTGTCCTTCAATTTGACACGTTCGATTCCACTGAGCTCACCGAAAATCTGGTCCTTGAAGACGGAAAGCTCCGAAAGATCGTCTTTGAGCAGAGATCCTCGTGCAAGCATCGTGGTGATGGCGTTGATCGCTTCGGTTTCGGTGACGCCCACGAGCGCCTCGGATGCGAGCCGCATCTCCTCGTGTTCCCACTCGATGCGCATCACAGCACGATGGTCGTCGACGTAAGCTTTGACCACGTCGGTGTACAGCTCACTCGCATCAGGCAAGTCGAGAGAGACCGACATTCCCAACCTGGCCAAACCAGACCAGACAGGCCCCGAGGCAATGACGATAATCGATCCCTGATGAGTCTCTGCGAGTCTCGAGATCTCAGCCAAGTGCCGCGCCGACGAGCTGTCAGTCTCGATGTCGTCGACGTCCGTCAGGATAAAGTTGGCATTGTTTCGTCCGGAGAACGTTGCTGTGGCGAAGTCGAGCGCCCCAACAAAGCTGCGATCGTCGATTACAGGCGTTGGGCTGGTGATGTCGAACAAACCGGTTGCCCGCGAGTGATAGTAAAATGGCATCGCTCGAAACTTGGACGCAACGCCTTTCAAGAGATCGAGGCCCCGTGTCCCCTCGATCGTACGCAGAACGATGAGAGGAACCCGTGCTTTCAGAAATCGCTCGAGTATGTCTGCCGTGTCGACCTTACTGGGCATTACTGTGACCTTCCTCGGCCGGAGTGCGCTCGATAGTCACAATCCGGCGCTTCGGTGTGTAGTGCAGCCCGGACAAACCGACGTCGCTTGAATCCCCCTCCAGCTTTACTCGTCTCTCGAGGGCCGGAGCAGCAGGCTGTGGATGGAAGAGCGCGTCGAGCGGAAAATTGGGTTCGAGGATGGCGGTCAATGAATTCGCCCTCGCTGTCTTCAACAACCGTTCTCGCACGCTTCTGTCGCTCGACGCGTTCGCGGTGCTCTTGAGCAGATTGTCTTCGATCTCCTGCTGCAGATTGCGGATGTCAGTCGCTGCGCTTTCCGATAGGAGGTCTCGGATCACCGCAGGGAGCGATGGATGATCCGCCAGCTGCAGCCGACGCGCGAGTTTCGTGCGCATCTGAACCATTGCGCGCTCACGGTCGTGTTCGGTTGTGGCTCGACCCCACTGAACGGTGAATTCGGACGACCAACGCGTCATTGCGGTGGACAGTGCTTCATTGAGATGTCCGAGAAGTCGCTGGTATGCACTGGGAGGCAACGACGATTCTGTCAGGACAGGCAAATCCAAAACTGTATGAGCTGGATCCGTCGCCCATGCCCGCAGTGCCCGCACCCACAATTCATAGTCGCTACTACTTGTTGTCACGAAGCAGAACCACGGCGGACGAGCACTTCTCCGGGTGGCGTCGGATCCCATGAAGGTAGATCTCCGGCGATCTTCCGATTGCGCGGAAGCTCCGTTCTACCCGACGATCGCGCACCGAGCGACCATAGTCGCGACACCGCTGGGCCGTCCGCTTGTTCCGGGTTCGGGGGAACGAAAGGCGCTCGCTGCGTCCGACGAACGATCGGAGAACTTGCGTTGGTTTCCGTCATGCCGAGATCTCCTGTCTACCAGCCACCGTGGGCCACGTACCGATCAGATTCAACAGGGGTTGTTCTTTCGCGTCCTCATCCGAGTACAGGAGTTTGGTGTCGACGTACTCGGCCACTGCCGCTCGATAGATATCGACAGAGAACTGAAATGCCTGCTCTCGCATCGCCAGTGCTTCCTGGTACTTCTTCTCGGCGTCGGTCTTGTTCTTCCAGACCATGTAACCGGCTGCGCCGCCCGACACGAGAAGCACCAGAAGCCCGCCGAGACCGAAGATCAGGAAACCGAGAACCGAAAGAGCGAGAGCGATTCCGCCTGCCTTGAGGTAGTAACTTTCTTTGAAACGGACCCGTTCAAGATACTCGGCGACCGATGACTCCCACACTCCGGCCAGAGACTTCTCCGCCTCTGCCTGGGGCAATTCGGTATCGGTTTTCCAGCCTTTGAACCCGAGGGTCTGCGCATAGTTCGAGTGGTTCTGGTCGAGCGTCAACTCCACCTTGTCCAGATGCTTCATCCGGTAGTCGGCGGTGAAGGCGCCGACAGCATGCTGAAAGTCGTCTCGCGACACTCCGATTGCAACCTTTTGGGTGCCGATCGAAACACCCAACAGGTCCGGCCGAAGAGCCGATTGAGTCTGAAGAGATATGACGTCGAGCGTCTCTTCGAGTGCGACGTTGAGCGCGTCGGCTTCCTGCCGGGCGCGATCGAGATCGCCAGCATGCTCGATCACGGCGCGGTGGTAGACCGCGTCCCGTTGGAAAGGGAGTTCTTCGGCGTCGAACTCGGTCACCAACAGTTCGAGAATGTCGTCCAGACGGTCGATTGTGGACAACCCCAAATCATTCGGCGAGTTCTTGATCTGTGCGTACTTGGCCTGCGTGAAACCGAGAGCACCCGCGCACTCCAGCGCCTGCTTCACGTCGTCCCATTGTGGGCTGATCTTGGATAGGTGAGGGAACTCGGCGTCCACCACAGTGGGTCGGTGCAGCGAAATTTCGTTTTGCCAGGCTGTGATCTGAGCGGCGACGACCGACTGGTCGGCGCGCAATCTCTGGTTCCATTCGGTGAGTTGCGCCGCAATCAGCTGTTGGCCGTGTGCACCGAATGCGTCCTGTGCTGCCGCCTCCAGGATCACTGCGAATTCGCGGCTGAGGGCGTGCGGATCGAGTGACGACAGGTAGTGCTTGAGCCACCGCGTCGACGATTCCAAGCGGCCTTGGCGTCGTAGAGTGAGCGCGAAAAAGAGGCTTGTCTTGCGGGGATCACGCGAGAAGGCTGCGTCGATCGAGCGCGAGCACAAATCCTCGTCGTCGCGTGACCAACTCGCGAGCGCCACGAGTGCAGGCGCAAGCCAGTAGCGCGGAGTCTGAATCATCAGCTCCTCGCTGATCTGCTGCACAGTATGGTTGCTGACGTTCCCGAGGTCGAACGCTTGAAGCGTTCCGATCGACGTACGGCGCACCACCTTGTAATGGCCGTACTCGCGCTCGAGGGCGGCCTCGACGTTGCCGAGAACCGTCTCGGACCGCTGAACGTTGGCTGTGCGCTCTGCCTGCAGGACGTACTCCTGGAAGTCCTTGCGTAGCTCTCGAAGCTCATCACTGGTGACCGCAAGGTCCCGCGACACCACCCCCACCTGTGTGGTCACCTCGGTCACCTGGTCACTGACCGTCGATAGATTATGGTTGACGGAACTGACTGCGTTGAGGACTTGCTGAAAATTGCGTGTGTAGTCTTCGGTCATTGCACGGGCCCTTTCGTCGGCCAGTAGTTCACTGAAAGGTCGATCCGGTTCGTACTGGCACTCCGTCGTCGCGGACGGGGACGATCGATCCGTCCGAATACAATTCCACAAACGCGTATGCGTCGTTTCGAACCAGCGCGCGTGCGTTGCTATACGGCAATTCGACAGTGTCCGAAGCCGTGTAGTGCTGAGAAATATTGCCGTAGATATCGAGTTTGTGGTCGACGTACGGCGGCCCGAGATAGCAACGGCCGAACAGCCCGATAAGTGCCCCGCCCTGACGGGCATCGTATTCGTCTCGTATCAATTTCATGATCTCAGCATTGGCCCGGGGGTCCAGCGACGTGTCGAGCGAGCCAACTGCTACGAGAAGCTCTCGGGAGCGAGGCTTCATCCGCCGGGAAAGCTGGTAATTGTTGGGCGGCGACGCCGTGACAACCGCCTTGGGCTTTCCTACCGGCTGCAGCGATACTGCGTCTGCACGATGCACAGATCGTCTTCTGCTTATTTCAGCCAAAACTCTCGGTTCCTACTCGTCCGGACGAACACGTCACCCGGTGACGGGTGACGACGATTTGAAACACTAGATCCCGAGCGCAGCCGTGTCTGTCGGCTATTCGGCGTAACAATGCATTTCGACACAACCTTCATGCGATGTTCACCGTTGCGGGACGAACGACCAAGCCATAGCGGGTGTCAACTGACTGAAGGAACTGTCCGAGCACGATCCGGCCGCTCGGCATGGACAACCTCGGCGGCGGCCGCATGGGTAGCACGGCGCCGGCGATCAGAGTCCTCGCGACGCCAGCCACCGCGTCGGCGATATCCAGTGTGACTGTGTCCTCCGCCATGCTCCCACCCACTTCGGACACCACTGCATGCGCGTCGCTTGAAACCTCCGAGACGTGAGTACCCGAGTTGATCGCCGACTCGATCAAATCGGTCAGGAGCGTCGCGTCACCCAGCTCATGTGCCCAAGTGAACACATGCGAGTTCCACAACGACATCGTCGTTGACCACGATTTACGTGCTGTCGCACTGACGAACTGGAACCGTTGAGCATCGAGATACAGCAGTGCGGGCAGCGCTAGATCAACGGCTGCTCGCAGACGGTCGTGCCCGGGAACCGACGCCTGGCACAGCGCGGCCAGGAAGTCACACTTCGCCACATCGATCAGCGCGTCGAGTTCCTTCGACATACGTCGCGCTGAACCGAGGAAAACCAGACTCTGCTCACTGTTGCCCAGCATCAATTCGGCGCACGCGCGGTTGCGGTGAGCCCAGGCGACCAACCGTCGGTGGTCTGGGTCGCGCTCGAGGTGGATGAGCGCCCGACCGATCAGGGAAGATGCTCGTGCGAACTGTCCCTTCTTGAACACAGCAGCCCCGATGTTGCACTGACAGACGGCACTTCTCGCAGAGTCACCGAGACGCGCGAACTGCTCGTGCGCCCGCGAGAACGAGAGCTCGGCCGCATCGAGATCGTCCCGCGCTAGGTATAGCCCGCCGAGGTTCTGATCGATCATTGCGAGTCGATCCGTCGCGCCGACTGACTCGAACCCCTGTCGTGCACGACGGAACGCGTGTTCGGAGTCGTCGAATCGACCGGTATCGAGGTAGAGCTGACCGAGGTGACCGTCCGATACGGCGACTGCAGCCGGGATTTCGTGCCTGACGAAAACGGCCCTCGATTCGGTCAGTGCGCGTTCGGATTTCTCGTAGCGTCCCATGCTCATCAGGCACATTCCGACGCTCTGCAAGCACAACCCCGCCTTCTCGTGCATCTCGAGGCCAAGGAATGCCTCTCGCACCGATTCGTACTCCCCCACCGCGCGCTCGTAGTTTCCCCGCACGAACTGGACGAGCGCGAGGTCCTGGCGACAGTCGAGCTCCAGTTCGACCTCACCCAGGCCGTCGATCAGCCGCAGGGACTTGGCGAGCATCTCTGCGCTCTCCTGGGTAGTGCTGGGTTGAACGGACGAAAGGTATCGCAAACACTGAGCCTCCTCGACGCGCGCCTCGTACCGCGCGAAGGTGTCGGCAGCGCTGACCAGAAGAGCTCGCGCCGTGTCGTGTTCGCCGAGGTGCATTCGCACGGTGCCGGTATTCATGTCGCACAACGCCGTCGCAACGGGGTCATCCAGTTGGGTACTGGTGCGCCGGGCTCGGGTGTAGCTGGATATCGCGGCAGGATACTGTCCGAGGTCCTCGAAGATGCGACCGAGCATGATGTCGAGGTCTACGGCTTCGCCAGGATCGACATCTACGTATAGGTTGCGTGCCGCCTCGAACGACTCGACAGCGGGTCCGACCGATCTCGAGTGCGCGTGTAGTCGGCCGACTTGCTTGTAGCAGTGTGCGCTGCGCACAGCTCGCCCGGTTTCCGCGTGGAGGGCAAGGGCGTTCTCGAAGGCTGTAAATGACTCGTCGACGCGTTGAGCGTCGAGGTACAGGTCCCCCAGTTGTTCCCAACAATCCCCTTCCAGCTCCGCATGTTCGGGCGCGCCGAGGTAGTCGATCGCGGCTTTCAAGTTGCGTTCAGCCCCGGCAGGGTCGTCCTCGACGGAACACACACCGAGCAAGAATCGGCAGCGTGCCACAGCGAGGTCGTCGCCTTCGCGCGCATACAGCTCACAAGCCAAGCCGAAGTCGTCCCGCGCAGCTTCTGCCTCGCCTAGATCGATCGAACACAAACCGGCACTTTCACGGTTCTCGGCCGAGTCGGCTGCATGGTGGACCGACCAGAAGAGCTCGGCTGCCAGCCGATACAACATTCTCGCCGGCTCAGAGCAGTTCATCGCTTCGTACACTTCGGCAAGAGAGCTCGAACAATATGCTTCGGACTCGGTGTCGCCGCACGATTCGCTCAGCGCGCATGCGTGACGAAGTTGTTCGACGGCATCCTCGTTGCGGCCGCCGTCGAACAACACCAGACCCAACAATCCCCTACAGTCCGCTTCGAGAGGAACGTCGTCCGCACTCGACGAATTGACGATCGCTTGTCGTAGAGATCGTATGGACATCTCAGTCGACCCAAGTTCAGCATGTGCAGCGCCGACCCAACGCAAGCACAACGCGATACGACGCACATCACCCGCCTGCTCGCATCCGGCCAACGCTTGTTCCAATACGTGGAGTCCGTCGCGGGCGCGGCCCTCCTCTAGCAGGCGGACACCCGCGGATATTTCTGAAGATGCAGTCTCGGGCGTCATCTGGACACCCTCCCCGAGCGAACTTTCCCGATCACAAATTGTCCGAGACCGAACACGACCGCGTAGGTAGTGAAAACAGTGACCGAGCCGAGCGCATCGACATGCTGGCAGTCCAGCGTCGTCCCCGTCGCCGAGGTCAACAGGAAGACGCAGGCAAGCCCCACGCCTACTGTCAACAAGCCGTATTCCGGGGCGAATCCGATGATTGCTCCCAGAGTGACGGCCCCTACGATACCGGCGATTTCAGGTCCGGGCCCGCTATCCAACCCGGCCGGAGAGGCCAAGAACAGGACGATCTCACTGGCACCGAACCAGCTCAGTCCAACGCTGCTGACCCCAAAGTTCCGCTTGGGTCGAAGATAGAAACTGAAGCCACCGCAGAGGACTGCAAGAGCAAGGAAAAGTGCTATCACGCTGATTCGCAATGGAGCATTACTCTCGACTCCGCAGATTGTGGGCGCGGTGACACTCGACAGAGCCGGTATCAGGGCTAAAAGACCGATAACGGAATACAGCAGGTCTCTACCCAATTCGACTGGCGGGAAATTCTGTAGCCAACCAGTTGTGAGGGCGAACACTGCGACGATCAATCCAAGCGTTCCAGCCGAACCGACCGCAATTGACCCCGATCCACCTATCTGAATCAATGCGGCGGTCGCTACGAACCCCGCCAGAAAAGCGCTTCCGTAGGGGTACCGGTCCGATAGCGTTTTCTGTCTCGTTTCGCGTGTTTCGATAGATCTGCGGCCGAGAACGAAGTAGGTCACCATCATTGCGATTCCCAAGATGACTACAACCGCGGTCATGCCCCTCACTTCCGCTGGACCACGCCGCGGGCGTGGTGATACGAGACACATCGAGGCCTCGAGTTCGGGTTCCATGATCGCCGAGATCGACCGTTCGCGGCAGTCGTACGTTGGAAGGACACCGCTGTCGTTCGTATAGATGACATTGCTGGGCGGGGCGGCGTTTTCTTGGCACCATGGCCCAGTCCCACAGAAACCGAAGGAGTCGATGACATGCCCCCTCAGTCGGCGAACACCGACTGGGCAACCAGTCGATGGTGGGTGGGCAGAGAGCTTGACAGGGGCCGTTTCGCCGAAGAGCCCATTTCGCGTAACCAGCTGATCGCTCTCTGGGTCAGAGCGACTGCCGAGCCGAAGCCCAATGTAAAACACCTGGCCGAAGACTTGGCAGCCTGGATGGGGACGCTGGGGTCTGCGGAGTGGGTCGCACAACGGTTTTCGTCGGAAGCTTCTCGACGCCTGCGGCTGGGCACAAACGAGGTTCTCGGCGGCGTCGAAGTGTGGGATCTGGTGAGTGCCGTGGCTGTCGAATACGGGGACACTCTTGCCCGATGCTCTGCCGGCGTAGTTGCCGACATCCGCCTCGAACGCCCTGGCGGGCTACCTGCAAGGATTGCGCAGGTGCTCCGCAAGTACGAGGACGGCCCCCCGCGGACCGCCGCTCGCCACGCGATGGTCAATTCGGAGGCGTGCGGCACAGTCGTTGAATCCCGTAACCATGCGGACCGTTTTATCGACAATCCGAACCGCTGTCGTTCGGCGATCGTCGCGGCGTCGATGCGCTCGTACAACGGCAAGCTGACGGAATATCGCGAACGTATCGACGATGCGTCCGACGAAGAGGTCTCCGACTCGATCGCTGCTGCAATCGAGCGACTTACCGAGTTGTACGGAGAAGCTGACGTGTCGGATCGCCTCCCGACCGAGCACGAGATCTCCTATGTCGAGGACAAGCTCGACCGCTTCCTGACAGAAGCATGTTCCAGTCGATTCCGTTCGGATCTGCCCCTACTCGAAGGCAGCACCCTATACACGACCGCTGACGTGCGAGGCGAGGCGTGGCGTCGCGCGCGACGGAACCTGCTCAGACTCCATATGGATTCCGTCGAGCTGGACGAAAAAACGTTGACCGAGGTCTACGGTTCGAATTTCGCGCGTGCGAGGCAGGATCTGCAGCGTGCGCTGATCAGGGAGAACGCGAGGAAGTCAGCTAGCGAATTGGACACCGCGCATCTGGAACTCGGCTACCGCAGCACAGAAACCAAGACCCTATTCACGCAGGCCCGTTCGTACTTGGCACAAACTCCAATCGAATCGGACAATGCGTGGGGTTGGAAGTGCGATGGGCGGGTGATTTGCTGGGAGCGGGCGATAGCGCTCGAGATCTTGGCAGATGCCGGCTCGCTCGCCGGATACGGTGCGAGCGCGCTCGAGCAGGCCCTACGCGAGAGGTACGACCAAGTGTGCCCATCCGACACGTTGGCCCCGACGCGCACCGCATCGATTGCTTTGGCCCTGCAATTGACGAGGGGCGCCCTCGCTTCGGTTATTCACGACGACGACGTCTTCGGCAACGATGGTGTCGACCTGGTCGGCAGTAGGAAGCCGGGTCAGACGTGGGCCGGGAAGACCGCCGACGTACTGAGCGCACTGCGCGGACATCGAGTCGCGTGGGATCGCCTGACGGGCAAAGCGGTATGAGCCGCCACCCGATCCGCGTCGACGACGCAGGAATGCACTGGGACGGCGACACCGCGCCCGCGGTAGCAGAAGTCTTCCTCGAACTGGCGCCTGGAGTGAACGTCGTCGTTGATGCAGCGGATCCGTCGACGCTGATGGGATGGACCATCGCGCGGGAGGCCGACGTAGGCTCGCTCGCCCGAGCGTGTATCGAATCCGACCTCGCGCACGTCGTCGAATCCGACGGGTCCGGAGCCGTGATCAGTTGCGAGGCTTTTCATCTCGATGCCGACTGGACCCGACGCGCTACTACCGCAGCGGTCGCACGCTGGTGGATGTCTCCGCTCGACGAGGGCGCATTGATGCTGGACGAGGCCGGTGCACGGCGTCGAACAGGCGACATCGACGGCGCGAGCAGGCTTGTCGCCCTTGCTCTTCCGGCCTTGGAGTCACTTGCCGACGACGCAGCGAACGGTGAACTCTCCGGCGGCGCACTATCCGAACTGGCCACCTTGACCAGGGCTGCCAGCGCTGCAACAAGCGGGCTGTCCTGGGGCTATCCGTTGCTCTCAATGGCCAACCGGGTCGACACGGTCCGGGAGATCGACGAGACGAGGCTAGAGCGTTGGCTGGAAGAGCTCGTCGACGACAAGTCCTTCGGCCTTGTTGATGTAGGTATGGCGGGCGGCCCGTCGATCGCTCGCGCCGAGGTGCAACGGGGGTACATCGATCCGCACGTGCTGCCCCCGCGAATTCTGCGGTGGAACGGTGCACGTTCTCCCGAGTGGACAGCCGAGGTGGATACAAAGGCGCCTACTCACCGAATAGTGCTCTCAGTTGAACTCGACGCGGCCGTGGATCTGCAGTGTGACGAGGCGAGCCGGATCCTCGGCTTCGCTGCCGACCGAACGGGAAAGCTGATCGCGACCATACCGATGATGGCGCAGGGGCACGTACTCCTCGGAGCTTTGCCGATCAACGAAACATCCTTCGATACAACAGTGTTCGGCCTCTTCGACGCCGAAACCCCAACCATGAATCTACGCTTGGGACCGCTGGCCGAACCACTGATCAGCGTCGACCGCCACATGCTCGACGCGTGGATGCTCAGTCGTACCGCGCACGCCGTTGTCGCGGCCGTGAATCTCGGTGCCGACGAGGACGTTCTAGCCTTTGCCCAGTCGGCCGCGGATGGCTTCGTGCGCGACGCGGTCGAAGCAGCCGGCCGGGCGCTGACAGCGTTGAATGTCCCGAAGGCGGCTGCCGACGCCTCGGACACACCGCTTGCCATCCTCGTCGCGAACCGAGTTGCAGCCATCGAAGCATTCGTCGACCGGTTGGAGTCACGACTCGACCAACCCGCAGGAGCGCAGCCGCTATTGGCCGAGCTACTGCCATCGCCGTTGTCGGGAAGCGAATGAGCAGCGCGCATCAACCGACGGTCCTGGTTCGGGCCGCCGACGCCGGTGATACCTACCTGTCGTGGACCTGGTTGGACACCCCGGGGAGTTCGCAGGCGGTCAGGCTCGACGGGACCGTGGTGAAGGACGTTGTCGATCTACTCGATTGTGCATTGCTCGCACCCTTGCCTGTCGGCACGGACCAATTCGAATCGAAGGACGCGGCCACCCGTCGCGCGCTGCTCACGGGCGCATTTGCGAAGCCTGACACCGAAAGAACGTTGTCCGCGGCTCTCACCGAGGTGATGTTTCCGACAACGCTGCGTGAGGAGATCGTCGAGCGGTCGCTGCGTCATGGAGGTGTCCACCTACGTGTGACGCCCAGTCCACGGTTGGCGCGCGTGCCGTGGGAGCTGTTGTTCGTCACACCTGATCGGCGGTTGCTGGACGTCGCAATGGTCACGCTGGACCCGCCGACGACGGTGCATGCCGAACGCACCGTCCTCCCGCCTGCGTGGAGCGACGTCGAACATCTTCCCGCGCTGCACATCCTCGATCCATCTTTGCCGACCCGCGCCATGGACCATGGGCTCGGCCGCACACTGTCGGGCATCGCGAAGAACGCCCTCCTCGCTGGGTTGGCAGCACATGCCAACGCTTCCACCAGTGCGGCGTCTTCGAGGGGGTTGAACGCGTCGCAGACTGTCGACAGAGTCGATCTGTCGCGTGAACTACGCGTCCCGCGCTCGAGATTGTTCTACTTCGGGCACGTATCTTCGACCACGGATGAACCGGGTTCGGCGTCCATCCATCTGCACGACACGTCAGGTGCACCGAGTTCCGACGCGGGCCGTTGGGGAATGGCCGAGGCGCTGCGACCACGGACCCGTCTCGGTGAGCGAGCACCCGCCCATCCAGGTGACCATCTCCCACTGTGCGCGTTGGACTTTCTGTTGGGCACGCAGCAGTGCACCGATCCGCACGTTTGGAGGGCCTACGGTTCGGATAGACCGCAGTCTGGTCACGAGATTTGGCCGATTCCGTCGCGCGTTGCTCTAATCGCGTGCGAGGGCGGCGTCGACTTTCGTTCTGTGGAGACGTTCGGCCTGGTCATGGCCATGGTGGATTCCGGTGCGTCGCTGGTCACCACCACACGTTGGACGCTTCCCACCGATCATGCGTTCCATACGACTGCCGGTCTTCGAAAGTCTGTCGTCCCTACCGTCGATCTTGCGCTTGCGGTGGATCGCGCACACGCCAGCGCCGACCCATTGCAGTCGCTTCATCGTTGGCAGCAAGAGCAACTGGCGAAGTGGGCTGCGGGCGACGGCAACATCGCCCACTCCCCTCTTGTATGGGCATCCTTGACCACGACCGTTGCCGCCGCGAGAACGGAATGACGATGCCTTCCCCATCGTATGCACCAGGTTCTAGTAGCGCTGCGACATCAAAGCTGCGAAGGCGTACTCGTCGAGTTCGTTCCACCGAGTTGCCGACGCAGCCTTGTCGCCCAGCAGGATTCGGTCGAGATCGACGCGATACCGACCGGATTGCATGTCGGCTCCCAACACGATCAACCGAGCCGCCAACCCCGCGACTGAGCCGGCTGCATTGGCGGCGGTACCGAGCTGCGGCCACGATGGAAGCGAACGGCCCACCTGCGTCAACGAATACCTGGTACGAGGCGTCACGTCACTGCCGACGATTGCGCTCGCGATGCGGATTCTGTTGCGAGGGTCGTTAAGCTCCGAGACGTCCATTCCGGTGAATTCGCCTGCCCTGCCATGGAATAGCGGATATTCGGCATCGAGATCGTACCGCTCGACATCGAGGATGACGTTGTCACCATTGTCGGTTGCCATCACCACTGGAATACCAAGTACCCGAGCCTGTTGCCGAACTACTACCTTCAGTGCGAGATCGTCCATTTCCTCCGCGAGCACGGATAGCTGTTCTTCGCCCACACTGCCGAGGAAACTGCCATCGAGGCTGTCGTAGCCGTTCGGATGTGCCGAAACGTCACAGTACGGATCGGTCTCCAGAAGTCGTCGTTGCGCGAGAGTCACTTTGGACATCCCGAGGTCGCACACCGAACCCTGCAGTCGGTTCAGGTTGCTGGGCCCCAAGGTATCGAGATCGGCGATGCGGAATCGCCGCGCCCCTGTCAGCGCGCAAACCGACACCACCGATGCACCCACACTGAGCCCTGCGACTCCGATCAAGGCTGATCCCCATTGTCGCTGCTCATCATCGTCCAGCAAGTACCTGTTGCGCGCGGTTCGCAGACGGTAGAAGTGCTCGTCGGCCGGGAGCCGAACCATTGTGGATCGCCAGGGATACACAATGTAACGGCTCGAGTCCTCGACGACCCGATCGTCGTCCCAGTTAGGGGATGCGGGTCCGAAGGCGTCGATTGCGGCGAGCTCCGATCGGGCCGACTTCCATCCGTCGACGTAGTGCATACCGCAGTTCGGCTGCAACAATTCGTCTATCCGGCGAGAGTCGGTCTTGGGGTCCAGTATCTCGATCACAGCGAACCTACCCGCTCGACAGCGCTCTGCTTGATCTGCAATTGAAAGCCCTCGCTCCCGTATGGATGGAATTCCACCTCTGGCTCCACCGCGGCCCCGTACATTCCGTGGAGCTCGTTGAACTCACTACTCGATGACATCAAGGCGTCAACTACGTTTCGTCGAATCACTTTAGCGCACTCCGCATTCGGACTACCTGGCGATTCGACGCCCTTCCGGAGCTCGACGTGCAAGTGCAAGGTGTCGCGGAGGTCATCGCCTGTACGACGTCCAAGAACGAACTTGCCGGTGATCGCGTCGGTCAACTGTGGGTCAGCAAGTGCGGCGCGGACCGGTTCAGGGTAGATGTTCACGGCATAGAACGAGACCGCTATGTCAGCGCGTTGTTTCACGACGACGAACTGCGAGTGCTCGGTCGAGGTCGTCACATCGAGATGGTGACCGAGTTCGGACACCCGACGACGTAGCTCGCAGGGGGTGATGACCTTACCAATGTCGTTGATCCGGTAACGAATCAAGGGAATCGTATTGTCGACGGTGAACAGTAGGTAACCCTGCTCGTCTGTTTCGATGTACCGCAGCGAGGCATCGTACTCAACCAACGTCGATGACGCGGCCGTGCCGCCGAACAGCGTCACGTCGAGATCGTTGTGCTGAAACGCCAAACGCCGAGCAGCGATTGTCGTCGGTGTCTCGTGCCCGATCATCCCCGCGTCGGCGGTGCCATAGACCAAGCACACGTCCTCCGGACTGTCGACTTTTCCCACGAGCATCAGAATTCCGTCTCGCCAGCTCTCTCCGATGCTCTCACCCGCCAGCAAGAACTTTATGTTCTGGCTCAGCACGTCGTGTCCGGCGCCGTCCAGGACGTCGCGGACGAATGGTGGATAGCCGGCAAGTATCACCTGGTCGTAGTGCATCCCGAGTGAGGCCACGTCCATACGAACGGTGTCGACATGGACCCCCGGAGCCACTGCAGACACCGGAAACCCGCGGTCGTGCAGCTCTTCGATCGCACGAAGTGTGTACGTTCCGCCGATCCAGTTGCCCATTGCAAAGCACACGACCACGAGAGTCGACAGTCGGTCGGCACCCAACTGGCGCAGGATCCGCTCGTGCAGAACGACACTGTGGTCCAGCGCCAGCTTCGCACGCGGCCAATGAGTAGGTGGACCAGATGATCCTGAGCTGGACGAATAGATGCGCGTCGAGGTGGCGTCGCCTCCCGGGATGAGTTGCGGCAATTCGTAGGCATGCACGTAGTTCTTCTTCGTCGTAGGCGGGACGAGCGAGAAGTCCGGTGCTGACGCGACGGTGTTCGGGTCGAACCCCATCTCGGACAGAAACCGTGGATAGGCGTCGGTGGTCTCGACAGCCTTTCGGAACGTCGCCAAGGCGCCGTTCACTCCTGCAGCACTTCGAGTCGTCCGTATCGGAGACATGGCCGAGTTCCTTTCGTGGAACAAGACGCGAATCGCCTTGCTGCACGAAATACCGAACCCCCGGAGCGCCCTCTCCACTTTCGACCGTCACCGAGTCGTGTACTGCGACCAGATGATTGAAAGGCCTCGCAGTCTCATGCACAGTTTCGAATAGAACCCATCACACCTTTCGAAAGGAGACTTTCCGTGTCTCAATGCAGAAAGTGCTACCGCCCCGTCCACGACTGCCCTTCCTGCAACGGAGGACGAGCCAGCGGGATGTTCGGCAAGCTGACCTGCAGCAAATGCAACAACACGGGCTCGACGTGCAACGAGCACGGCGGCCACTGGAAGTAGACGACCGGTCCATTTCCACTTATCTTCGAAAGGCAATCATGCAGGTCTTTGGTATCGCCATACTCGTCGCCCTTGTCGGATTTTTCGCCAGCATCGCAATCAGCCCGGAAACAGCGATGGTGTTCGTGGTCGTCTACATCGTCGGATTGCTCGTCCTCGGTTACGTGTTGAGCGCGATGGCGAAGCGGCAAACCAGCGTCGTGGTGGCAGCTCCACCTGTCGACGTCGAGCAAGCAGTCCTCGCTCATTTCAAGGGCATTGGCTGGAAGCAGGTGAACGGGAGCGGGCGACTGAATTTTCAGTCTCGGGGAATCGGCATCGGTTCGTATGGCTCGACGAACCCCGTCATGTCGATCGGCTTGTCCGACTCCGTCGATGGAGGAACCGAGGTCGACGTGTGGATGTCGGAGTGGGTATCTCGGGCCGGGATGGCCACCTCCTGCGACCGGGTCGTCACCAAGCGCTGGTCGCTGTTGCGCAAGTTGGACGCAATGTCGAGCGTGGGCGGCGTGCAGCTCGGGAGTTCGTGAGCCGCGGACTTCGTGGCCGGCCAGATCGATTGGTGCGCCGGGAATCGATCTGGCCGGCACCGTCGGTTCCGAGCCAATAGCCGTCGGCGGAAATCAACTGTTCGAACGATGGCGCTCGGTACCCCAAAGCAGTAAATTGCGTTGAGCAAGTGCGCCTTCTCTCGCACTGAACGTGCGCGATAGAAGGAGGTGTCGAGTGCCTGACAGTCCCGAGCCGTTGTTTCCGCTACCGAACCAGCCGTCGACTCCTCCCACCACTGACACGTACCCGACGCTCAATGGACCAGTCAGTTCTGAACCGCGTAGCAGCAAAAACCGCACCCTCACGTACGTGGGTATCGCCGTCACCGTGGCAGCCGTTCTGGTCGGAGCAGCCCTCTACGGGATCGACCGCGGTCGCGCCGAGCCTGTGGTCGCGGGGCCCGTCTTCGAGTCCTCTGAAGCCGAGACTCTTGGTCCGGCGGCGCCCGATCGCGAGGTCGCCGATCCTGCGCCCCTTGCACCCGCGCTTGTCAGTCCGGTGCCGACCGCGGCCGCAGCGGCTCCGCCCGTCTCGGATGTCGACCTCGGCCTTTCCGTGCCGTTGACCGTTCCAGCGTGCGACGGATCGGGGATAGTGGTGATTCACAGCGCCATCAGCCCCGGCGCCTATGCCCAGGAAGTCGCTGCTGCGCTTGCGTCGAATCCGGGCGCTAGGTACTTACGCACCGACAGATCGTGCCCATCCTTGCGGCAACAGAGCAGAGAGGGCAATCCCATCTACGCTGTGTACCGGCCGTCGGGCTACACCACAACCGAACTATGCAACGACGTACGCCTGCAGGGCGGCGACGCTTACGGCAAGTGGCTGAATACCGCGAGCGACCCGGCGTTGATCGTGCCGTGCTGAATTACCCTTTCGCGCCGGGTCATTCGATCGAACGACATCACTCTGACCTCCATCGATACAACGTTGCACTAGCCTCATGCGTGGCCCCTGATCCGCAAAGAATTGCGTCCAGAAAGGTCGGGTCGCATGCCCGATAGCCCCGAACCACTGTTCCCGCTGCCGGACCGACCGGCTGCAACTCCCACCGACACCTCATACCCATCGCTATCCGCATCAGCACCCTCCACAGGCAACCCCGCCACGCCCCGAAAGTACCTCTATGCGGCAGCCGGCCTCGTCGTGGTGGCGGTTCTCGTCGCAGCAGGGGTCTACGGAACAACCCGAAGTTCGGACGACGTACAGATGGACACCGCTGCTCGCCCAGCGGCGAATGCATCCGGCGGGGAAGCACCGAACAATGTCGTCGGTACCTGCACGTCCGCGCCCGTCGCATCCGTCGATGACGCGCGTCTGTCGGCGTCAGGGCTGGTGCTCGACGTGACCGCGGCAGGTGGATGCTCAGTCGATTCTGTCGTGTCGAGCTCGTCGGTGCGCATCAACGTTGTCGACGGACCGACCAACGTTGCCGCAGGCGTGTTCGACTTCTCCTCCGACCCCGCATTGCTCACCGGCGACGGCCACAGTCGCTTGACGTTGACCTTTCCGCTCGGAACTTTCTGGATGGTCCCGTCGACTCTGTCGTCATCCACCTCAGTCGAGATCGACCCAGGTAGCAATGACTCATCGAATGCATCTGCGTCCGAGGAGGTCTCGCTATCCGCATCGACCGCCGCCCCACCCACATCGGGTGACGCAGAAATGGCTGCAGCGGAGGCACTTCGCGCCATCTCGGACTCCGACCGTACCGTCGTTGCCTCCTCGCTCGCCGATCGCTGGATCCCTCAGATCAGTTCGAAGAAGCCCGGCTTGGTCACCGAGGGAAAAACATGGACCAATGCCGACATCCTGCTAGAGCACCTCCAGATGAGGATCCGGTACCCGTCTGCGCACCTCATTTGGAGCGGATCGTGGAGCACCTTTTCATCCCCTGATTGGTGGGTAACCGCCGTGGGCGAAACCTATCCGACAGGCGAGTCGGCGAACACTTGGTGCGTCGCCAACAATTTCGATCGCGACCATTGCTACGCGAAACTCGTCAGCTCCGTTCGTCCAGTGGACGGCAGCACCGTCTTGCAGAAGTAGGCCATTCATGTGGCGCGTCGATATTGTCGATACGCAGTGCGTTTCGATCATGGTCGACTTTCTATCTTTGAAAAAGTACCTCCGCACACCGAATAGCTCTGCGTCTGTCGGGTGAACGATCGATACCACGTAGACAATCATTCATGGTTGCATACGCATGTCGGAATGAGTCTCAGAGCAAGGAGCCACAATGACAGTAATCAAGGCAATTTTGCTGCGCGCGGCGTGCCCACGCTGCGGTGGATCGGGCGGGCACAGCAACTTTGGGAACTGGGTCAATTGTTCCGCATGCAACGGAACCGGGCAAAAGTGAATAGGCAATAGATCGAAGCTCGCCACGTGGGGTCCACCAACCGCCGAGCACCGCCCCGGCGGCTGGTGGACCCTGACCGACGGCATGGGTAGTCCACTGCACACACGTTCGATCTACATAGGCAACACTATCGACGAAAGTCCCTCAGTGCCTGAGCGATACGCACCGCGGCGGGTCGGACAACGGTCGCCGACGCTCTGGCGCACGGTTGACCGAAGTCCCTTGCTCGGCCGCTGCGCGCAGGTGTGAAGCCTGAGTCGGCCCGCACCGACTTGGCACCGCGTCTACAAACCTTGACCGTCAGGTTTGGTTTGCCTCCTACAGCTACGAAGGTGGAGGACGCGGTGCGGAAAAGTCCAAGCCTGTTCGGTGTACTGCTGGTCGGGATGACGCTGGCGGCGGGATGCTCGGGTGCGGATGCAGGTTCACCGGACACCTCTGAAGCGACGGGTGCTTTCCCCGTCACCATCGAGCACGTATTCGGAAGCACCACCGTGCCGGAGAAGCCCGAACGAATCGTCGCCCTGGGCGTTTCCGACGCCGATGTCGTCTTGGCGCTCGGGCAGGTTCCCGTCGGCAACACCGGATTCGCCTTCTACGAGACAGGACTGGGCCCGTGGGCCGAAGGACTGGCCGGCGACGCCGAACTCACCCGCATCCAGTCGGACTCCGAGCCGAATCTCGAGCAGATCGCCGGCCTGGCTCCTGATCTGATTCTCGGGTTGGCTGCAGGGTTCGACGAGCAGATGTACGGCAAGCTCAGCGAAATCGCACCCACCATTGCCCGGCCGCAAGGAACTGCTGCCTACGCGGTCCCCCGCGCCCAAGCGACGGACACCATCGCTACCGCTCTCGGTGTCCCTGAAAAAGGTGCGGAACTAAACGTACAGACCGACCAGTTGATCGCGGACACCGTCGCGAAGTACCCCGAGTTCGCGGGCAAGACGGGCGTGGCCGTGATGTCCTACGACGGCGTCTACGCCGGATTCCTCCCCGGAGATGGCCGCGGACAGTTCCTGACCGGGCTGGGATTCACGATCCCCGACGAAGTCACCAGCCGCGATACCGGTGACACCTTCTACGTGGAAGTGTCGGCGGAGAACGTGAACCTGCTCGACGCCGACGTCATGCTCGTGCTCGCCCGAACGAGAACTTCGACATCGTCGCCGAGAACCCGGCTTTCGCGAACACCAAGGCTGGGCGCGATGGAGCAATCGTTCCTTCGACGATCGATCAGCGCGATGCAATCACCTACAACACGATCCTGTCGATCCCCTACGCGATCGACAACCTCGCACCGAGAATCGCAGACGCGCTCGGGTAACCAAAGACTGCTCAGCGGTCCGGCTTCTGGTCACACGGGTCGATCGATCACCCAACTGGGCACGTTGGTCAGTCCAAACAACGTCTCGGCGTGTCCGGTGCAGTAGCCGACGGTCGAGACCTGGAACCCCTCCCATGCGCTGGAACCAGCGGGTGGCCTGGCCGACCGCCGAGCCTCCACGTCAGCTAGATGACCGAAGCTCAGCCTCTACGGAATTCGACCGACACGGTGTATCCCTGAGGTTCGGTTGCGTATATCGAATTCTCGGTGAGGGTCATGAGCCACGTGTTGCTACTGCAGCTACCCGATCGCACGGTAGCTCGCACGACGACTACAGCGCCGCTTCGGCTTTCCTCGGTCCGGTTTGCGTTGCACGGTCGGCCGGGTATGTCGATGTTTGCGTGCAGAGGGTGGGCCTGGCTGATATTGAGCACCGCCGGATAGGTCCCATCGGGCACTGCCCATGTCCCGTGCCAACCGCCGACGACGCGTTTATCTGCCGGTGGAGCCGCGGGCAAGGGAACGGAAAAGAACCCGGGGACCGTGCCCGGCGCGTCGGCGGATCCGAGTGGCGGGGCAACGGAGTTCAGCACGCCGCCTGCGCTACCTGCACATTTCGTCCCTTGCCTAATTGCTTCATCACTACCTTCGATCGAATCGAAGCCGTCCGCGCGCGAAAATTTGCTCGGCCGCCAACAACCAAGGTTCGTGCGGATTATTCACCTTCGCAATGATTGTTGCCGGACTCGAGTGTGGTCGCCTCGATGCGTCGACGAGAACATCCAGTCCTTTGGCCTCGTACCGCTTGCGCCACGCCGTGACAGTTTGACGACTGGCACCGAATCGTTCCGCGACCTCTACGATGGGCGATCCGTTGATCGCTTCTGTCACCACACGCAGGCGCACCTCCACCGTGCCCCTGGTGGTCCCGTCTGTTTCGGACTCGCGAGGCTCAGTGTATTGCACAAGCACACGATGGCGATCGGTTGTGACGTGTCAAAGATGTCCCGATGACGTTCTGTCAAAGATGTGTTGAACCCTTACACGTCAGTTGGACGACCGGTAGAAGTCAAATGCGGACTGAGCCCTGACGCGGGCCATTCTCGAAATCGTTCTCGTCGACCACCGCCCGGTCAGCAGGAACGCAAGGGCCACGAACGGTGCGAGTAAACAGAACGTCACTGCAAACCATATAGCTCCGGGCACGCCGACAATCGCAAGTCCCGATGTCACCACCACGGCCACCAGCGTGACAGGGTAAAGAAGTTCGACCAAGACCACTTTTGGATGGCTGCGATAGAACGAAAACCGTGCGAAAACTCTAGCGACCGCTTGGAACGCATCCATCTCACGATCCTGCGCTTCTGCCACGTACCCGTCTGCGCGAAGCCGTTGCGCCTGCTCAAGAGCTAAATCCCTCGTGCACAACGCTTTATCGATCGCAATCGACGTAGTGTCCCTAATTAGATACCTCCACGCGCCGAATATCGCCGCGGGTGTGAGTGCTGACCCGAGCATCAAAGACAGTTTTTCAACCAAAATGTATCCGTCCATCCCTATCCCCTCATAGAAGACTTGACTGACCAGAACACTAATCTGAAGGTCTGACATTTTCAGGTTCGCGTCGTCGCGACAACGGATGAAGAAATGCCTGTTTGAACTACCTTGGGCTGCGAGCACCCTTGTTGTTGTTGACGGCAGTCCTCAACGCCCGCAGGGGCCGACCGATGGCTCGCAGCGTCGACGACCTCATCGATCTGTATCGCGTCATCTCCCGGCCGGATCCGCGGGACACGTGGAGCCTGCCGTACGAGCACACAACCGACATTCATGCGCCGCTGTCGCCTGCGGGGCTCAAGATCGGCGTCATGCTCGACATGGGCTAAGTGGGCACAGTGTCAGCGAACCCGTCGCCGCCGTGGTGCGCAACGCGGCCGCGCAGCTCAGTGCCGCCGGTGCCATCGTCACCGAGATGCAGCCGGTGTTCACCTACGATCCGTATCCGGCGCTCGATCGTCTGTTTCAGGTGCGTGCGCGGACGGAGTGGGAGTCCGTTCCGGAGGATCGCCGATCCGAGGTCTTGCCGGCGGTCGCCGACTGGGCCGGTGCTGCGGCGGGATACTCCGCAGCCGACTTCTCACGCGACACCGACTCGGTGATGCGGTCGCAGGAGGTCGTGCGGGCGAGGACGAGGGAGTTCGACTTCGTGATCAGTCCGGTGATTCCGACGGTCGGGTTCGGCGCCGAAGAAGTCGGCCTCGACCCAGCGCAACCGTTGGCGCACTGCAGCTTCACCGCGTGGTTCAACCAGACCGCACAACCCGCCTCGGCATTGTGCTTCGGCTTCAGCACACCGTTCGGCACCAACTCGGGCATGCCGATCGGCATTCAGGTCGTCGGGCCACGCTTCGCCGACCAATCCGTCCTGCGCTTGACCAAATGGCTCGAAACCCACCGTCAGATCGCCATGGACTGGCCGATCGACGTGGCGTCAGACAAGATCGGAGCAGCCTGATGACTGTACGAAACCTACTGAGCGACATCGGCGTCTGGACTACCGGTGACGTTGTCTTGGACGCGGGACCCACCATGGCGAGCCCGAGCTGGTGGGGCGCCGATTCCGAGCGTTACTCCGGACGAGCCGATATCGCCGACGACGCAGTGGGCAATGCCGCGTTCGTCAAGGTTATGGAGTCGCAGGCCCGTGACTACGTCGACTTCGGTGCGACGTTCTCTGCCGCCACAGCCGCCGGTGACGCCGGCATCGGCCCGAAGGTATTCATCTCCGACGCCGACTCCGGTGTCCTGGTGATGGAGGACTTCACCGGTATCTCGTCGACCGCGACTCTGGATCTGTTCGACGAGGATGCGAACGTCGAGAAGCTGGTGGCGCTGCGGAAGTCCGTGCATGGATTAGCCGGGGTCACGCGTCGGGCATCGGTGTTCGACGACCTCGCTGTGATGCAAGGGTTGATCGCGAAGGTCGGCGGCGCGTTGCCGGCCGTCTTCGACTGGATGCTCCGCACCCTCGCCCCCGCGCAGGCTCGCATAGAATGCGCCGGTTTCGACGCCGTCCCCTGTCACGGTGACGGCAACGTCTCCAACATCCTGGTACTCGACGACGGCAGCATGCGCCTCGTCGACTGGGATGTCGTGGCGCTGATGGACCCGCTGCAGGACATCGGAGCATTACTGGCGGAAATCCGCCCGTTCGACTCCGATGCGCGGGAGGTGTTCGAGATGGCGTGGGGATCGTTCGACAGTGCGCTGTTCGATCGCGCTCGGATTTACGGCATCGCGGACTCGCTGCGCTGGGCGCTGATCGGATTGTATTGCGATGCAGTCAAGCCCGGGACGCACGAGTATTCGAAGTTCTCCGATTGGCAGTTCCTGCGGGCCCGCGCTGGTTTGCGTGACCCGCATTTCGACGACCGAGTACGGAACATCTGAGGTGACCATGAACGACATCGTGATCGGATCCGCCCGCACCGAGTCGGAGCGGCAGGTCGAAAAGGCGCTCGCGTCCATCCCCGAGTGGGAGGGGCTAGGAATGACCTACTCCCCCGTCACCGGCGGGTTGATGAACAGCAACTGGCGCATCACCGTCGAAGGCAAACCCAAGCGGTACTTCATGAAGCTGCCGGGTGCTGGGACGGATTCGTTCATCGACCGGACCCTCGCCAACGAAGCAGCTCGACGCGCTGGCGCTTTGGGTATCGGGCCGGAGGTGGTGTTGTTCGATCCGATCACCGGTGTCGAGGTGATCGAGTTCTTGGAGGGCTATCGGGCGTGCACGAACGGCGATCTGAAGCGTCCGGAGATTCCGCTGGGGATGATCGATGTGTATCGGACGCTGCATTCGGGCAGCACGCTGAGCGTGACGAAGACGATCTTCGACATGATCGACGAGCACCTCGAACAGGTCGCCGAGCTCGGTGTTCGGCTTCCACGGGACGCCGAGGTGATCTTGACCGAGTACCGGCAGGTGAAGGCCGCGATGTTGGCGTCAGGCCTCGATCTGGTTGCGTGCCATAACGACCCGATGCCGGGCAACATTCTCATCGGTGACGGGTTGCCGATGAAGTTGGTGGACTACGAGTTCGCGTCGAACAACGATCGGGCTTATGAGCTGGCCGTGATGGTGACGGAAATGTTCTACGGGGAGCAGCAGACACTGGGGTTGATCGAGGAGTTCTACGGGCGCGCGGAGTGGTCCATGGTCTCTCGGGTGCAGGTGTGCAGTTTCCTGGCCGACGTGAAGTGGGGACTGTGGGGCTGTGTGAACCACAAGCTCAGCGGGGCGTGGGACTTCGACTACCACAAATACGGGTCGTGGAAATTGGCGCGGGCGAGGATAAAGATGTCGGACCAGAGATGGGCCTACTGGGTGGAGGGGGTCTGAGAATTGGTCTCACCCGTCAAGTGTCCACTCGCTTCACCCATGAACCGATCAGTCTCTTCGCACGAAGTGACTTTCATCCCTGACGGCTTCGAAGGGCATCGCGCATCCACTATTGCTCGGCGCCGGTCAGAAGCCGAAAACGAGGCACGCGCAAAGGGCATCGAGGACACAGCGACTAGCCTGAAGCTGACAAGTACAGTAGTGCGCGCGACGCCTGGCCAGGACACGACACCCAAACTCGCCAGCGACGTTGTGGCGAGCGAGACGACCACTGTCGTGCCAGCAAGGAAAGGAGCCGGGTGTTCACGACGGTCGTCGACGACGGCTAGCGGCCACATGCCCGTTCGACAAGCGCCAGACTCGAGCTCATCCGCCCAATCGTCCTGCCCGAGTTCACGTAGTTGCCCGGACAATTCTGTCATTGTCTCCATTGAACTGAGCCGTCCGCGACTTTCATGAGTCTGGAATCGCGAAAAATCTTTCGGCCGGTCGTTTGTACAACGACAGTCACGTTGCGATGACACCCGTGACTGTCGCGGGCACGGAAAGAGCTTCCACGACCCCATGGATGCCCCGTCTCGTTGGCTGCAGCGACGACCGCAGCAACGCCCACCGACACAGTCACCGGCTCTACCGGCCCGCGCGCTGAGCATCGCACCGAAATTCTTCGTGGCAAGGAGCGATATTGATGGATGCCGCACCGTGGGGCAACATCTAGCGGTGGCCGGCCGCGATCTGACGCCGCCGCTATTGGCATCGCTGCTTGATTGGGAGTCAACGTGCGCGTGTGGCTGCCCTATTGAATACAAACCACACGCCTTAATACAAACCACACGCCGTCATTGCTCAGGTGAGTTGAGCGGTCGCCACCCCAAGGAGCGGATGGCAAGTTTGGCTGCCAGGCCGTCGCGACCATCACGGCGAGGCAGTGCGAGGAGTTCCCGGCGGCGGCCAGTCCATCAACAATCCCGGCAAGGCGCATACGGCGTGCTGAACAGTCAATCCACCCCGGCGACGATCAAGCATGCCTGGTCGACGTTCGGGCGAGCACTCAAGTACGCCATGCGGCACGACGCAATCCCCTCGAACCCAGCCGACCGATTGGACTTCGCCGGGAAACGATCCACTGGAGACCACGACCGCTTCGAGCACCACCCCCTCACTGCCGCTCAGGCTTCCGCAGTCTCCAACGCGGTGGCGGGTGAGGTGGGCGGGCTACCGGCGTACCCGATCTATGCGCTGATGGTGGACTTCCTCGCCTACAGCGGCATCCGCACCGCCGAGAACGCAGGACTGGAGGTCGGATACCTAGCATCCACGACCGGCCCCGCCAGAGCCGACGGCTCTCCTACCGTGCGATGCGCGATCCAGGTCCGCCGAGCCAAGGACCGCAAGAACGGGCAGTGGGTATCGAGCACGCCCAAGTCCCGGAAGTCGCGACGCACGGTGCCGCTGCCGACCTGGCTCGCGGAACGGATGCGGGCTTACCTCGCGGAACACCACCCGAGAGCCAACGAGCCGACCGCACCCCTGTGGCCGTCGCGGAAGAACGGCGGTGGATACCGCGCAGCAGGCGAACGCTACGCAGTACCGCTGGACTGGTCGCAGCCGTTGGCGATGGGATCGTTCTACGACACGATCTTCCGACCGGCCCTGGTGTCCGTCGGCCTACCGGCAAGCGCCCCGGCGAACGGCAATACCCCGGCCACTCGCGGAGTACGGCTCCACGACCTCCGCCACACATTCGCCACCATGCAGTTGATGGCCGGGACGCATTTCATGCAGGTTTCAAAGTGGCTGGGACACAGCACCTTTACTCTCACACTCGACACCTACGGCGATTGGATCCCGGAGGAGGACGGCGGCGCAGGCAATAACCTGCCTGAGCCAACCGCCGTCCCGATGGCACCTGCCGCCGAACCGTCCAACGTGGTGCCGCTCTTCGGCTGAAACTTAGCTTAGTCAGTAGGGGTCAATACTGCGAACGCCACTCGTCGATCGTGACCTGTAGTCGCTCAGGGTAATAGTTGACTCGACCAGTCTTTGGATCCGTTGTCTGGGCCTCGAAGAGCGCTACCGCACACTCAGTGTTCAGTAAGGCGAGATTCAGTGAGTCCGCCATCTTGGCGAACATCCCAGTCGGCCCCTCGACCAAGTCGGTAGGCCAACCGTGCCCATGCGTGAAGCTGGAACAGACCCGGTACTCCAACTTAGAGATAGTCTGATAGTGCACCTTGGACGTTTCATCAGTGTGCGCCGGGGGATTATCGGCCAGCCAATTCGCTGCTTTACGAACGAGCTCCGAGTACTTCCTTGCGTTCTCCTGCGTGAGCGTTTCCAGTTCCTTCAGCTCCCCTTCGTGAAATTTGAGCCGGTGCCTTGACTGTGCAAGTTCCTTGTCTGTTAGCAGTTGAAGACCATTCTCATGCGCCTTAATCGTCTCGACGTGAAACTCACGTGCGTGCTCGATACCGACCTTGGCTAACCCGGCAGCTCGCGCGCGTCTAGTAGTCCGATCTTTCGGACTCATCACCCAGATGGCCTGCGCGGAAGATTCGATTGCAGTTCGGCACATCGACAACAACGATGCCGTGTGGTGATTGAAAGGCTTTTTGTTGGCTGCTGCCAATAAGAGCACGTTAGTGGATGCAAGCGCATCAGTCGCGTTCATGATCGGAAAGAGGACAGTACCGAAGACACCTTCCGGAATTTTCTCGTAGTAACCGTCCGCGTCGTCCAGAGCCATCGGCGTACCTGCGTCGGGACGGTGCGGCGTAACACCCCACTTTTCCATTGCGCGGCCGCGCTGGGATCGATCCGCTGCGCGACCTAGCGCAGGACTGAGAAGGGCAAGAAATGCATACAAGGCTTCATCTTCGTCCATGCCCAGACCATACCGACCACCTCCGACATTTTTGGGTGCGCTCAAATCTTGCTGCGCTTGAGTCCCGGTCGACGAAATCGCGAGCACGCCATACCCAACGACGAAAATCGCGTTATAGAGTTACCGGCTGACTCAGTGACTGAGCTTCGCCATTTTCGGTCCAGCTGAGCTCAATCGTTACCTGGTCGGGAGTTCCGAAGCTCAATGCGAGCGGCCATCGGAGATCGGCAAGCGGCGGCAAGTCCACAGGGTCATCATTCTGGCGAATTACCGAGTGCTGCAGCTGTTCTCCGACGTTCATCACGAGGCCTTCAGCGGTGATCGAACTGCTTTTATTCTCCAGAACCAGCTTCGCGTGTGTACGACTCTTCATCTTGCCTTTGCTGTCTTGATACTGTTCCCGCTCCTTCTCCACCCTCACGCGGGGTTGGGCGTGTTCACCCTTCCTCACCACGGAGGGTGAACCAAGACCCATCTCAGTCAGGTCGTTCTCGACTGCACTGCGAACCTTGTAGGCGAGGTCGGTTAGTCCGCTGTAAACTCCGAGCAGACCCTTGCTCTGTAGTTCAGTGCGGAACTTTTCGAGACGGGTGAATTCATCCGGATCGAACTTACTGCGGTCGATTGGCTCGTCTGAAAAATAAACGTGGACCGGCTTGCCTGCCGCGGATGCTCGCTCAATCTCCTCGGCGGTGCCTGACACGGCAGAGTCCGTCTCCTGACCCAGCCTGCTGTCGAAAAGAGCAATCACCAAGTCCGCCTTGTCCACCAGCTGAGAATTGATCACACTCTGTCCTCCACTCGCACTCAGTTGAGGAACGGAATCCGTCTTCCAGAACCTGGGCAGCAGAATCGTCTGCGCCCCAGGAGCTCGGTCTGCATTCCAGCCATGCAGGGCGTCCTTTACAGTGGCCACTTCCTCTGCGGTGTCGCCGGGAGTCGAGATCATCACTTCGAGTACGTGCGCGTCGAATGCCATGCCGGAACCATACCGACTGGCACCGACACTGAACCGGATGCCTTACTCGGGTGCCCGCACGTCACGGCCTTTTCACGGCCCTACGGGACTTTGACGCGACCAAAACCCGGTAGGTCACGCTGTGACCTGGGTCTTCGTGGTGCCCCCAGTCGGACTCGAACCGACACTGTGCGGATTTTAAGTCCGGAGGGATGGACTTATCCGGACTTCGGTGAATCCACTTTTCGTTGCCTCACAGCGCTTTTCGACCATCTGAGTCCAGCACGATCCAGTCCCGTGTGTACCCAGTTGTGTCACTCTCGTGTCATCGAGACCGACGGCAAAGACCATGCTGAATCCATCTGCATGTTGACGTACCGCGGTGGATGAACCACCGCCAACTGCATATCTGCCGTACCGCCCGCTGCCTCCGTAACCCGCTGTTCTGTGTCACCGAGCGCCCGCCCGCGCCTCGGCCGCGAACTCACCTCCAAGCCGAGCCGGGGACGGGGTGAGCGACGTCGATTTCAGTAAACCCCCTCCCAGGTTCACTCACACTTCAGGTCAAGACATCACGCCCTCCGGCCAACTTCTCCGGCTCCGAAAATGCACTGCCGCTTCGGGTTCCCGTGTACTCACGTAAGTTCCCGACATGTCGAGCCACCACGGAACCACGTCACTCGCCCGTCCGGGGTGTGGCCGGCGTCGAGGTAATGGCGGTTGATGGCCGAGACGCGGCGCTTCAGCACAGCGTCGCCGGCTGAATTGTCGTTCAGGAGATCCGCCAACACCGCCGGAGTCGTTGAGAGAGGCACGTATTCGGCTACCGAGCACCATTCGACGAACAAGGACCAAGCGTAGCGATACTGCGCTGCCGGGCGGATTGGTCTGGGTGCCACATCTCGAACGCTACCGGCGGCGATTGACATCGGCGCTCCCCCGCGCTCGGTTCAGAGCGGTCCTAGGTCCGACGGTCGCGACACCGCCTCGACCGCTGCACGCATGCGTCGTCGGTCGACGACATGATCGGGGTCGGACACGACGACGACGTCGTCGGACTTGCGCACATGAATCCGGAAGCCCCGAGCCTTGGCTTGTGCACGAAGCTGTCGCCGCCAGCTCTGGAGGTCGAGACTCTCGACGGGCCCGCACCGTACCACCGCGGCGCCCATATCCCGAACATTGTCCAAGACGTCGTCGTCGGTGACCCTGGTCCCCTCTTCGTCGAACATTCCTCGACGAACCCATATGGGGCCGATATCGGAGGGGCCACCCGCCGGGTTCGACATGTACTTCGATGCAAGGCTGCGCTTCCACACCGGGATGTTGCGCAAGTTCAGTGTTCGGTGCGACAGAACATCGAACTCGTGAGGTGGTCGGTGGATTCGGTTTGTCAGGAATACGACTGACCGTAGTGCCGGCTTGCTGGGGCGTAGATTCGGTGTCTGTCAGAGGCAACGAATCGGCTGCTGATCGAGCGCAGCGAGAATTATCTCGGGTGCAGTAACCATGTTCACAAGACCTTTGGTGTACGAGGCCCATTCCTCGGTGTCTTGATTTTCATCGAACGCCACGGCGGTTAAGAAGTGCCCTCGAAGATTGACAGGTAGTTGCTGTGCAAGCGAGTCGACCAGATTGTGCGTCTTGGCGCGGCGTGTAGGCGTCACATCCTTGAGCTCAGCTACTGCGGTGTGAACCCAAAGATGATCGCACTCATGATCGGTGGCTGCCGGGATCTCGATGCGTTGTGTCGAGTCGATTGCGGAACGTCCGAGGGCAAGTGAGAGCCCGCCTGGGTCCTCGTGGTCGTTGCGGTAACGAACTGCGTGGACCCCGGGCGGACACACGTCGATCAGTGGTACATCACCCATCAACCCGCCAGGATCCGCTATCCAGCTATCGCGCACAGCGATCTCGGCTTTGAGGCGAATTCGGTAGAGATAGAACTGCTTCCCGCGGTCGCCTTGGGCGCCGATTCGACGCAGCATGTTGTGAACGGCCGCTTCATACGTACCGATATGCAGTGCCTTCGCTCTCTGGCTCTCGGCCCAGCTCGCGACACTCAAACCGTGCTGTTCGAACATCTCCTTGGTTGCTGCACTCAGTGCGGCCTCCGGGTCGAAATGCTCCGCGGGCCAGTCCGGATGCGTACTGGTGTGGAACCACGGGAGACGCTCTACGGCGTTGTGCAGGGCAGGATCGTCGGGGGCGACCGTCACCCGTGGTCCAGTTTCTGCTTCGCACGTGACACCGCAGTCTGGGCAGCTTTCTTGAGATTGTTCCCACCGATCGATCCAGTCGAGATCGACCATCCACCGGCGGGTGCAGCGCCCGCATAGCATCCAACGTGGGCGCGAAAAATCGATCCGGCGGTCCATACCCTCGATTGTCCATGGCCGCGATCGGATGCCGACGTGCGTGGCGCGACCACATGCAACGAATGCAGTCCTATGCTTCCCGCGTGGAAGAACCACTTACTCTTGACGATCTCTCCAGTTGGCCTCCGGTGCTGCAGGAGGTCGCCGACGAAAGCGTCCAAATGGCACAGCGACGTGTTCCCGACGATCGAGAAGTCGAACTACCGGAGTCGCTCTCGAAAGTGATCGATCAGGAGCTCACCAAGCGAGGCATCATCGTCTACCAGTGCTCCCGGCTGCTCGCCGACGAAGTGCGCGATATCCGCGAGAATGGACTTCGAGCCACATCTTCTGCTCTATTGGCTGACAAAGTGGAGGCGGCGGTCCGGTCCGGTTTTATTACGCGAGCCCAGGCTGAGCTAATCGTGAACAACGGTGTCTTGACGTCCCGAGACCAGGCGAGAGGGCGGAACGGCGCCATCTGTGCGCTGACCACGTTGCAAACTGCCAAGGCGGATCCAGAAGGCGTCCGGTCTTTCTTCGAGTACTGGGGCGGTGAAATCACCTACTTCTGGCAGCGGCACACCTCGGACGTAGGGCTAAAGGAGACGCTTCGATCGATCGGAGAGCCCACGCTGATCACGTTCGTTCACCACCCGCAGTCGACGGATGTCTACGCGCCTGACCTGTCGACCCTCGTAGTCGACTTGTGGCGCAATAGTTCAGCAGTGACCGGCGAGGTACACCTACGGATTCAGCCAGGGAACCGGCTGCCGGTGACGACGATCGTGCACCCGGGGGACCCGCGGTGGCCTGCAAGGGTTCCTATACCGTGATTGCTCGAAGCAAAGAACCCGGGCAGGAATCTGACATCCAGCGCTGTGTCGCGCTCACCGGCAGCGCCGTACTCGACGACGAATCGACTCGACGACGGAGCAGCGTCGCCGACGCACAGCTCTGTAACATCGACACGGCCCCAGTCGTCAACACTGCGGACCACAGCAAAAAGGGGCCGCCCCTGGAAAGCCCGTCCAGTCGCCGGGCATCATCTACCCATGACCGATGAAACTTACCAAGTGCGGCGGGCGACGCTCGACGAGTCAGACGCACGTCGCCTCGGCAAGTGGGCCTCACTATGGGCTGACCTGACACACGCCGACATGACCCTCTCAGGGAGGGCAGGGTTGCCCGATATCCCGTCCAATGTCTCTGTCCGGCGCGCACTCTGGGAGTCTGCCGTCGTCAGCTACGGACGTATGGCTACCAGTGACAAGCGCAACGTCGACTACGAGGAACTGGTTAAGGCCGCCCGCGGTGACCGTGGCACCGAGTTGCACAAGATTCTTATGGAATGGCGCCACGACCATGTCGCTCACCGCAAGTCCCGTGATCTCGAGACCGTGAACATCTACGCCGACTACCTCAACTCAGATCCCGACGTGCTCGACTCCATTCGAGTACACGTGACGTCGTCGGGTGGGCCACCCGCGGACTCTCCCTTCGCCGTCGAGTTCGCCGAACACGTGAAGGCACTGCGAGACACCGTCTGGGTGAACTACCTTGCACCCATTGCCGAACTGATTGCAACGCGAACCCCCCGCAGTTCCACCGTATCGGTTGAGCCCGAAACGACGCACGCGCTGATAATCGAGCAGATCCTGTGGTCGCGAACAAACGGGACCGGTATCGCCGACGCCCTGAAATCGACTTCATGAGTAGTCCGAAGGAAACCTATGAGATATCTCAGGGGCAAGACACTGCGGGCGTACTCGCCTTCTCCTTCGTCCTGCCGTATGCAGTGCCGCTGAGCACAGAACCGGTGCACATCCATGTCGGACAGGAGTATTTACGAATACGTGGTGTCGAATCCGCCGATCATGACCTCTCATGGATGCTGAACGAGTTCACCTGCTTCCTTTGATGGTCGACGATGTCTCACGGAGTGGACCCCGTCTACGCGGGCAGTGTTTTGGCGTCGATGATCCTCGACGAGGTGACTGGCCGGGCTGCCCGAGAGACGCGCCCTGAGACATCAGATCTCCCGCACGAACGCTCAGTGGTAGTCGTGATGATTCCTGTGAAGGACCGCAACGCTGCCTTGACACCGCCGCATGGCGGCAAGGTGGACCCCATTACCCTGGCTCACTGGCTGGTAGCAGACACTCTTCGCTCACTACGAATCACTTCCGGCATTCCGCTTCCAGAGCTTCACTACAAGGCTCTGAATCCGATCACCCCAGCCGTGTTCGGTACCCGTACCGACGCCGGAACCATCAGCTTCGATGAAGATAAACTAGCGATCGTGCTCGACCACCTGCCGATCCAGTCCGCCACCTGGGACTTGGTCGACGCGGATTCAGTCGGCAAGGTATTCACTCAACTCACGCTGGGCAGCATCAGCGCTTTGATCCGGGATCACCACGCTCGCAGCCACGCAGAGCACGTCGCTGGCGACTACCGAGCGTCAGTTCTCAGCAACGCCATCACATGCGAGGTAGCGCTCGACAGCACACTTGCCGCGATGCTGTGGGAAGAGGGCAGAACACCAGCGGAAGCTGCGCAAATATGGGTCGACGCCAGTTCGATCACCCACCGCGTCAAAACAGTGTATGCCCGCCGCCTGGGCGGAAGCTGGAACCTCGACAACAACGGACCGGTGGCCGATTGGCGAAGCCGCATTGTCGATGTCCGCAACAGCCTCATCCACTCCGGCCGTACTACTTCAGTAGCCGAATCCGACCGCGCGGGTGAATGCGCAGCAGCGTTGATCTCATTCATATCAATGCGACTCGTACTCAAATGGAAGACCTACCCCAAGACGCTCGCCGTCATGTGCGGTCCGAGCTCGGTGGACGAGCACGCGTCGAAGAAGCAGCGTTCGAGTGTCCACAGGGCCATGGAGATCAATTCGGCGTTCGCGGTCGAGTTCCACCGGTGGCGTGACGAATGGCTGAAAGCGCGTGCCTCACCGTAGTATTCAGCTTTTCCCACCGATGCCCTTCTTTCTCTGCCCCCAGCGTGGGCCTCAAACATTTTGCTGTCGAGTTTCGAGCCCCTGAGGGTCTACATATGGACGACCCGCACGGACGACATCGCCGCGACCCTCGGCAGTGCAGCTGCAGTTGCCAATCCCGGCCGGTATTGAACCATCCACGCGCATGACCGACTCATTCGATCACCGGTCCCGCAGAGGCTTTGGCGCAGAGCAGCCCGCTTGCGAACCACTCCGTCATCCGTCAAGTGTGATGGTCGTCGGAGCAGGGGAGATTCGTCAATAATGGTATTTCGCGGACAGAATCACGAGGTCCGGGCTGACATCGTCTGGGGGCAGGTACACAAGTCTGTGCTCGATGTTGATTCGTCGTGACCATGCCCCTGCGAGCGCGTATTTCAAAGGCTCGGGTTTGCCGATGCCTGTGTACGGATCTCGAAGCGCGGCGTCGATAAGTTTGTTGATGCGCGGAAGCATCTTCTTGTCGACGGTGGCCCAGGACGTGTAACTGTCCCACCCTTCTTCGGTGAATCGGACCTGGGTCATGTGACCAGCTTTCTGGGTTTCACCTCCCCGCGGCGGGCTTGTTCCATGCTCTTGAGCAGGTGGGTTGCGTTGGCAGGACTGCGCAGCAGGTATGCAGTCTCGACCATCGCGTCATAATCAGCTTTGGACATGAGGATCGCATTGCCGCCACTGGAGACGATCTCCACTGGTGTGTGATCTTCTACTACCTGTTCAACGAGCGGGAAAAGGCTTTTGCGGGCTTCGGTTCGGGTTATGGCAGACATCGCTGTGGCACTCCGTTCGGTCCACATCCTTGGCAGAAGAGGTGGACGTGAGCGGCCCGCGTTGCGCGGGCCGACTGCTGAGCTCCCGCGTTGCGCGGGTGTCCTCTGATCGCAAACAGTACCACTTGTGGTACCGGTACCACAAGTGGTACTTATAATCGAGTGAATCGTGAAGCTCTACCTACCCGACAGTCACCCAGAGCCAGCTGCAACTATTGAGCCATGCCCGCTCACGACGCAGCCGACACCACCGACGGCGCCGGAGAGATCCGCACCCATCACGACGTCGAAATCAAGTCGATGGGCGACGACCGACTCGATCGTCGACAGTTCGCCCGGCGCGTTGCCGAACGCATCCACCGGGCAGGACAAGGACCCAGTGTCGTATTCGGCCTGGCCGGACCGTGGGGAAGTGGCAAGACATCAGTATTGAACATGATCACCGACGTCATCACCACCGAGCATCGCGACGCGTGGTCAGTGGTCAGTTTCACCCCATGGTCAACGGACAACACCCCCACCCTCACCGAAGAGTTCTATAGGGCGATCGCATACGCCATGCCTCCCGACGAGCGAGGTGAGAAAGCGAAGCGGCTGCTCAACACAGCCGCACCGGTTGCAGGCGCCGTCATGAAAGCCGTCGCGACCGCCGCCCTGGAGAAATACGTAGGTAAAGGGGCTGTCCAGGACGCGATGAAAGCAGGTTCGGACGCCTTCGCCGATCAAGCAGCTGATTTCACCGCCGATATCGAACCCGACCCTTTCGTCAAGCGCTTCTCGGACATCTCCGCAGCCATCGACACAGCCGGCAGGAACATCCTGGTCATCGTCGACGACGTCGACCGCCTGCATGCAGACGAACTCCTCTCGGTCATGAAGTCGGTTCGCCTCCTCGGTCGCTTCGACCGGGTTCACTACCTGCTCTCCTACGACGAGGACACCGTTATCGACGTTCTCCGCCGCAGCGACCTGGCGCTGGACGACAGTGTTCGCGCGCGTAGATATCTCGAAAAAATCGTTCAGTACCCGTTTGCGCTCCCGCCCATTCAACAATTGCATCTCGCTCGCGAGTTCCGCGACCAACTAACGGCCATCGCCATGGTTCACAGCGCGGAACCCACCGACAAGGCTCACAACGAGACCGCCGACTCCCTGTTCGCTCTACTGCCTACAGACCGACTCACCTTGCGCAGTATCTTCCGGTTGTGCACGCAGGTCGACATCATGTTGACCCTCACCGGCGGTGATCGCGAGGTCGACCTGTTCGACGCAACACTGATCACGTTCATTCGGCTTCACTATCCGCGTCTGTATGCCGAGATACCCAGGTGGCGAGCAGAACTGCTTCGAAGTCATCCCGAACGAGGTACTGATCAACAGCTCACGCCAGAAGACAAGGAGCGCGAGGTCTCCGAATTCACTGATTCCACAGACCCGTTCGACGCTCGTATCGCATACCGACTGCTGGTCAACCTCTTTCCACATACACTCCCCCGACCCAAGGGCTTTTACACCTCACGACGCGCCTCACCCTGTGAGATCCGCGAACGCGACCACTTCGATCGATACTTTGCGTTCGGCATACCAGCGAAGGACGTGCGAAATGCAGATGTGAGAACCGATTTCACTCAGCTCATATCAACTGGTACATGGTCCTCTGCCTCCGTCATTCGGCAATGTCTATCCGAACAGGAACGCCGCGACCTCGTCTGCGGCAAAATACTGCAGCACCTCGACGTCCTCGTCGACTCCCCGCCCGCTCCACTCGCAGAGGCAGCGCATCTACTGACTCGGGAACTGCCCTTGGACACACGCGATCTGCTGTTCTCCAGATGGTCGGGCGTCCTGTACGCCCTCCTCGCTCACGCAATCACACGATCGACTGCGCAGGAAGCCAAATCCGTTGTAAACCGCTACCGCAGCGAGTTCGGACTTCCCACGACCGTGGACGTACTCACACGCCCCATCGAACTGGACACCATCGACACCACGACAGTGACCGCAGCGTCGGAGGACATCCGCGAGGAGGTGCTGGGTCGATGCGTACAGGATCTAACTACCGAGCTGCCCGCTGCCAACTACCGAACTCACTCTGTCCTGAGCTTCCTGCATTACTTCGACGATGACCTGTGGCGGCAGCTGAGCGAGCAAGCTCAGGAACTCTTGGCAAGCGATGCCGACGTTACACTCGCCACTCTCGGAGCACGGTTCGTCACGATGACTGGGACCGAAAACACACAAGGAAAGTTCGAAACTTGGGCCAGCGAATTCCGTAGCGAGGACTTCCGAAATATGATCCCGCAACACCTTTGGGACTTACGCAAGATACCGGAGATCCCTTCAGAGGACTTAAACGACAACGACACTTCGCTGTCCAATCGAATCACCTACGCCGCAATCGCTCTACGCCAGATCTTGGCCAACACCGAGAACTGACCGAGACACCGTCGACGAGCTGATCCAATTGTCGCTTTGCACTCGTGGATCAACTTCCGGCCGAACACCCTTTCTCGCACAGATGGTCAGCTCGGCACTGCAGCGTGGCGACTGTGCATCCGATCGCTGCCCTTGGGCGCACCGTCTTTCGTCGCCCGCTGACATGGCCTTCCCACTCACACCAGCTGGCGAAGCGCCGCCACCCGGCGTCGTACGTTGCCGCGGGTCGCCGCAGTCCGGGAGGACTCGACCGCTTTCGCAATTCGCTTGGCTACGGCCGGAGGGATCTCGGGTCCCACAGCGGTGGACGCACGTACAGCGGTGCTCATTGCAGGTGTCCGGGCTGCTGCTGGAAAGTGACGTCGCAGCCACATCGTCGTCGCCAACATCCAGCAGCTCGCCGGCAGCGCCGATCGCTGGTTGTCTCAGTTTCAAAGCGAACTATTCGACCTTGTCATCATTGACGAGGGCACCATGTCGCCGCCGATATGGTCCGATCGTCCTGGCTATAGCAAACTCACGGTGGTCTCATATTTGAGCCGGACGACACAGGTATTGCGGGGAGTGTTTGGCTTTGACGCGGCGGAGAGGCTCTCGCTAGCTATGTCGTCTGGCTAGCCACTGGTTATAGTGCGGCTTGCACAGTCCCCGCGTATTCGACTCCCTCTCGCAGGATGACTCGGTGCACTTCGTCCCTGCCCGGAGGTGTCGTGCGTAGTGCGACCTGCACAGTCCCTTCGCCCGTACCAGTTTGTCGCAATCTGCTGCGGTGCAGTGCGAGGGCCGTTCGGGCCGGAGGGGTAGATCCGTGCTCCCATACTTGCGAAGCCGCCACCTGTAGGTGCTGCAGACACCGGCACTCTCGACACGGCGGTCGCAGTCCTCGACAGAGCAACTGGGAGGAGGCGGGATCGGACCGGATGATCGCCAGTCGGCGAGGAGCGGTTCGACCTCGTCGGGATCGCGCTTCCACGAGGGAGGCCTGTTGCCCTTTTTGATATTGCATGTCTTGTGAGCTAGCGCGAGGTTGACGGGGTCGTGTGTGCCGCCCATAGAGATTGGTAGGACGTGGTCGACCTCGGCCGCTAGCGGGTGCGGCTTGACTGCGTTCTGGGGTACGAAGAGACCGCAGAGAGAGCACGTGTCGCCGTCCCTGGCCCGTAAAGCGTTCGCGGACAGGTAGAGGGATGCGCTTCGGTGGCGACAGTTGTCGCAGAGGCGTTTAGAGACGGGGGTCAGCCGCCGGCTGGAACCGTTGGCGGGAGCGAGATAGTCGATGCGCGTTCCGCATTGGGCGCACGCCCCGAACGTCGCAGCGTCGGCGTGGCGACGCGCCATGCCGCGACAGGCGCTGGAACAGAACGCCGCGGTGGCGTCTGCTCCGACTAGAGCGTGTCTCTTAAATTGGGTCCGTTTTCGTTTTCATCGCCGGGCGGTGGTTGTGGTTGCGGGAGTGCAGAACTGCCGCGCACAGGACAACGCCCCCGAGGAATGTCATGGCGTACTTGTCATATCGAGTGGCCACACCACGCCACTGTTTGAGCCGCCCGAAGCCACGCTCGACGGTGTTGCGGTGCTTGTACATCGTCGGATCGAAACCCGGTGGACGACCACCGGCGGACCCCTTGTCGGCCCGTCGCTGCTTCTGGTCGCTGCGCTCGGGAATGGTGTGTTTGATCTTGCGGCGACGCAGTTCGGT
The DNA here is from genome assembly GCF_037327425.1 of Rhodococcus sovatensis. Lineage (NCBI taxonomy): Bacteria > Bacillati > Actinomycetota > Actinomycetes > Mycobacteriales > Nocardiaceae > Rhodococcus > Rhodococcus sovatensis. The sequence goes on along the minus strand of NZ_CP147846.1, from coordinate 745,508 downwards.
GCGGGTACTGGGATGGGTGTACGCCTTGTCGGCGAGCAATCGGTAGTCCTGGTCCCCACCGGCAGCTCGGTGGGCATCGAGCAACGGCACCAACTGTGGATTGTCCCCGGCTTGCCCACCGGTCAGCAGCATCGTCACCGGCGAGCACGTCAGGTCGGTCAGTGCATGGATCTTCGTGGTGAATCCTCCGCGAGATCGACCCAACGCGTGGTCAGCGGGTTCGTCGACGGATTTCTTGTAATTCGACAAGGCCCCCTGTGAGAGTGTCGGCTCGCGCACCGGCCGCATGCTGATGCGCCCGGACGCTGGTCGAGTCGATCGAGAGCACCGCCCCGATATCGCCGTCGAGTTCTTCCGGGTCGAGACCGAACACCTCGGCCACCGCGGCAAGCATCTCGTCGTAGGTGCCATCGAAGGACCATCGGTGGTGGCGTTTCCACACCGTCTGCCACGGACCGAAGTCCTCCGGCAGATCTCGCCACGGACACCCGGTACGGAATCGGTATGCGATGCCCTCCAGAATTCGCCGGTGCTCGGCGAACCGCCGCCCACGTTTTCCCACGTCGGTGGGTATCACTGGCTCGACGATCTCCCAGAACTCGTCACTGATCACTCCCACGCGCGTCATCGAAATATCATCGCTGACAGCACCTCTCAAATTTGGGAGACACGCTCTAACTCTCCGCACCAATCGCACGGGCTGTTCACGGCGCGCTTCGGGCGGCCACCGATCGGCCGGAGGGGCGTGCCTGCAGTTCGTTGCTTGAGGTGAGTCGAACAGAGCCCGCGACCGCTTGCCTTGCGGTCGCAAGCGGGCCCAGCGCATCGCGGCCTGCATTCCGGGCCGCACCACCTTCGTCCCCTGGGTAGACCGGTCAGGTCAGACCCGCACCCACGACAGAAACGTTCCATGTTGTGTCCACTTACGAAGCGACTGTGATGCACTGCGCATCGACCGCGGGTGGACGAAGGTCGCTCGCAGCCGGACTCGATGCAGTGCTGTGTCGGTAACTGCGCGAGTTCCTCGGCGCGGGTTGAAGCACTGGCAAGTGCACCTGACCGTTGCAGCTCGGAGTAGTGGCGGGGACACCTGCCGCGTGCCTTGACGGAGCGATCGCACCCCTCGACCGCGCAGATCCGGCCGTTTTGGCGATTTGTGCCTCGAGCCTTGTCGTAATGACGTGTACACAGTCCTTTCGCGGCCGCCGACCGCGTGCACTCGGTGCCAGAGCATTCAACCGGCTTGGACTTCTCGACCGACCCCGTCCGCTGCAACCGCATCTTGTGCATATGGCATAGGCCGTTAGGACCTATCCGCCGCCGTCCGCACTCGGCCACGTCGCACGTGCCGCCTTGCCTGGACCTGCTTCCAGCGGGGTCGCCATACTTCCAGAATGCCTGATAGTGCTTGTCGCAGAGGCGATGCCTTTTGACCGATACTTTACGTCCACATTCACCCACCACACACAATCCGGCAGAACTCCCAACCATCACAGCATTCTAGGTGGTCGGACTTCCCACGGAGCGGGATCGTAGCGAGCGAAGGTTCATTGCGTCTACTTGAAATGGCACAGCTCAATCGCTCGTGGCTCTCGTCTCCTCCGGCTTCTCCGAATCCGGTCTGACCCTGACCAACGGAACCGCCATCGACGCTGGCGACAACACCTATATCGGCGGAACCACCATCGACGCCACGGGTCGAGTCGAGAACCGATCCGATGTCTGGGTCGTCGCAGCCGGAACCGTGTACTCATCGACCGGGGAGCACGGAACACCACGAACCGTCACCGCGAGCAAGCTCGGAGTTAAGTGTCTCCCCCGACGACCCCGACGTGCAGGCCGTTGACGCCTGCGTCGTGGACCTCACCCGGTAAGGCCGTTGCCTGCCGGAGGCGTTGCTGGCGCAAAGGAGACCCACCGGTCGCACAGCTTGTCAGCTCGTTCGATGTAACAAACGCTCCCGGGTCGCCGACGGCCCACGGACGCTGCTCCGCGACCGCGACCCCAACGTCGGAGCGGTGGCCGTCCTCGATTCCGAGCACGCTCTGACCAACCCGCCACCGTTCAAGCCTGACGATGAGTATTGATAAAGCCATCGTCCTGCCGTCGCTTTCATCCCGCGAGTGCCTTCGGGGCGGAACTACTGCGCCGCGGTTGCGATCCGAGCGGCCACCGCTGAGGCCGCTGATTGGAGCTCGGGTGCGAAACCCGGGCGAACCCGCGTTTCGACGTAGACGGTGCGGAACTGCACGAAACTCTCGGTGCCCCTCGACCCCTAAATAACTCGTTGCAGGCGCATTGGTGACTTCGCGATCCGCTGCTTCGCAGGGGGTTCAACGGTCAAAAAAGCGCATGATTTATCCAGTTTCTACCGAGTTGTGTCAGCCTCGTGTCATCGAGTTGCGTCAAACGGCAGTCTCGCAGTCCGCGAAAACGCACCGACCTGCTTCAAGACCCAGGATGACCGAAACGATGTGTCACCCAGCCAACGGTCTTCAGATCCGCTGCCTCACAAATCCATTGAGAACCGCCACGGTTCACTGCAGTCCACGGCACAGGCCGAAACTTGTCACTCAGACTATCCTTTCGGGTCCATATGGACTTACGTGCCCCCAGTCGGACTCGAACCGACACTTGACGGATTTTAAGTCCGGAAAAGTGGACTCAACCGGACTTCGGTGAATCCACCTTTTCCTGCGTGACAACATTTTTCGTACACTTGCGTCCAGGCCGATACACCCCCGTATGTACCCAGTTGTGTCACTCTCGTGTCAACGAGACCCTCGGCAAAACCACCCTAAATTCACCTACATCCTGGTATACCGTGGTGGACAGAAACCCGCCAACTGCGCCAATGCCGACATGCACATTGATTCAGTTCTGTGTGACCGAACTGTCGTGCGCACGCCCACCGCCAACCCACCTGCGAACCGAGCCGGGTCGACCGACTGATTTCGACCGGCCCTGTTCCAAGTCAAGTCAAGCTTCAGGGCCGAAATATCGCGCTTACCGGCCAACTCCCCCGGATCTGAAAATACTGCGTCGCTTCGGGTTCCTCGGTGTACTACCGCCAGGTGTGGCAGGGGATGATCGACGCCGCCGCATCCTACCCGCCGGCACGTGACTTCCCTGGATGAACAGACTCAAGACCAGGGCATGTCCGCTGTGCATCGACGATCTCGACATCGCCTCCGACCTCGCAGTCATGACGGATCATCAAATCCCGATGCTTTCCAGCTGCGCCGAACATAGCTGCCGACTGCAGTTCTGCAGTATCTGCCCCGACAGACTGGTGTTCTGGGACAGAACCCCGCCAGGCTCGGAAGTGCATGCACCATCGATACCGGTACCTACGGCAGCCGCTGAAACCAACAGCGCAGTGTCACCGCGTTGACGTGCGGATCGGTCGAGCTCGATGTCGCCCGTGTTCACGCAGCGGTGTGGTTCCGGCTGCTTCGCACAGTCGTCGACGAAGTGGCTACACCGTTTATTCGTGGCGGGTGGTGGGCAAGGGATTGCGGGCGATTTGTGATTCAACCGGTCGTTCTCGGCCGGTCCATACATCGCGGGTTCCGTGCGGGAACCCGCTCTAGGACGGGCAAGCGGCAGTCCTGACTGCCGCCGCTACCACGATAATCGCAGTCGAGAACGTGCCGTACTCTGATTGGTCGTCACACTGGAGTCCCAGTCTGCAGTATCTGTCGGGGTTGTGCGTGGGGCGGGTGTGTAGTGAGAAGCAGACGTCGGTCCCGACCAACTCGATCGCGTGAAGCTGCGACCGCGGTTGTGAAAGACTAGGGTTCTAATCGTGCGGAGATAGCTTGGTACTGGAAATCGGATTATGAGGAGTTTCACTACATGTCTAAAGTTCAGTCTATTCAGTTAGGTGGACTACGCGGTTTTGACGAACTCCAGAAGATTGAACTTGCGATCCCCGATGGTGCGACAGGGAGCGGACTGACTATAGTTGTCGGCGCAAATAATAGCGGTAAATCAACCTTGATCGAAGCAATGCGCGCACTCGTGCAACAAGGGACCACATCCTTCTCTTCAGGCAAGCGAAACGCCAAGTTCGGCGATAAAGTGCAAATGACTATTACTGATATGGATGGCAGATCGAAAGAATTAGCGTCTATCGAAGCAGGTGGCAGTCAGACATTTTGGAGAACTAATGAGATTCCAGGTCTCGACCTCTTAGTAGTTCCGTCCCGCCGAGGATTTAATGCATTCTTTTCCAAAAACAGCCCCATCGACCGCGAGTCCTTCTCCTCACAGTACGGAATTCCAGCCTTAAGGTCGCAGATTCTGGATAATCAATTCGCTAGCCGCCTGTTTAAAATCAACGACGATCCTGATGCTAAGCGAAGTTTCAACAAGTTATTCGCCCAGGTAGTAAAACCTACACCTACATGGACGATTGATTTAGAAGACTCTGGACAATATTACTTGAAATTTCTCTGGGAAAACGGTCAAAGTCACACCAGTGAAGGTTTAGGGGAGGGAATCGTTAGTTTGCTTTCGATTCTCGATGGAATATACGATGCCAAAGATGATTCCCTGGTCGTTATCGATGAGCCGGAACTATCGCTCCATCCTCAATTGCAGCGAAGATTAAGGGAAGTGATCAGCCAGTTCGCGTGCGATCACCAAGTTATCTATTCGACGCATTCGCCCTATTTTATTAACTGGGGCGACCTTGCCAACGGGGCAACAATAGTCCGGGCCTTCAAGGACCCAAGAAATGGCGTTCAGCTACGCGAAGCGGATCACGACGTCATTAAACGGTTAGGCAAGCTGAAAGACGATCTTTTCAATCCACATATCTTAGGCCTCGATGCCGCTGAGGTATTCTTCCTTGAGGACAATGTGATTTTGACTGAGGGCCAGGAAGACGTAGTCTTCTTCAAGAAGATCGACGAAATACTGGGTGATCAAATGGAAGGCTCATTCTTTGGGTGGGGCGCCGGGGGAGCGGAGAAAATGGAAATTTTTATCAAGCTTCTCGACTCGATGGGATACAAAAAAGTTGTAGGAATACTAGATGGCGATAAATCATCCTTAGCGGCGGAGTATCGGGCAAAGTTTCCGAATTATCATTTCGAGGTGATCGCGGCCGACGACATACGGACTAAACCGGAGGTTAACGCCCGCCCTGCAAAAAATGGCTTGTTCGACGAAAAGAAAAACTTTAGACCGGAGTTCGAGTCCGCCACCAGGCACTTATACGGTCGGGTGAACCAATACCTGTCGTAAACCAGTGGGCGTGTCGAGGTCTGTTCGATGTCGTCGGCCTCAAGACGATAGAAATGGTCTATCCCGCCGACTTTCTTGGGTCCTACGAGCTGCCTGCGACCATTGTCGATCCGAACGGACCGTACCGCGCCTCCTCTGCCAGTGGTCCAACGTCTGGTTTAGGACTGCGGGACCACATGGTGGTGGTTGGGAGCATTCGGATCATTGCTCCGGTTGGTTGCGATTTCAGATACTTTTTCGATCCTGGCCCGCAATCTGTCGTATGACATGAAGACGACCATAGTTTCGGCGGATCAACAGCATCGAATCCGAATCCCGAATCCCGCCACGGATCGCTCAAACGGCCGGTGCAATGTAGTGTCCGGCGCGCCGGACCACCTCGTTCTGCCTGTCCTCGGACAACTGCAGTTCGGCCATGACGACGAGCTGCAGCAGCAACTGGGTTTGCTGGCGCAGAGCGAACATCTGATCCAGGTCCTCAGGTTTGGCCAAGTAGGAGGCCATGGAGTGCGCCAATCCGTTGCGAATTCGGGTCAGATCCCTGGCCCAGTTTTCGACGTCGGGCACGAGCGCGTCCACTGCTGGTGCGCTGGGAATTGCGGCGAGGTCGATCAATCGTTCCCGATAGGTCGGCTCGTTGTGGATGGCGTTCTGGAGGATTTGTTTCTCGTCGGGTTCGAGGTTTTTCATTGCAGTCGTCATGATTCGGGCGAAGTCAGCGGGCAGCATTCGGAGTGTTACAGGGGCGATCGAGCGGTGTAGTGCTTCGGCGGCAGCAGCGAGGATGAGCACCTCGGTTTGGAGAAAGGTGCGGTCTCCGTAGGTCAAGCTCAGGAGCATGTCGATGCCCCGCCGTGCCGTCGTCCGAAGTTCGAACCAGCGGGTGATGCAGTCGTCGATCGCCACGTCGGTTCCTGTGAACAGGTACTTGTGCGTCTCTTTGGTCGGAGTGCCGGGCGCCCTAGACGTGGTGGACCAGGGTGCGCGGACGGTCGCAACAACGGTGCGGTCGTATTCTTCTGTTCGTATTCTGCGTTCGTCGTCGAGGATTGGTCGTCGGCGGCGCTCCGGTGTCTGATGGGTAATGGTGTACTCAGTGATGGCGGATGGCTCACCGGTCGCGAACGTCACCAAATCAGCCACGGCATTGATTGCCTCGTCGAACCCATTGTGTCTAAGCGGCTCATCTGACTCGACAGTCATATAAGTTGCGGTTGTGCATGCTGTCTCCGCGGCCGAAGTCGTCAGGTCGGTGGAGAACAATCCCAGGCGGTTGGTGACCACCAGTCTCATTCCGTCGCTGATCGGCACAGTCGTCACCGGTTTCTGGTGAACCGTCGCTGTGCGGTAGCTGTTATCACCGACGTTCAATGTGTACGACACCTCCCAAAGCCCAGCCCACGCGTGGAAATTCTCCAGCATGAACGTCGCCGACGTGAAGACTTTCTCGTGCGCGTGCTCCAGATGCAACCCGACAAGAACGCGAGCCGGTTCATATGACTGGGATCGTACCTTCTCGTCGAACAAGTGCGAGTTGGTATGTGTGCAAATGGGATCGACCAGCGTGATCACTTCTCCATCCACCGTTATTCCGTAAATAGCCCCAAAAGCATCGTCACCGGATGCTTTCGACGCTTCACCGCCGTCAGTCGCAGCATGTTGCGACACAAAGCCCCCGAGAAGTCGCAAGCTTGCTTTGCCTTCAGAACTGATCGTCAGATACCCGGGTATTCGGTCCTCGGGGGTGCGTGGCAACCACCAATATCCCTCGAACCGAGCGGAGTTCCTATCGTTGTGCGGCACGCATCGATGCTATACGCCTTGCGCGAGGCGGATTCGCTACACGCGTATTCAACACCAAGGTGGCCGCCGGCGGCTGACGCGAGACAACGGAGATGGGCTTGAACTTCTTCTCCAAGCCTACGATCACGCGTTTGGACTGCCACCGGTTTGGTTGCCATCTGATCTGTGAGGACCGCTCTCACGCGCAACTAACCCCTTCGCGACGATCGCGGTCGAGTTGCCCGTCAAGACCGTGGGTCCAAGGTGCACTGCACCCCCAGGCTCAGGCCGAGATGTGGGCGTCCGTTCTTCGCGGACTGTCGGTGGGTTGTGCGATTCTTAATCCGTGCCGAACAACTCAAGAGACCGAGACCTCAACGCAGACCTGGCTGAGCAATTGGCTTTCCTACGCACTTCGTGTGACGCCTTCGACGTCGGGACCCTCGCAGAATCAAAGCGCATCGCCGTCACGATCCGAGTCTTGGTCCACGACACCGAGCGCAGTCGAAGTCTGCTTGCACAGCTCGGGAGCAAGGAAAGTCTGCGGTGGTCCGACAGTGCGCCAATCATCGACAACGACCCAACCGTCGCGGCGAGGAGCCCGGGGCTGACAGGAATGGGCGCAGCGCCGCAAGGCATCACCTTCCTTTCGCGTGATGCTAACCAGATTCGTACGTCGTCAACCACACGATATGTCGACTTCGACGAATGGTGGACCCGACCTGTCATTGTCGATAGCAAAGGAACTCAATTCAGTAGAAGACAGTTGATCCTGGCGTTGGCGAACAAGGACGGCGGTGCGCACATCGACCGCCTTCAAGCGTCGACCTTCGCCTTGATCCACGAAAATAGTGCTGGCTGGGTCCGAACGGGTGGAGGCAACGGCATCCCAGAGCCGGTCCCTACCCCGGTCTACGCTTCGGTCAGAACCGTTGGCGAAGAATTGTTTGTCACACTGTCCGACGTTGGTTATCTAGTACCAAAATCGACGGTAGCGCCTGAGCAGCTCGTGTCGATTTCGATCGATAACTTCAAGGCGGTAGAGGCAGGCCCCACGCCGATATTCGACGAGCGCGCGACAGGCAACTCTTCTGTGTCATTTGCGTTCGACTCACTTCCAGGCGCAACCGTCGAGGTGGTTCGGTGCGCAGACCAGCAACCGGACCCCGTCAGCGGCTTGAAATTTCCCGCCGGGTGGATGAGGTTCAGCGTTCGAGCCGACAAGAACGGACAGGTCTTGGCCGAATCCGGCAGTGCGGGCCCGGTGCCGGAGTCGACTCCTCCCGATGACTTTCGCTCCACAATCGGCTATAACGCGGTCGACTTCGTCTTCGACAACTTTCCGGAGGCCACGTTCCATGCGGAGAGGCTCACGACCGATCGATTCTCCATCGACGCATGGGGTTCCAAACACATTCAGAACGCAGGGTGGGTCGACGTTCACGTAACTCTTGGCGGAGCCACCTGGGTTGTGGGCGGCTTCGCGGGCCCGAGCACCGTCCAATGAACGGCAGGAAGTCCACTGCCATCTTCGAAAACGTGGCGGCACCGGTAAAGCGGCCGTCCTGAACCACAGACGAAAAACTACTCTGGTCTCGTGGCTGTCCGTGGCCATGAAAAAGTACCCACTGGTGGCCAGGTCGAGGTCCCCACTGGTGGCCAACTGAAAGTCCCCACCCCGTGTTCGTCGTGTCGATCAGGAACTTCTGGCCCGAGCGGTGACGGTGAAGGTGCCAACCACACCGCACCGCCCGGGGAGTTCCATTGAAGAGGTTGATGCCCCTGGCGGGGCGCTCGCGGGTGGATGAAACTTAGTGGTGCGTCACCCGCTGACGTCGGTGCAGATTGGCACCCTTCAAGTCCGTATTGAAGAGTGACGGTGGAGTTGGCAGGTCCCCGATAGTCGGGCCACCGTGTTCTAGAGCCACGGTGTGATTGATTTCAGTCGATCTCGCAACCCTCGACCGGTTGGTGGTTGTGGGTGCATTGGGCAGCGTACTCGGACGGCGTGAGGTAGCCCAGTGATGAGTGCCGGTGTCGATGGTTGTGGTCGTCTTTGAAGTCCTCGATCACCACCCTCGCTTCGAGAAGGCTCGTCCAGTGATTGCGGTTCAGGCACTCCTTCCGTAGTCGGTTGTTGAACGATTCGATGTGTCCGTTGTTCCACGGCGTCCCCGGCGGGATGTAGGAGATACCGACACGGTCGCGACAGAACTGTTGCAGCACATGCGAAATGAACTCCGGACCGTTGTCCATTCTCAGGACCATCGGCGGTCCGTCCCACAGCGCGAACGTCTTGTCGAGCTCGTCGGTCAGTCGTTGCGCGGTGATCGAGCGCTCCACGATGTTCAACAGGGACTGCCGGGTGTGTTCGTCGATCATCGACGCGATCTTGATCGCTTTCCCATCCACCGTGGAGTCGAACTGAAAATCCATAGCCCACACCACTTTCGGCGCATCGGCTTCGATCTGCGGGCAGGAGCTGATGCCGGCGCGTTTGCGGGGATGATAGATCCGAACCTGCAGACCCTCCTCCTTCCAGAGCCGGTGCACCTTCTTCTTGTTCACCGACATGCCCTGGTCGTGCCTCAGATGCGCCCAGGCGCGACGGAAGCCGTGCAGTGGATGCGAGCCTGCGTATGTCCGCAGCGACGCCCTCAGGGCCGCGTCGGGATCCGCGGGTGTGTCGGCGATCGGTGTTCGTGCGTAGGTGGAGCGGGCAAGCCCAACAGCTTTGCACGCCAGACGTTTCGACAGACTCATGGTGTTGACGAGCATGTCGACGGCGCGGCGCTTGGCGGCTGGGCTCAGAATTTTCCCTTCGCTACCTCCCGCAGTGCGTCCTTCTCCAGCTCGGCCTCGGCGAGCAGGCGTTTGAGCTTGCCGTTCTGCTCGCGCAGCTCCTTGAGTTCCTTCGCGGCATCGGTGTCCATCCCGCCGTACTGACGCCGCCAGTTGTACAACGTCGCCGCCGACACCTCGAGCTCCGCCGCGATCTCCTCTTGCGTCTTGCCTGCAGCGGTCAGCTCATCGGCACGGCGCAGTTTGCGCACGATGTCCTCGGCAGAGTTGCGCTTCCGTCCAGCCATGTTCTCCATCGTCCTATCCGCCCACTTCAGGGGCAACAAGACTCTAAAACGAGATGGCCCCGTTCACCGGGGACACGCCAGAGTCCGCACCGGTAGGTACTCCGGGTTGCTGCTGCGAGCGCGTGTCTGAGTTTCGAACGTTTCGCGGACTTCGCGGGTGACGCCCTGGCTAGTAGTTCTGCGGAGGAGGCGTCGAAGATGGAGATCGTATTTTCGAAGGTTGCAGGGATCGACGTGCACAAACGTCAAGTCACTGTGGCGGTGCGGGTTCCGGAGGGTGAGGCCGATAGCGGCCAGAAGCGAACGCAGCGGGTGCGCCGGTTCGCGACCTTCTACGGTGCGCTGCTTGAGATGGCGCAATGGCTTCGCGCCGAACAGGTTACGCACGTCGCGATGGAAGCGACCGGAGTGTACTGGCGGCCAGTGTTTCATGCACTGGCGGAGTTCGATGGGTTCGAAGTCCTATTGTGCAACGCGCACCATGTCAAGAATGTGCCGGGCCGCAAGACCGACGCAACCGATGCGGTGTGGCTGGCTCAGTTGTGTGAGGTCGGGTTGCTGCGGGGCAGTTTCATCCCGCCGGCCGAGATCGCAGCCGTTCGGGAGCTGACCCGGTATCGCCGAAAGTTGACCGAAGAACGCACTCGGGAGACCCAGCGTCTTCACAAGGTCCTCGAGGACGGTGGGATCAAGCTCGATTCGGTTGCGTCCGATTCCCTTGGGGTGTCGGGGCGGGCGATGATCACCGCTCTGATCGACGGAGTGCGCGACCCGGTCGTGTTGGCCAATCTGGCCCGCGGATTGATGCGGAAGAAGATCCCGGATCTGACGTTAGCGCTCTCGGGGCGATTCGCGGCTCACCACGGTGTGCTGGCTGGTCTGCACTTGGACCACATCAATCACCTGAACGAGATGATCGCCCGGTTGGAAACGCGGATCGATGAGGTCGTCGATCCGTTCGCTCGGCAGCGAGATCTGCTGATGACCATCCCCGGCATCGGCAAGCGCGCCGCGGAGACGATCATCGCGGAGATTGGTGTGGACATGTCCCGATTTCCTACCGCTGATCACCTGGCGTCGTGGGCCGGGCTGTGCCCTGGCAACAATGAGTCCGCGGGCAAAAGGAAGAAGACGGCAACCCGTAACGGCAATGCTCACCTGTGTAGTGTGCTGGTGGAGTCGGCGTGGTCGGCCTCTCGTACCAAGACGCGGTTGGGTGCCCGGTTTCGGCGCCTTCACCGGCGGTTCGGCAAGGCCGGCGGGAAGAAAGCCGCTGTCGCCCTGGCCCACACCATCTTGGTGATCGCCTGGCACATTCTGCATGATGAGGTCGAGTACAGCGATTTGGGTGCGGATTTCTATACTCCACGCAACAGTCCAGAGGTTCAGAAGGCCCGCTTGGTCCGGCAGCTCAAGGACCTCGGCTATAGCGTCGAGATCGGACCTGCGGCCTGACCGTCGCCAGCGGAGGTGCCTCGGTCACGTGGTCGGGCGGGAGTTAGTTTCGTCTGAGTCTGCGAGGGACCGTATGGACATCATTTCCGCTTACCGCGAAGTCGGGTCGTACCGCGCAACCGCCGAACTCGTCGGCACCACCCACAAGACCGTCAAACGCACCATCGACAAGTTCGAAGCCGATCAGGCCGGCCAATCACCACCGCAGCGGGCCGAGCGTGAACGCAACTACGCCGCCGTCACCGACCTGGTAGCCGAACGGGTCGACAAATCTCAGGGCAGAATCTCGGCGAAACGGATCCTGCCGATCGCCCGCAAGGCCGGCTACACCGGTTCGGACCGCAACTTCCGCCGCCTGGTGGCCGAGGAGAAGCAACGCTGGCGCACCGACCATCACCGCGGCCGCCGGCCCGCGGTGTGGGCACCGGGTGACTACCTGATCATCGACTGGGCCACCGTGGGCGGTCTGCACCTGTTCTGCGCTGTCATGGCGTACTCGCGGTGGCGGTTCGCTGCATTCGGCACCGACGAGAAGGCCACCACCACAATGGTATTGATCGCCGAAGCACTCGCCGCTGTTGGAGGTGTCCCGCGCAAAGTCCTCGCCGACCGCATGGCATGCCTCAAAGGCGGAGTCGTCGCGAACGTCGTCATCCCCACCCCGGACTACGTCCGCTTCGCTGCTCATTACGGGTTCGCGCCGGACTTCTTCCACGCGAACGACCCACAATCGAAAGGAGTGGTGGAAAACCTCGTCGGCTACGCCCAACGCGATCTCGCTGTCCCGTTGCTCACCGAAGCAGCCGTCGCCGGCACCACCGTCGACGTCCATACCGCCAACGTCGCCGCGAAACTCTGGTGCACGGAAGTCAACGCCCGCATCCATTCGGAGATATGCGCGGTCCCGAACGACAGACTCGACGAAGAGCGAGAGCTGTTGTCGCTCTTGCCATCGCTACGACTGGAGATCGGTCCACCACCGGTCACCCGTAAAGTCGACCACCTGTCCTGCGTGCGGTTCGCGTCCGCGCGCTACTCGGTGCCCGTCCGGTTGATCGGCGCGACGGTCACCCTCGTCCAGACCGAGGGACGGTTGGTGGTCGTCGAGCCGGCCACCGGTGAGGTCGTCGCCGAACACGACCTGGGTCAGCCGGGCACCGCTTCGGTAGTCGACGCCCACTACGGCGGTGCCCGACCCGCGCCCCATCGCGGTCCCAGGCCAAGAACCACTGTCGAGCAACAGTTCTGCGCACTCGGACCCGAAGCAGAAGCATTCCTTGTCGGTGCCGCCGCGATCGGCAACACCAGACTCGGATCCGAACTCGAAATCCTGCTGGCACTCGGTGCGGCGCACGGCACCGCGCAGTTGGTGGCAGCGTTGACCCGGGCGGTGGCCTTCCGCCGATTTCGGGCCGCCGATGTTCGATCGATCCTCGCTGCCGGTGCCGGAGCGCCGCAGCCCAGGCCTGCCGGGGACGCGTTGATCCTGGACCTACCGACCGCACCGACACGCTCACTCGATGCCTACGCCATCCGGCCGCCTGCCGCCGATACGCAGGTGCCGTCATGACCGACACCACCACCACAGTGGCGAAGCCTCCGAAGACTGCTGCACCCCAGCATGTTCCCGATCTCGCAGCCGATCTCGACGCCGGACTGCGGCGCCTGAAACTGGCTGCGATCCGCCGGACCGCACCGGAGGTGCTGATCACCGCGAAAACACAACGCTGGACCCCGGAAGAAGTGCTGCGGACGCTGATCGAGTCCGAACTCGCAGCACGCGATGCCTCCAACATCGTCAACCGACTCAAAGCAGCGGCGTTCCCGGTGACCAAAACGTTGGAGTCCTTCGACGTCGCCGCGTCGTCGATCCAACCGAAAGTGTTCGACTACCTCTCCAGCCTGGAATGGGTTCGGACACAGTCGAACCTGGCGATGATCGGACCCGCCGGGACAGGCAAATCGCACACCTTGATCGGACTCGGAGTCGCCGCCGTCCACGCCGGCCACAAGGTCCGCTACTTCACCGCCGCTGACCTCGTCGAAACCCTGTATCGCGGCTTGGCCGACAACACCGTCGGCAAGATCATCGAATCACTGCTGCGAGTCGACCTGATCATCATCGACGAAATGGGCTTCGCCCCGCTCGACGACACCGGCACCCAGTTGCTGTTCCGTCTCGTCGCCGGTGCCTACGAACGCCGCTCGTTGGCGATCGGATCGCACTGGGCGTTCGAGCAGTGGGGACGATTCCTGCCCGAGCACACCACCGCCGCCTCGATCCTCGACCGGCTTCTCCACCACGCCACCATCGTCGTCACCGACGGCGAGTCCTACCGCATGAAAGACGCACAACACCGAAAGGACCGCCCCTGACAAACCGGAAACATCAACACGGACCGGGGACTTTCACCTGGCCACCAGCGGGGACATCAACTTGGCCATTGACAGTGGCATTGACCTCCGAGAGATCACGCCGTCAACCTCCGTGACCCAGGTTTGAGCTGTCACAGACGATCGAATGAGCAGGCGAGGCGACTACCGGTGAGGCGCACCGATGGGCCCAGTGCTTTAGATAGGTGGCCCAATCGACTGGCGAAATCAGCTTATGGAGGTCACCCGTCCATTACAGACGACAAATTTGCTGCAGATGTTCTCAAACATGTTGCAGTGGTTAAGAACTCACGAAACGCCTCGCCTGGACAGCCACCGGTTGTAGTGCGGTTTGCACAGTCCCCGCGTATTCGACTCCCTGTCGCAGGATGATTCGGTGCACTTCGTTCCTGCCCGTAGGTGTCGTGCGTAGTGCGACTTACACAGTCCTTTCGCGCGTACCTGTTTATCGCAATCTGCTGCGGTGCAGTGCGAGGGCCGTTCGGGCCGGAGGGGTAGATCCGTGCTCCCATACTTGCGAAGCCGCCACCTGTAGGTGCTGCAGACACCGGCACTCTCGACACGGCGGTCGCAGTCCTCGACAGAGCAACTGGGAGGAGGCGGGATCGGACCGGATGATCGCCAGTCGGCGAGGAGCGGTTCGACCTCGTCGGGATCGCGCTTCCACGAGGGAGGCCTGTTGCCCTTTTTGATATTGCATGTCTTGTGAGCTAGCGCGAGGTTGACGGGGTCGTGTGTGCCGCCCATAGAGATTGGTAGGACGTGGTCGACCTCGGCCGCTAGCGGGTGCGGCTTGACTGCGTTCTGGGGTACGAAGAGACCGCAGAGAGAGCACGTGTCGCCGTCCCTGGCCCGTAGAACGTTCGCGGACAGGTAGAGGGATGCGCTTCGGTGGCGACAGTTGTCGCAGAGGCGTTTAGAGACGGGGGTCAGCCGCCGGCTGGAACCGTTGGCGGGAGCGAGATAGTCGATGCGCGTTCCGCATTGGGCGCACGCCCCGAACGTCGCAGCGTCGGCGTGGCGACGCGCCATGCCGCGACAGGCGCTGGAACAGAACGCCGCGGTGGCGTCTGCTCCGACTAACTCTCCGCACCAATCGCACGGGCCGTTCACGGCACGCTTCGGGCGGCCACCGATCGGCCGGAGGGGCGTGCCTGCAGTTCGTTGCTTGAGGTGAGTCGAACAGAGCCCGCGACCGCTTGCCTTGCGGTCGCAAGCGGGCCCAGCGCATCGCGGCCTGCATTCCGGGCCGCACCACCTTCGTCCCCTGGGTAGACCGGTCAGGTCAGACCCGCACCCACGACAGAAACGTTCCATGTTGTGCCCGCTCACGAAGCGACTGTGATGCACTGCGCATCGACCGCGAGCAGACGAAGGTCGCTCGCAGCCGGACTCGACGCAGTGCCGTGTCGGTATTTCCGCGAGCTCCTCGGCGCGGGTTGAAGCACTGGCAAGTGCACCTGAGCGCTGCAGCTCGGAATAGTGGCGGGGACACCTGCCGCGTGCCTTGACGAAGCGATCGCACCCCTCGACCGCGCAGATCCGGCCGTTGTCACGATTCGTACCTCTAGCCTTGTCGTAATGACGTGTACACAGTCCTTTCGCGGCCGCCGACCGCGTGCACTGGGTGTCAGAACATTCAACAGGCTTCGACTTTTCCATCGACCCCGTCCGCTGCAACCGCATCTTGTGCATATGGCATAGGCCGTTAGGACCTATCCGCCGCCGTCCGCACTCGGCCACGTCGCACGTGCCGCCTTGCCTGGACCTGCTTCCAGCGGGGTCACCGTACCTCCAGAATGCCTGATAGTGCTTGTCGCAGAGGCGATGTCTCTTGACCGATACTTTACGTCCACATTCACCCACCACACACAATCCGACAGAATCCGCAACCATCACAGCATTCTAGGTGGTCGGACTTCCCACGGAGCGAGATCATAGCGGTCGAAACTTCGCTACGTCTACTTGCAGTGGGTAAGGGGACCCGACGTCTGTGGACGGGACGAGAGCCGCCTTACCGGTCAGGATGCAGAAGCAAGCCATCTACCTATCCTGCTACGACAACGACCATGAGAACCCTCCGCTCGCAATTAACGGCCTCGGTGACGAATTGGACGAGTACAGCCGCGCCCTCAAGGAAATGCAGACCGAGTTCCGCGCCACAATCAGGCGACTCTTTGATTTGCACTTACGTTGGTGGTCCTGTCCGAGCCACGGTGCACCATCGGTCCGGTGTCAGCACACAGCTACCGTCCTGGTTCCTGAGTTCATTCTTCGACCTACGGCGGGATTCATACCCCGGTACTACCGTGCGGCCGGGGCACTCACGTACTTTGTCCGGATGGACCGGGACCGCTCAGACGTCGACTCCGCACCGCCAATACCTGTTGATCTTGAGCATCAGCTTCGCAGCCCTTTCGTCCCGCAGAAGGGCGTTTTATTACCCGATGGTACGTTGGGCCAAGTGGCTCAACGATCTTGACGGCATCGATGAGATTCTAACGACTTTGCCGGCCGCACTCGACCGTTCCATCGCGGCTGAACGAATCGACGTACTGCTCGACGACGACAAAACCACTGCAGCGTTCGTGGTCGCGATGATCTGGGGCCACGGTTCATCTGGATACGGTCCCTTCCGCACCGCACGAATCTTGACCGGGACCGCTGATCCTGCCGGTGAACCACTCTCCCCCGATGTATTCGAAAAGCTCGCGCGCTCAGTAGAAATTGCGCAGGACAGTGGCGCGGTGTGGGGGTATCGGTACCTGAACAACAACGGGAAGATTACCGGGCTCGGGCCGGCGTTCTTCACGAAATGGTTGTACTTCGTCACCGCCCGCGGCAATCCAACATCTCCAGACGCAGCTCCCGTCCTCGACGCTTTGGTCATCGAGTGGTTGCGCCGACACGCGCACGTCCGCATCCGCAGCGGACGCACCGCGGACTACAGCGCATACCTCGACCACCTCACTGCGTGGGGCACCGCGACCGACCACACGCCAGTCGAAGTCGAAGAACGCATCTTCCGCCTCATCCGAAACGACGGAACACCCCAAGACAGCACCATCGAGAACGACGAACGGACGAACCATGACTAGCCCCACGCCCCCGCCCGGATGGCACCCAGACCCGAGCGAACCAGGACTGATCAGATATTGGGACGGAAACCAGTGGACCGAACACACACAACCCACCACCGGGCCCACAGCAGAGGAAACGGCTCCCACCGAGGCGACTGCGCCCGGCCAGCCGGAACGGACAGGCGTGCCCCGCGTGGTCAAAATCATCGGCGCAATCGTCGCGGCGTTCATCGTGATCGGTGTGATCGGTGCCCTCTTCGCCGATGACGAGACCTCCGACGACTCTCAGGCCGCCGCACCGTCGACGACGATGAGCGTCGCGGTACAACGGACCTCCACGCCCGCCCCCGCGACAACCACGCCGCCGGCAACCACCACCATGCAACCGACCACGACCACCCCTGCAGCCGCCGCTCCCCCGGCGCCCGCGACGTACTCATCCGATCCGCGTTGCGCTCCCGCTGATCAGTCGCTCGTGGATCTGGTCGCCTCCGGCTTCACCGAATCCGGTCTGTCCCTTGCCAATGGCACCGTCATCGACGTCGGTAACTACACCTACGTCGGCGGAACCACGATCGACGCCGCCGGTCGAGAGGAGAACCGGTCGGATGTCTGGGTCGTCGCAGATGGAACCGTGTACTCATCGACCGGGGGAGCACGGAACACCACGAACTGGCCGCGAGCAAGCTCGGAGCTGAACATCTCCCCCGGCGACCCCGACGTCCAAGCAGTAGACGCGTGCGTTGTCGACCTCACCCGGTGACGACCACACCCGCAGAAGACCGCCTCGTTCGACAAACCTGCCACGTTCGCGAACGCTGAATTCGATTGGATCACGGGCACCGGCGAGCATCCCGCTTCGGTCCGTCCACGGCAGTGGCCACCACAACCTGCATCGGCACTTCAGCCGCGTTCACGACGCGATGCCCTAGGGTCAGCCGCCCCTGTGCACCCGATGCGGCATGCCTACCAAAACCAGCGGCTAACCCATTTCGAGAGCACATCGTCCCGGCACCAAAGGGGCTTTCCTCCAAGCTGTCGGACGGCGGGCATATGATTCAGGCAACCGACCACAGAGTCGGTTACCGTGGCAGGTCCCCGATAGTCGGGCCACCGTGTTCTAGAGCCACGGTGTGATTGATTTCAGTCGATCTCGCAACCCTCGACCGGTTGGTGGTTGTGGGTGCATTGGGCAGCGTACTCGGACGGCGTGAGGTAGCCGAGTGATGAGTGCCGGTGTCGATGGTTGTGGTCGTCTTTGAAGTCCTCGATCACCACCCTCGCTTCGAGAAGGCTCGTCCAGTGATTGCGGTTCAGGCACTCCTTCCGTAGTCGGTTGTTGAACGATTCGATGTGTCCGTTGTTCCACGGCGTCCCCGGCGGGATGTAGGAGATACCGACACGGTCGCGACAGAACTGTTGCAGCACATGCGAAATGAACTCCGGACCGTTGTCCATTCTCAGGACCATCGGCGGTCCGTCCCACAGCGCGAACGTCTTGTCGAGCTCGTCGGTCAGTCGTTGCGCGGTGATCGAGCGCTCCACGATGTTCAACAGGGACTGCCGGGTGTGTTCGTCGATCATCGACGCGATCTTGATCGCTTTCCCATCCACCGTGGAGTCGAACTGAAAATCCATAGCCCACACCACTTTCGGCGCATCGGCTTCGATCTGCGGGCAGGAGCTGATGCCGGCGCGTTTGCGGGGATGATAGATCCGAACCTGCAGACCCTCCTCCTTCCAGAGCCGGTGCACCTTCTTCTTGTTCACCGACATGCCCTGGTCGTGCCTCAGATGCGCCCAGGCGCGACGGAAGCCGTGCAGTGGATGCGAGCCTGCGTATGTCCGCAGCGACGCCCTCAGGGCCGCGTCGGGATCCGCGGGTGTGTCGGCGATCGGTGTTCGTGCGTAGGTGGAGCGGGCAAGCCCAACAGCTTTGCACGCCAGACGTTTCGACAGACTCATGGTGTTGACGAGCATGTCGACGGCGCGGCGCTTGGCGGCTGGGCTCAGAATTTTCCCTTCGCTACCTCCCGCAGTGCGTCCTTCTCCAGCTCGGCCTCGGCGAGCAGGCGTTTGAGCTTGCCGTTCTGCTCGCGCAGCTCCTTGAGTTCCTTCGCGGCATCGGTGTCCATCCCGCCGTACTGACGCCGCCAGTTGTACAACGTCGCCGCCGACACCTCGAGCTCCGCCGCGATCTCCTCTTGCGTCTTGCCTGCAGCGGTCAGCTCATCGGCACGGCGCAGTTTGCGCACGATGTCCTCGGCAGAGTTGCGCTTCCGTCCAGCCATGTTCTCCATCGTCCTATCCGCCCACTTCAGGGGCAACAAGACTCTAAAACGAGATGGCCCCGTTCACCGGGGACACGCCAACCGCGCCCGATCTAGCTTTGAGGACCGCACGTTGCACCCTGCCACCCCAACCGCCGCCGACCTCGATGCCGTAGCAGCGCCACTCGGGTACAGCGTTACCACCGACGACGCTGGGTGCTACAGCCTCGCTGTGATCGGCAGTCGCTATATCGTCGTCGCTTCGTCCGACCACGCCGAAATACGACGAGAAATCGCAGCCCTCGAGGAGACAGACGCATGGGAAATCACGCTCGCGGACGCCAAACGCACTGGACGACTGACTGTCTCCGTCACAGTAGGCGATCAAGATTGGACGCTGGCCGGCGACGAGTTGATTTCTGACGACAGAACACGCGGAACGGCGACCGTGATGGTGCGCCGGAAGTCGAGGCCCGAACCGTTCGTAGTCGGCACCTGGCACAAATCGCCACGACATGCCCACCAACGGATCACGCCCTAGCACCGTTAAGGTCGAACCGAAACCCGCTGCCGTTCAGCACTTGAGGGAGAACCAGCTACGTGCACGTTCATCAACTCACCATCGAAAACTTCAGAGGGATCAAGACCTTTTCGCAGGTCTTCGACCATGGACTCAACGGCATCATCGGTACCGGCGATAGTGGCAAGACCACCATTCTCGATGCGCTCACAGTACTGTTTCACCCCAATTGGATGCTCAGCCTCAGCGACAACGACTTCTATCAAGGCGACCCCGCCATCAATCCGATCCGCATCACAGCGACAGTCGCGCACCCGCCGCTGGACCTCACTACTGACAAGACTTTTTTTGGCTACCTACGAGGTATCGACGACGCTAATCGCAAGATCGTCGATGAACCCGACGATCACATCCCTGCGCTGACGTGCGAACTCACAGTAGGGAGCGATTTCGAACCCCACTGGAAAGTCGTCTGCGACCGCCATCCAGAAGGTAAGCCGCTCTCGGCCACCAACCGTCTGAAGTTCGGCGTCCGGCGAATCGACGCCTCCGACCACCACCTCAAATGGGTCCGAAACTCTGCACTGCATCAACTTTCCGACGATGCCGACGGGCAGTCCACCGATACAGTTCTGCGAGAAGTCTCCCGCGGAGCCCGCGCAGCTGCGCGGGAGACGTTGTCTCCGTTCAACAGCGCACTCGCTGCCATCTCGACGGAAGCACACACACTGCGCGCGGCCTCAGACAAATCTACATTCTCTGCGGAGCTCGACGCCGATCTCACTGCGCTCACCCGGGGAAGTATTTCTCTTCATATGGACGATCGACCGGTCAGCCGCACCGGCCTGGGAAGCCGAAGACTTGTCACCGTCGGCGTCCAGAGCCTCGCGCAAGCCGGCGCCCACGTTCTATTGATCGACGAACTAGAAGCCGGACTCGAACCGCATCGCACCCGCCACCTCATTCGATACCTACAACGAACCAGCAGCCGACAAGTTCTTCTGACCACCCATTCACCTGTTGTGGTCCGTGAACTGACAGCACGCCAGCTCAGAATTGCCCGCCGCACGACAGAGCCGATACCTGCGCTGACCACCCCCGGCACGTTCGACGGCGCTGAACAACGCTCAAAGCCTTCCGCGCCCGAGACCACGGGCGGAACCGTCATCCTTGTCACTCCGCCAGATGCTACGCAAGGAACAATCCGTACCCACGCAGAAGGGTTCCTATCTCCACGTATACTCATCTGCGAAGGCGCCACCGAAGTCGGTTTCATTCGTGCCCTCTGCAACGATCTCGAGGACAATGAACCCGTGCGCATGAGCCTCATCGCAACCGTCGACGCAAACGGCGACCCCCAATTTATCAAACCAGCAAAGCACTTCCGTCAACTCGGGTACGCCGTCGGTGTCTTCTGCGACGACGACACCGGCACCGATCTCACTGACCTCGAAGATGCAGGAATCACAATCCTGCGAACGGCCCCCGGACTCGACCTCGAACAGCAGGTCCTCTGCCATCTCACACCTCAGGGCATCAGAACCGTCATCGCCTACGCCATTGAGGAGAAGGAGATAGCCTCAGTCGAGGACACTATGTTCAACAACGGTGTTCCTCGTCCAATCGCACGCGCCCTCGTCATGGGCGAAGAGCTCACCAATCCCCCGCAGAATCTACCCCAGCTGATCTCCATCGCTGCGGGTAAGGGTGGATGGTTCAAGAGAGTCAGCCGGGGAGAAGACATGGCCGCACTGGTGCTCGACCCAGCTCTCACAGTCATGACACCGGAGCTCCAGAAATACCTCGACGACCTACGGGACTGGTGCGCACCAGCATGACGACTCGCTCACCCGAAATCGATCTCACCACTATCGACCGCGGATCAGTCACCGCACCAGCAGGATTCGGTAAAACACAGGTCATCGCCGACACGATCTCCCGCCACAGCAAGCGTCGGTTTCTCGTTCTCACCCACACCAACGCCGGCGTCCGGGCTCTTCATGATCGAATCACCACATTGGGCGCAGCGCGTTCCGTTCACATCGACACGATCTCTGGGCTTGCGCTACGCCTCGCTCGCGCCTTTCCCGCCGGCGTGGGCTGGCACGAAGGCACTGGTATAAACCATTCGGCAGCAACAACTGCCGCTCTTGCCATCCTGCGCCGACCCACAGTGCGTCGAGCACTGCTTCACGGTTACGACCAGATCATTGTCGACGAATACCAGGACTGTTCGACAACCCAACACCACATCATCAGTCACCTCGCCGACCACACCCCAACAGTCGTCCTCGGAGATCCGCTGCAGGCGATCTTCGACTTCGACCCCGATGACCCGCTCGTATCATGGTCAGACGTACTCGACACGTTCCCCCACTTCGGAACCCTGTCGACACCGCATCGATGGACCCACACAAGTCCGCTACTCGGTCACTGGCTGAAAACGATCCGCGAGCCACTCGCCCAAGCGCAGCCAGTCCCACTCCCCCTCGGCGACATCACCGTCTACCGAATGCCCCGACCGCTCCACGAGGGTGGCCTCCACGGCGCGCTACCGAAATTCGGAAGCCGCGCCGTCCTCATACCTGACAGCCAAAAGTCGCACGAGATCGCGGCACTCGCGAAAACCCTTGCGTCAATCGCCGCCGTCCACGAATCCGCAGAGCACCCAGACCTCCTCCGATTCGTTCACAAGATTTCCGACGCCAGTCCCGCCGCAATATTGCTGCTGACCGTCGACTTCACGAAAACAACAACCACCAAGATCAGTGCCCAATCGCAGGTCAAGACGCTAGTAAAGAACCTGGAAGACAAAAGCAGGCCTGGGACAACCAATAACGAACTGAACAACCTTGCCCGCCGATTCATCGAAACGTCCGCTGCACATGATCTCGCCGCGGTCATCAGAAAAGTCATCTCAGGCCCCAACTGTCGTACCTACAGGCCAGGCCTCTTGTACACCTTGCTTACCGCTCTACGCTCCCTCGGCAACGCCCCTACGACCGAACTACTAGACGCAGCCCGAACGGCCATCGACACACGCCGCAGAATTGCACCACCACCCACGAGCCGCATCAACATCGGAAGCACCCTCCGCGTGAAGGGCCTGGAGTACGACTCCGTCACCATTTATGACCCCAACCGAGTCCCATCGGCGCAACATCTCTATGTCGCGCTCAGCCGCGCGCGACGACACATCACTCTCGCCATCCCGCCCCACAGCCAACTCGACAAATGGTTCGTCCACCCCAACCTGAACTGACGCCACCGCAACTTCACCTACACAGGCTTACGACCCGTCAGTCGCGAACGAAGAACGCACCCATCGTCAACCAAGAACTACGCGCCAAGCCCGCCGTGACTGCAATCTAAGGGCGTCGAAATACCAAGCTTTGCAATCGATCTGCAGAATACGCCTACACCCACCCCGTCTGCTACGTACCGAGATGTGTCAGCCTCGTGTCAACGAACCCCCGAGATCTTTCGGATCCTGAAGCAAAAACACATCCTGAGCTGCACGAATGCAGCAACCAACGTCCACGCCAGCCGGGGGGGCCGCAGCGTATTTCAGATCTGCTGCCTCACAAGTCCATTGAGAACCGCCACAGTTCACTGTAGTCCATGCACCCGCCGAAACTTGTTACTCGGACTAAGCTTTCGGGTCCATATGGACTTACGTGCCCCCAGTCGGACTCGAACCGACACTTGACGGATTTTAAGTCCGCACAGTGTTGACGCTCGCGCAGCGATACCGCACTATTGGGCCGTGCTGGACCGCTCGGGAGGCGATGGCCATACCCGCTCAGCACAATAGGCTCGAATTTGGTTCTTCCTCAATCGAATTCAGTATACTTGGAATGCACGCCAAAGCTCTTACTGATTGGGTATCTGACCGCATTGTGGACGAGCTTTGCCTCTGCGACGTCCGCTAGCCCTACACCTACCAGGCCAGCAACACCAGCCAGGTCGTCGAAAGCCGCAGTAATGCGGGGTTCGATGCGTTCGAGCGAGGTATAAGTTTCGCCAGGCGCTGACCACTGCCAGAATTCCAGAATCTCCCCAACTGCCCCTACCAGTCTTGCAAGAGCCATAAACACCAGGAGCTCCGAATCGGAGGCAGTAGCTCCCTGGCCCCTTTGCACCTCGCGGTCCGGCAGTGGGCAGCCCAGAACGTCGAACAGCCTTAGTAGGTACAACGTGACGTCTGCAATTTCGCTGGTCACTGACTCCAACGATGCCAACCCGGCCCAGTCACCCGGGGAGGAGAGGGCGTCGGCGATCGCGGTGGAGAGCTCGCCGACCTCGCCACCCAAAGCCATAGCCAGGTTCTTTGGGGAGTGGAACTGACCCCAGTCACGCGCGTTCGCGAACTCTCGCTGGTCATCCATCACCTGCTGGAGTGTGGCCATGAGGAGGACGCTATCGCCGTCCACAAGCATCCAACAACATGGCGCGCCAGTGGCTCGTCGGTCCAACAACAGACCAGCCGTTTCAGATAGCCTTCCCACTGCGGCCCGACGGACTTCCGCTGCGATTCGCAGCTATGGACATGCCCCCACCCGCACGACTCGATTCGTGCTGCCTTGGGGACATTTCTGTGACGTTGCTTCGTACTACCGCTGACAGAATTGTCGGCATGGCAAATCCCGCGTCCGTCAGTGAGCAATTGCTGGAACAGATGCTCTTTAGTACCGGGCGACGCGCAAGTCCTTCCGAGCAAACGTCGTGGAGCAAGAGCCTGCCGGCCTTCGCGCGTGACCTCGTCGACGCAGGGCTGTCGAATGTCGAGATGCTAGTCGAGTATCAGCTCCCACTGACCTCAAGACGTGTCGATGTAGTGCTCGCCGGTACGCATCCAGTGACCGGTGCAGCTTCTTACGTCTTGGTGGAGCTGAAGCAATGGTCGTCTGCGTTCAAGTTCGAGGGCAACGAAGAGCTGGTTGATGTGCCAGGGATGCCGGGCGGTCCGAAGCTCCATCCAGTCGCCCAGGTTCGCGGATACTGCGAATACATGGTCGACTTCACCAAGTCATTAGCTGACCAGCCTGATGCGCTGGCGGGTATCGCCTACCTGCACAACGCGCTAGATCCAGCGGCCGTGTCGGATCTGCGCGCTCTCCCACCATCCACAGACGGACGGCTGTTCACCGCATCCGATCGACATGACCTCCACGCGTTTCTTCGGTCACGGTTGTCCGCCACAAGCAGCAGCCACTCACCCGCAGACACATTGATCCGCTCCGCCGTCGCGCCATCTCAGCAGCTGTTGAAGGTCGCTGCGGCTGAAGTTCGTGACCGCCCTCAGTTCCATCTGCTGGGCGAGCAGCAACTCGCCGTAGACCTCGTTCTTCACGCTGTCGAGCAAGCTCGGCAAGCTGACAGCAAGCAGGTCATCATCGTTACGGGTGGGCCCGGTAGCGGCAAGAGCGTGGTCGCGCTATCCCTCGTCGGAGAGTTGGCTCGACGTGGCCGCGCAGTGTTGCACGCAACCGGATCACGTTCTTTCACCCAGACGCTGCGAAAAGTTGCCGGTCACCGCGCTCCACGCGTTCAGAAGATGTTCAAGTACTTCAATCAGTTCATGTCCGCCGAGCGGAACAGCTTGGATGTGCTCATCCTGGATGAAGCACACCGGATCCGCGAGACATCCGTCGACCGCTACACCAGGGCTGAGCTCCGCACCGACCGCCCACAGGTGGACGAGCTCATTGCCGCCGCCCGCGTTCCCGTTTTCCTCCTCGATGAGCATCAGATCGTGAGACCCGGTGAAATGGGTTCGCTCGAACAGATCGAGGAGTACGCGAAGTCTCTTGGACTGACATCGCGTCACGTGCACCTCGGTGAGCAGTTTCGCTGCGGAGGAAGCGAAGAATACGTCCTGTGGACGAAGCGCCTTCTTGGTTTGGCAGAAGGCGGGCCAGTCCCCTGGCCTGGCGATCCTCAGTTCGAAGTGCAAGTTGCTGACAGTCCTGAGGAACTCGAACGGCTACTCGCAGGACAGATGGAGCGCGGCTACTCAGCACGTATGACAGCTGGCTATTGCTGGAGTTGGAGCAATGCTCGCGACGACGGGTCGCTTGTCAACGACGTCACGATCAATAATTGGTCCCGACCTTGGAATAGCAAGAGTGACAGGCGAGTCGGCGATGCGCCTCCTGCCCCGCTCTGGGCAACCGAGGATGGCGGGTTCAACCAAGTCGGATGTGTCTACACTGCCCAGGGATTCGAGTACGACTGGAATGGTGTGATCTTCGGGCCCGACTTGGTTTGGCGCGATGGTCGGTTCACCGTGAAGCGGGAAGCGAACCGAGATCCCGACCTGAAGAACACCAAAAAAATCAGCGACATCCGCGTCGACTTGTTGATTCGGAATATATACAAGGTACTTCTAACTCGTGGAATGGTCGGCACCATTCTGTACTCCACCGACGCAGAAACAAAGCAGGCCCTTCACTCGCTGATCAAAACGAAGTGACTTACATGCTCTGTTCGATTTACGGCTGATTACAATAGATCGAATGTACACCGTGCGCGTTTCACCTGGCCTCAAAGCAGTGAACACGACAGGTTCGACGGCGCTGCGCTACGAATACCTGTCGCGACTGCGGACACTCCGAGCCGTCAGGAGCTAAGCAGACACGCGGATTCTTGCCAATGGCTCCAGCCTAATTGGTAAAGACCGCGGCCGATATGCACGCTCAATCTCTTGACTCCGGACATCGGTCCTCCGTCGGAGCTTTGTACCGAACGCGGAAATCTTGGGCGACCTATGAATGCGGGACTGAGCCAGTCGCGGAGTTCAAAGCAGGCCAACAATCACATTCAGCACCCTGCTGGCCTCCCTCTCCAACGACTTCAACCCCCGCTTCTCGAGGCTCTCGATGAGCATGCGCTTGAGATTCATCTCCGCCGCCACCTGCGACAACGACCGTGGCTTAGCCCCATCGATGCCGTACCGCCGGATCAACACCGACGCCTCCCGCACGTCTATCGCAGCCATGCACCGCAAAATCCCGTCGAGCTGATCCGGCGTCCCGTACTGCGCCTCGGACAGAATCTCCTTCACCGTCCGGGTCCGAGCCGTAGTGGCCGTCGTCGGGACCATCTTCGACTGCGGAATCACAATCGGTTCGATCGGCGTCGGCTCCACCGGCGGCTTCGGCAGGATCGGCGCCGACTGATCCAACCAACTCGCCAACACCGCACCTGCATCAGCAAGCTCGACGTCAACGACTTCCTGGGCCACACCCGTCAACTCATCCAGAAACGCCTCATGCGCACCGAGGCTTGGGTCCTCGTTCGTCCCAGCCACATACATGATCACGAACGCCGCAGGCCGACCATCAGGCTTGAGCCGCAAAATCCGACCCATCCGCTGAATCATCTGCCGCTTCGACGAACTGCTCGCGGTGATCACCCCGACATCCACCGCCGGCACATCGATACCCTCATCCAACACCCGCGGCGCCACCAGAGACGTCAGCTCACCACTGCGGAACTGCTTCAGAATCCGCGTCCGCCCCACCCGATCCAAATGACTCGAATACTGATGCGCCGCCACCCCGCCAGCCTTGAGCACCTCCGCACCCTTCGCCGCAGACTCCTTCGTCTCAGAGAACACGATCGAACGCTCCGACTTCGCCAACCCTGGCGTGATCGCCGCCAACGCCTGCAACTTGCCCTCACAGTCCGCCAACAACGCCCGCCGCTTACTGAACGCCGACAGATACCTACTCGCCACCCGACTCGCCGGCAGATGCCGCTCCTTGCTCAGATCCACCGCGTTCTTCATGAACTCACCGAACGGCTCAGCAGCACAGCCATAGTCGTAGATCAGCGTGTTCCGCAGCGACTTCGCCTTCTCGTCCAGATCCTGGAACTTCGCGGCCTCCTCAGCGGAGAACGGCACCGCCACCGTCATCACCCGCACCGGCGCCAGGATCCCGTCACGTCTCCCCCGCGCCGCGTCGCAACCCTTGACCAGGTTCTCGAAGTACTGCATCAGATGCGTATCAACACCGTCGTCCTGACGCTCCAGCGTCGCCGTCAAACCGAGACGCTCCTCGAACCGATTGATCAGCACCTTCGCAAACGAACCAGCCCCATATCGATGCACCTCATCCGCGACCAGCAACGCACCCGTCCGCGGCATCGGCGCACCCGGGCGGATCGCCGACTGAATCGTCGTGATCAACACGTCGTAGAGCCGGAACGTGTCGTTGTGGCCATTCCCCCGTCGCCCGATCCGCACACTCGGCAACGCCTTCACCATCGCCGTGTACCACTGCTCGAGCAGATCGATACTCGGCACCACCACCAACACCTGGCGACCACGACTGACAGAATCCAGCGTCGCAGCCAACCCCACATGCGTCTTTCCGGTGCCGGTGACTGCCTCGACGATCGCGCGATAGCCGGACGACACCCACTTCTCGAACGCTTCCTTCTGCCAGTCCCGCAACCCCTCGGACCGACTCGCAACCTGCGTCATAGCGTCAACCCCTGCGGCCGCACCCATTCCTCGACACCCTCACGTTTACGTGTGACCAACTTCTTGAGCACCACCAAATCCGACAACAATTGATCCGCCTTCGTCCGCGACAACCCCGTCACCCGCTGACACCGCTCCAACGTCAACGGAGCATTCGGACGTGCCGCAGCGATAGCAATCTCACGCGCTCCCGCCCAAGACGCAACCGGCAAAGCATCCAATTCGGCTTGCAACGAACCGCTTCCGGACACCACTACCGACTCGGTCGCGACATCTGCCGACCGCCGCCGCCGTGGCACCGCGTCCGGCGTGGGCGCAGACGGTCTCTTCTTCGACGCGTTCAGTGCGTCGTCGCGAGACTTGATCTCCGCCAACGCCTCCTGCACGGCGTCGGGCGTGACCTCGCAGTCCTCCATCGTCTGCGCGACGGAGAACTTGTTGCGCTTCTGCGAATACCGTATGGCCGCAATCAGATCCTCACGCGGCATCGTCCGAACCGGCGTCGGATCGGACACGTCGGTGTCGTCGAACTCGTCCACAGCCGCGTCGTCGAGGTCGCTGGTCTCGACGGGCTCGTCGACCGTCTCGATGGCCTCCGGCAGCGGTGCGAGATCCACCTCGACGGTCCGGGACGGCGCGGGCGCTTCGACGCTGACGAGCTCGACTGCTTCCTCGTCGGGTTCGGCGTCGTCGGGATCACGCACCAATGCGATCGGCGTCCACGTCGACGTTTCCGATCCTTCGACGACCACCGCTACCTCGTCGGGCAGGATGCCGACCGAGTCGAGGAGTTCGGTGATGGTGTCGAGTGCTCGTTCTCGGTCGAGGGCGAAGTCCGACGCCCGCAACCGATGGAACAGCCAGCCACAGCGCCGGAGTTCGAACTCGCGCTCCATCCGGCTAAGCAACTCGTCGGCGTCGACTGCACCGTCGTCGTCGCATTCGATCGCAACCCGGACAGCGGCGCCGGTGACCACCAGGTCGATGGTCATCTCGTTGACATCGACGCGTGGGTTGACGTGGTAGCCGCGCTCGCGCAGTGCCAGGAAGACCTGCTGTTCGAACACCGAGCCGAAGTCGGGGTGTGGGGATGTCGGCGAGACGGCGTCGGGCATCGCGGGGACGGGAACCGTCGGCGCAGCTTCGACGTAGGACAGCAGTGACCGTCGTAGATCGGTGGCCGCCAGGCTGTCGACCGTGACGGAGTGGAACAGCCACAGCTGATCTCGTGCACGGGTCGCGGCAACGTTGAAGCGTCGCTTGAACATGTCCGTCGTCAGCGCCTTCGACGACGAGCCGGGTGCGATGACCATCGACAGGAACATCACGTCACGTTCGTCACCCTGGAAGTCCGGCGGTGTACCCACGCGGATGCGTCGCTCGTCGATCTGCTCGGACGGGATGCGCTCGAAGATCAACGACCGGATCAGGTCCGCATGCGCTGCGCCCTGGAGGACGACGACGCCGAAGGTCTTGTCCTCGTAGTCGGGTTCGGCGAGGCAGAGCGCGAGCTGGTCGACGAGGGCGTTTGCCTCGGCTGCGTTGCTCAGTCGTGTGCTCGAACCGGAAGTGCTCGCATCCTCGACGAACGTACTGCGCAGCGGTGCAAGCCGATCCGCGCCGAACTGTCGGACGGGCACCAGCGGCTGTTCGTTGTAGAACTGCGTCGACGACCATTGAATGATCTCCGGCATGGATCGGTAGTGCTCGCGTAGTCGCACGGCATCACCGAATCGGGTGCGCAGCATAGAGAACAGACTCGACCGCGGAGTCAGCGTCATCCGGGTCGTGACAGGCACATCAGGAAGGAAGTAGTCGAGCCGCTCGATGACGGATTCGAGGGTGTAGTTCTGGATCGACGCCGGTGCACACTGCTTGTCATCGCCTACGACGATGACGCGCGGCGCCAACCACATCAGGAACATGCTGGTGATCTCGGCCTGGCTTGCTTCGTCGACGATGACGACGTCGAACGCGTTCTGCTGCGGCGGAATCGACGACAGAACCTGCGCGATCGGCATGACCCACGCGGGCACGACCGTCTGCGCATCCTGCATCGCCGCACGGGCTGCGACTCGGTACCTCTGCGCAAGGCTGCTGGTGCCGAGGCCAGCATTGGACATGTTCTCCTGATACGCACGCAGCGCGGTGACCTCACGACTCGTCATGCGCTGCAGGCATTCCTGCCACGCCTGCTCTGCGGCAAGTTGCGCCGTCAGAGAGGAGATTTCGGCGTCGAGGGCATCGAGTTCGGCGTCGAGATTGTCGGTCTGATCGGGCTGCTGGGCGGCCTCGATCGACTGCTTGGTGCAGCGCCAGGCCCAGGCCCGGGTGAAGGTGGGTGCGAACGCGGACCAATCGGTCGTCGTGTCCTCGGACAGCGTGCGAGCGAGAGTGGGCGCGTGTTCGGCCAGGGCCTCGAGGAGATCGGTGTTCTTGTTCTGTGGCTGGACGTAGCTGACGAGCCGTTCGTAGCCATCGACGTCGCCGGTTCTGATTGCGTCGGCGAGACCGTCGGGCACTGTCGGATCGGAGGAGAGTCGCTCTGCCAGAGTGGTCAGCTCGTCGCGTGCGGTGGATGCGTCGGAGCCACCGCTCAGCGCGATGATGTCGTCGGCGAGAGCGATCGCCTCGGCGAGCGTCGTGACCGGCGGTAAGGATGGAACGACAGCACCGAGGGCGCCGACGAGTTCGTCACGTGCCGTTGCGATGCTGCCCGTCGCGAGCACTTGGTTCCATACGGCGTGGAGGGTGTTGACCTGCTGTTCGCGGGAGTCCGCTGGGTTGATGGGCAGCTCGATGCCGATGCTGCGCAACAGGTGTGCGGCGTCGTCGACGGCGACGAGGGCGCGGAGGTGGTTGGTGACGAGCCGGAGTTCGGTGACCTGGGTCGCGTCGGTGCCATCGACGGTTGCTCGTGCATCGAGCCCATCAACGGCCACCTGCTCACTGGACGTGCGCGTCGCGTCGAAGGAGCCGCTCTCGTAGAGCTTGGCGAGGGCGTCGAAGGAGTTGAGTGCCTGCCGCGTGGTGACCTGCGTCGCCACGTGATGGGACTCCACTGCGGCATCGGAACTGACGGCGACAGACAACATCGCGGAGACGGTCTGCGCACGGGACCACAACGTGCCGAGCGCGCCGGACAGAATCCCGTCGGCCAGGGCCGCATAGTGCGGACCGAAGGACGCGATGGCTCGCGCCCGGTCGGTGAGTGCCTGCGCCGACGGCAGAATGTACTGGAGCTGAACCGGATCGATGTCGTCGAACATCGATCCCGAAGCAGTTCCGGCGCGGGCGAACAGCGATCGGATCTCGTCGGCCGTCGGGAGGCTCGGTCCTTGGCTCTTCGTGAACAGCGAGGCGAAGGTTGCGTTGTCGACGGGTGCGGTCTCGGTGTGCAGCGGGCCGGGGATCCAGCCGAGTTCGTCTTGCTGGGAGTTGAGCGTGGTGACGATCGACGCGAGGGTTCCTGAATACGTCGGCGAGAACGTGTGGATCTCTGCTTCCGAGGATCGAGCGAGGCCGATCTGTTTGGTCAGTTTGTAGCGACGTTCTTTGGTGCCCATCCGCTTGGCCGCGAGGGAACGGATCTTGCGGGCCGACTCGGTGGCGTCGAACGCGGCTTTGTGGGTGGCGATGGTCGAGACGCTCTCGTCGAGTTCGGCCGATCCCCCACGCGCCATGTCGGTGACGGATACGCAGAGGTCCTGTAGTTCGGCGGGCAGTTTGTCCTTGAGGACGCGCAACGCCTGTGCTTTTTCGCTGGTGACGAGGATGCGCTGGCCCTGAGCCATCAACGCGGACATCAGGTTTGCGATGGTGTGGGTTTTGCCGGTGCCGGGTGGGCCTTCGACGACGACGCCGGTGTCGTTCATGACGCGGTTGTAGATGCCGGCCTGGGCGCGGTTGGCGGGCAGCGGGAAGAGCGGTTCGGCGCTGGGGGTGTCGCTGACATGGGATTCGAGCCAGTCGCGGCGGGTGTTGTCTTCGTGGGTCTCGACGAGTTGCGAGAGCCCGACGGGCACGGGTGCCCCAGCGTCCAGCGCTGCGAGCATTGCCTCGTAGTACGACGCGAGGGCGTAGGAGCCGCGCTTGCGCAGGACGAGGGCCGGCGACATGCGCAGGGTGTCGGCGGTGGAGCTGACGGGTTTGTCGTGGTCGGCGATGACGGTCAGCGGTTGCTTCAGCGCGGCGGTGGCCCACTGGCCGAGGAGCCGCGGGATGTCGGCGGACAGTGAGGACGAGACCAGTTCGGACAGGCTCCGGTGCAGGGACTTCGAGCCGGCACGGTCGAAGCCGGGCAGGTCGAGCAGGATTTGTACGTCTTCGAGGCGCGGGGTGCTGGCGGGTGCGACGGTGACGAGGAGGTCGCCGGTGGAGTCCTCTCGGCTGATACTGGCCTGTTGGGTGATGAGGTGCGTCGCGACCCGTTGGTCGCCGATGGTGGCGTCGAGGTAGCCGGAGGCGATGACGAGTTCGAGGGACTCGGGCTGGGTGCCGAGGTCGTGGAGCATGAGGTCGACGGATCGGAAGAGTTCAGCGAAGGGTCGGCGTTCACAGTCGTCGAGTGACCAGGTGGTCCATTCCCGGAGCCAGTCGTGTGCCTCGGCGGGTGCTTGTTTGGCGACGGTGGGTGGGGTGGTGCTCTCGTCTATGTGCTTCTCGAGCTCTGCAGGAAGGCCGGGAGGCTGCTCGATGCTGGTGCGCGGGATGCGAACCGCCACGTCACCGGGTGCGACGTCGGTGTTGACGTCGAGGGGTCGGGCGTCGTCGAAGAGCCACTCGACGCGGGCATCGGTCCCGTACTGGCGTATCGGCTTCGACTGGGCGCCGACCGTTTCGCGCAAGAACTCGAGCAGGCGCCGTACGCGTCCCCTGAGTTCACTGTCATCTGTAGCCGACATCGAATCCTCACATTTCGAACTAACTCGATCAGAGCTCAACCTATAGGGAGTGGGTGACAGGGTTCGTGAGCGCGCAGTCTCGTCGAGACCACGGGTCAACTTGCCGGCGGCGTACGAATGTGGCCCCATCTGCGCTGTTCGTGAATCGACCCGGTCAAACCTTGGGAACAGGCGGGCAGAGGGCTCGCAGAATTCATTCGTTCGAATGACCACGGCAGCGTCTACAGAACGAGGCCCCTGAGCCTCTCGAGGTACAGTCCCGGAACAAGGCCGGATATGACGGCAATCGGGCTGGGGGGCTCATGTCTAGAGAACTACGCGTAGATCCTGACGCTGTTCAAACACTGGCTGATCACTTCAGTGCTGTCACAACTGAAATTGCAACCATGAGCGCCGTCCGCCACCTCACGCCGGCGACAGATGCTCTACCAGGATCGCACTGCGGCCCAGCCCTAGCTGCGGTAGCCGAGGCTCTCGATACATCTCTGACGGTAGTGGTCACGGAATTGCACGAGCTATCGGCCGCGATCAGTGCGAGCGCCGTCGACTACCGAACGTCTGAGATGACATCCTCGGTCTTGGTTGCCGCTTCGGAGCGTCCGATATGACCCCAACCCGACCTCAGCTGAACGAGTGGCAGTTGTGGACCTCCAGAGACTCGGGCGCGCAGTTGGACAAGGCAATGGACCGGTTGAGCGAACTACTCAGCGGGCTCCTGCGCGAGATCGACAGCATGGATCTCAACGGCTCTTGGACTGGTGATGCCCAAAGGGCTGCCTTTGATCGGGCTGTCCGAGTTTGCGACAACGCGAACCGCATGCGCGATATCGGCGGACGACTGGCCGCAGCTGCTCGCGCCGCTGCGAATGAACTTGAATTTCCTCGTGACCGAGTGCTCCAACTTGCGAGCGGTGCCGACTCCGACGGATTCTCCGTGTCCGATGACTGGCAAGTGGTGTTGTCCGAAGACTCGTCGTCCTTTGGCGATCCCGAGTCTTCGGTCAGCGCAGCTGACCTGGATCGGTGGCGAGAACAGATCACCCAGGCCTACAACGAGTTCACGGATATCGACCGCCGCATTGCGCAGCGGGTAGCAGAGATGGCTTCAGAATTGCCGACGCCGGCCGACACAAGCTCGCCAGGCATACCACGTCCGAAGCCTGCACCACCGTCCGACGGTGGCCAGGGACCGCACGGTTCTCAACCGATGTACAGCCGAGGCGACGACCTGCTGTTCAGCGAGCTAGTGAAGAAAGCCGCTGATGCCGCCGAACTCAGTGGTTGGACGCATGCCGCCAAGAACCTGCGGCATTACCTCGACAACTCGGGTGTTGAATCAACGGTCGATCCTGACGAGATTCAGCGTGACGTGCCGAAGGTTCAGCAGACAACCAACGAACTAGTCAGCGCAGAAGTCAACCGCATTTCCACCCACGCAGCCGCAGCTGGCACCTACGGGGTTCCAGTTCCATTTCAGTCCGACTGGACAGGTGTGTACATCGGGCCAGAAGACAGCAAGGACTGGTTCTACGCAATGGGAGGCATCGAGCAGTCGGTGACCGGAATCGCCACTGTGTATCCGCCCAGTACACCGGGTGCAGAGCCAACAGTGACTGTCGACTACCAAACCCATGTCTTCGATCGCTACAACTGGGATGGGACGAAGACG
Source organism: Rhodococcus sovatensis (assembly GCF_037327425.1). NCBI lineage: Bacteria > Bacillati > Actinomycetota > Actinomycetes > Mycobacteriales > Nocardiaceae > Rhodococcus > Rhodococcus sovatensis. The sequence continues at coordinate 710,601 of NZ_CP147846.1, read as the reverse complement.
ACTACGTTCGACATACCTGGCACGGATGGAGTGACCATCAGCGACGAACGAATGGGTAGCCTGCACACCGCAGGCTTGGCGCAGGAATTCGATATCTCCGGGTCTGGAAGCACATTCCATTACGACGGACCGGTTGTCCCCAACAACAGCACTCTGGATCTACCATCTGCACCGGACAGTCGGAATGGCCAACGCTCGGATCCGGGAAGATAGAACACGATGAAACATGCGAACATCCGCGCACGTTGGCTACTGGTCGCGTTGTTACTCATCGCCGCCACTACGGGGTGCACAACGCGAAGTGACGCCACGGATCGCACCGTCAGTGTCCGTGAATCGGCGTGGCCGGCGGACGTCATTTCGGAAGCAACGTCTTTCGGCGGAATCACGCTCGCTCCGGACGACGTCGTTCTGAATGCCCGGACTGAGGCCTCTCTCGATACGCGATACGAATTAGCGATCGAAACTGATCCAGACGGTTTCGCAGCTCTATTGGTTCATTCAGGGTTCGACACACCGCTGATTGCCGCTTCGGCACCGTTCTTCGAGGTAATCGCCGGACCGGACCTCGCATCGTCGCCCTCGGTGCTGAAAGCGCAGGACCGCTTCCTCAACTCCGAGAACGAACGCGTGACTCGCAATATTGTGGTCGACGAGCGCGACGACCAGACCCGTTACGTGCACATCGAGTTATTCACCACCTGAGAACATCAGGGTTACATCACGCGGAAGGCCAATTCGCGTATCAAACCCTGCACCCGGCGGTCACCCCGCGACGAAAATCTCCTCTTGATGCCAGGTCAAATACGAAACATCCGGGCGCACAGAACTTTCCGCTAGGATCAGTCGATCGTGCAGCGGCGGCTTGCCCAATGCTCGCCGGAGAGGTGGAGACACAGTCATGTCGTCTTCGATACCGGGCGCATAGCGAAGACTCAGATCCTGGTCTACGGTGATCAGTCCAGTGTCGAACGCAATGTCGTGGGTCGGACAGGCCGTGAAACCGTTCGTGTGATCCACTCGTTCCCGATCAGTGCTGTCGCGCCACGGTTTTATGTGGCTAGCCAACAGCATTCGCGGCCGTCGCTTGCCACCGATTATTCCGCTCAACCCGCAGAACACACACTTGTGCTGATGGTTGTTCAACACTCTCTGGGCGAAGCGATGCTGCCCGACGCGAACTGCAGCGACGAGGAGCCTTTCGGTGGTCTCGATCGGCACATCCGTGCGCTCACGTTCCCACTTCTCGAGTTTCGATTCGAGCGATCGTTCGATTTCGCTCGAATCCAGCTCGTACTGGCCCTCCAGTTCGATTAGCGAGGTACCTTCGATCCCGAGAAAGTCCGGGAGCTCGTCGGGGTCGATACCAAGAGCGCGTGCCATGTCGAGGATGCGCAGATAGACACCCTGGAGCATTTCGACATCACCCAGTCGCGCGGCAACCTCCAATTCGAACCTGCCGCCGTTGCTGCGCGTTCCATCCAGATTTGCCATCTTGGCCAGAATCGACGTTGGCGGTCGCTTGAACAAACGCGCAAGGTGCTGCACCGGAAACTCGGCGCGATGCGCCGAACCACTGCCGTACTTGCGGTGGTCCATCAAGAGTGAAGCACGGTGCGAGAGAACAACTTCGCAGGGTACGAGGTTCACCTGACGCTTGCCTGCAGACGGATGCTGACGTTCGAGTACCGACAACCACTGGTGGCGCAGTTGGTCCGGCGTCGGGGCGATGAAAGCTGAAGCGCCGACACCCATCAGCTCATCAGCCATTCATCCCCCTTCCGACTCTGGTTCCGGCCACCGCCCGCCGCCAAGCTGCTTCGGCCGGTACTGCCTCTACTCCTTGATTTCGATCGGGGGCTTCGCCTCGGAACTCTCGTCCTTGCCTCGACTCGATGCCACATTCTGTAAGTTACGACCAAGCCATCCGAGCCCGCTGGCACCGATGTCTGCCGCCTTGCTCCCGATAGCGACGGCCGCGCCACCGACAGCCTTCGCACGGTTGCCCACCTCGGCGAGAGCGTCACCGACTGAGGGATCCTCGTGCTCGATCCATCCAGCAACCTGGCTGCCTCTCGCGTTGGCGAAGTCGTCCAGATCTTGACGGAGAGAGGTCATGTCCCGCTTGAGGTCGCTTGTCGACATCCATCGGACGATTTCGAGCGGTTTGACCGTCGCGTAATTGGCAAGTTCGCTTCTGGCGTGGATGAGCAGTTCGCCGTCCCGCTCGAAGTGCTCCAGCAGCAACGCACGGGCAGACTTCACAACGGTTTCGAGGTGTTCCGGCTCGGTGGCTCTGACACGCTCGATCCGCATCTTCTGCCACAGATACAGTGACTGCTCGGCAATCACCAGGAGCTGAAGTGTCTCCCCCAGCCGCTTGTCCTCGACTGCGTTTTTGAGGTAGCTCGCCCGATCCTGTACCGGCTTCAGCGAATCGAAACCCGCCACGGTGCGCTTGGCATGCTCTCGCAACCTCGCCACACCAACTTCGAGCGCGGGGCCTAGTGACGCGATCGAGTCCCAGTCGGCGGTCGGCAGCGCACCCGTCTCTTCGTGAACCTTCGCGATTCGTGAGAGTGCCTCATGGTTGCCGACCACGTCACCTACTTGCGACGCCTGTGCCAGAACAAGGATCTTGTCGACAGTGCCCTGGACCCGCTCGACCGCGTCCGCGACCGACTGAACCGCCGTCTGCAAAGCAATCTGAACTGCGAGCAACTGCACGCCCAGCGCCCGCGTCGGTGTCATCGACACACTCTGCCACTGCATTTGGCCGCGGAACTTGTGTGACGCATCGACGACGGTCATACGGTTGTATCCGCCGGTACCCGGCATCACTCGATAGGACTGCAACATCTTCAGGCTCTCAGGCGAGAGTCGGACGAACTGCCCCTGTCCTACGGCGTTGGTGGCCGCGGCGCCCGCCACCGCAGCAGCTGACGTGAACGACGATTTGTCAACACCCGTCACTTGAACCGCATCGCCCGCGAGGTCCTTGATCCGAGCGAGGTAGCCGGCTACGGCTACCTCGCTGCCAGACACCAGAACACCTTCCGGTTGGACCGAGACAGCAATGCCGGCGCTGGCTAGAAAATCCTGGTCGTCTTCGGAGTACGGGGTCGGCAGAGACTCGTCTGTCATGTGGTCCATCCTGTAGCGAAGCGAAAGTGTTCGCCCGAATATAGGCGACTGCCCGGTTTTGTTACAGCGTCAACAGTTCCTGAGCTCTCTGCGCATTGCTGACCGCATTGGAAGAACCGAGTCGCGGCTCTTCTCTGTCGCAAAACCTCAGTGTGTGTCGTTACCAGAGCTGAACGCCAGTGCTTCCGGCACCTGCGGGTCCGATGGAACATGCTCGGCGACCAAGGCGCGTTTCCCTCCCACAGCAGACCTCTCGTGTCACACGAGCGTGCAATCCTTACCGCATGCCGAACGGACGTAACGCAGACCCTGCTGTAATCGCCGACAAAATTGCGCGAATCCGAGATCCCCACGTCCGCCCGTTGAACGCGCTATCTGATGCCATTGCGGATGCCGTCGGCCTCCCACACGGTCATGTTCCCTACGTCGATCCGGACCAGGGTGGAATCAACGCACGTATGTTGGTGCTGCTCGACAACCCTTCCACGAAAGCAGAGAGCGGAACGGGATCCGGCCTTCTGAGCCTGGACAACAATGACCGCACGGCTCGCAATTGCCGTGAAGCATACGAGCGCCACGGTGTCTCACATGCCGACGTAGTCCACTGGAATGTCGTTCCCTTCCCCGTCGCAGGCGTCAAGAATGGCGGTTCAACTCCTGCAGAACGAACTCGGTCCGTGAGATGGACGACCGAATTCGTCGACTTGTGCCCGGACATCGAGATCGTTCTACTGCTCGGCGCCGCTGCTCGTGACGGTTGGGCACGCGCAAGTCTCGACAGAGACCTCTACGTCGTTCCAGGAAAGATTCCGCACTGTTCCGCGCGGGGACTGAATACGGGAGGCGGACGCGAACGCTTCGAGGCCGCGATCGCTCAGGTCGCACAAATGCTTCGATGAACTGACGACGGCGCTCAGGGCGACAGTATGCCCGAAGCCTCACGCCCGACACACTGATCATTTACCCAGCTGAAAGAGCGCCTTGTCCACATCGCGGGCAGACCAGTTCTCGCCCCCGATTGTGCGCCTCGATCCGAAGCTCCTCCACGGTCTGCATGTATCCGCGATACCACCCGTTGGACGTGTCGACGGCCAAGCCGAGGAGCCCGAGCGCCTTGAGCGCCCGTTTGTCGTAGATGGCCATTCGACTCGGCGCAGCCGCGAGAATGAGCGCCGAGGGCAACGCGCCGCCGTTGACGCATCCGGGCAGTTCGATCAGCGCCTGTCTGGCTCGACCCGCCGCGGTCGGGACGTCCAGCGACCGATCGTTGGCTGCCATGTACATCGTGCTGGTGGCGACTCGGACGTCGGCGTCGCGCCAGTTATGAAGCGCCATCGCCCAGGGAGTATCGGCACGAAGTCGCTTCCAGAAGAGCAATGCACCGATGTCGGCCTTGCCGATGCTGCGCGCGGACTCGACACGAGAGATTACGTCGAACAGAACCTCGTCGTACGAGTCGGACACCGCATTTTCGTAGTCGGCGCGTGCTCTCAACAATCTCCCGATGGCGTCGCTATCCACCCCGCTCATGCCACGACCTCTGGCTTCAGCTCGACTTCGAACCCGTTCGACTTCTCGTAGACGCAACCGACGCTGTACTCACGTAAGAGGTCGATCAAATCGTCAGCCGGTCGCTCGGGCAGGAGCATGCATGTCGATGGCTTCGTCTCGATGTGTCGGCGGTAATCCAGCAGGTGTCCCAACGCCATACGAACGGCCTCTCGTGACGCCGACGCCTTGGCCTTGTAGAGAACGTTGTTCGTGTGATCTAACAGGTCCACCAACAACGGCCGATTCACACCCTCGACCTGCAGCTGACAGCCGCTCAGATCCAACCTCTCGGGACGTAATCCCGCAACGAAACGGTCGACCAGATCCGATTCGGCGCGGCGCGCGCGGTAGGAAGCGAATGATTCCACATCGTAGGCCGGGGTCATCTTTCGCTGCAATGGAATTCGACGGGATACCCGTTGCTGTCGGGACTGAGGTCGACCACCCAACCACGGATTCTGGCTCCGCCGACCGAGTTCGTCGACGTGCTGACCCCAGCGGTTGTCGAGCGACGCTGCTGAGGGGTCGTGGATGCGCCTGCCGGATCCGAGTACTGGAAACTTGAAGTCCGGCATGGCGTGGCGTAGCTCATCGATCGTCAGCAGATCCTCGTCACCGATCATGACGTCCCAGGCGACGTCGATGTAGGCGGTTCGCTTTTCAGTTCCGGTCCAGTGGTCGTCCATCACGACACCGTCCTTGGAAATGACGGCGCTGGCGACGACGCCTCCCAGCTTGCTTGTGCGCAGCAGGATTATTCGATCACCCGCACGTGGATCGCCGTATCCGCGACCGAAACTCCACGAGCTGTCGTGCAGCTTTCCGTCGGTCGTCGCGTCGATCATTGTCTGGCGTTCGTCGGGATCCAAGCCCTCCGAGCTGCCATCCCACAGTACGAAGAAACTCTTCCTGTGTCCGAGAGAATCATTCACCGGCACTCCTATTGCTCCACCGTGTTCGGATCGCCAACCGCCTCTCCACGGTTGCACAAAGTCACGCCCCTCGCAGACGGTTCGGTTGCGTTGCAGGTGAGAAGGGGTCACTTGAACACGTGCTCGAGTATCGCGGCAACGGATGTTGGTCGCAGAAATGCACGTGCTCACCCTGCGGCCCTTGGAGGGACGCCGCCCTCCGCCGCCGTCAACCAATCGCCTTTCCAGGGATCCCCGCGTCGGTCGCACTCTGGACTATCGGTTCGATGCCGCAGCGACGAAGCTGTCGTCAGTCACAGCATTCGAAGTCCAAGTTCTGACTGTGGAACCAACCAGTTATCTGATGCGTCCAAGTATCTGATGAGGATGACCAGAACATTGGGGACGACATCTGTCCGAACGCTGCATGGGAAGCGCTGCGCAACCTTATGCCATTGCGGAGACGACCAAAGACGGCCAGCGCAGAGACAGCCAGCGCACAGAGTGCGGTGTTCATCCCGTTGATCCGAGCCTTCGTCGATGAACGAATCTCGGCGCAGGACTTCGAAACGCGATATCTCCAGCTCGTAGAGTACTACCCAGGCTTGTTGGATGATCGGGTGTCCAGAGCGATCAACTACTTGTTCTGTGAGGTCGACGCACTCGTCCTCGACGAACGGTTGAGGGACCCAGACGACCCCCACCAAATCGACGAGGCGACGTTGCGAGTGTGCGCTAGAGAGGCGATGCGATGCTTGTTCCGTATCGCCGGAGCTACCGAGATCGACGACACCGTCGAATCATTGCTCGCCGCATCTCATTTGGAAGATTGGGACATGCGAGACCGCGCGGCGTTCTTGATGGCCAAGTGGCTACCAAACCCCGTGATCGAACAGCGACTGATCGAGATGCTGCACGACGTCGACATCGTTGTGCAAATATCTGCGACTGAATCGCGGGCAACCCACGGCGGACGGTCTGGGATATTGGCGGTGTTGAGCGAATTCGGGGAGCGAATCGATGACCCCGACACCTTCAGCACCGCCACCAGGCTCCGCGAACTGCCAGGCTGCGGGCGTGCACCGATCTTGCAGCAGGCCAGAGCCATTCTGGCCGCGGGCACAACGCCATCCGTGGAAGCCGGGGTTCACGAAGTCGAGCGGCTCTTCGGCCGTCTCCGCCGAAACGCGTCAGCAGTTGTTGGGCTCATCGATTTTGACGACAGAGAGTACGGCGTCGCCCTCTTCGATCGGAACGCCGACGCCCGGAGTCTGATCGACGACGATCCAGTTCGAATCGTTGATCTGCGCGCGGCCGGCACCGGTCGCGTCTTCGCTACGTGAGAAGAACACTCCCGCATCCTGAATCAGATTCTGAGCAGCCTGCAAGTTCATACACACCACCGGCGGCATCAGCACGGGCGCAGCGACGACCTCCGGTGCGGCGACAACGGGCGGTTCCGGCGCGAGCGCGGCCGGAGGCACCGTTGTTGTCGGCGTCGTTGTGGTTGCTTCAGTCGTTGCGGTCGCAGCTACTGTCGACGCCTCACGCGCCACCGAAGGTTCGCCCGCGGACCCACATGCTGCGACGACGCCCGCCATCGCCACCCCCGCAGCCGCGATGCTCACAGATCACACGACGCGTCCACGGACGAAGGGGCTGGCATTACGGAGAGACTCGCCGAACATGATTATTCTCCACACTTTCGAGATCTCCGCGCGCGGTCGCAGCGGAAGCATCGGGAGATAGATCGCGGCTCTGCCAAGCCCGTTACACCTGGGCGCTTGCCGATCATCAAGCCAATCCCGTCACCGACCACTGAGGCTCCGCCTCCGCAGGCCATTCTGTCGCCGCCGCGCCAGTTTCACCGGGTTAGACGGACGACGGGGTGCCGACGAAGTTCAAGAGCCTCAACCCTGAGGCCCCGGACAGTTGGGTAGTTTCGGCTTGCAGCGAGCGGTCCGGAGAAGCCATTGAAATCAACGTTTCCCAAGAGTTGACTGCTGGTTGCGGTGCTCCTGATGACCGCCGCAGTCGGGTGTACCGCGCGAGGCGACGGAACGGGCCGTGGAGTCGAAGCGTCAACCATTGCATCGCCTCTTCCCGAAGGCGACCGTCGAAATTACCGGCCACGCGGCACCGCCCGGACCTGAGCGTCACACATGAATGACATTGTGCCTCAAACCGAGTAAGATCCGAGTACGAAGTCAGACCGACACGCTAAGCACCTCGTAGTCTCACCTGCAACGACGGAGGGGTGAACACTTCTTTCGGGTCGTGCGACAGAATTTCTCGTCGCTCCTCGTTGTTACCCACCATCGCCCGTAACACTGCGAGGACCGTATTCGGTTCCGCCGCCATCCAGCTCACAGGCAGTTGCACGTAGTCATCAGTGTCCCAACCGAGTCTGCCCTCTGTCGGAACGGGCCCACTGCTCACAAGTCGTATCAACGGCTCGCGAGTTGTCCACAATCCGACGTGATTCAATCGAACTTCGTCTGCGACGTCCGTGATCGAGTCCCATCGCAGGGTCATATCGCTTCCGATACGCACGACCCGCGATTGGCCAACCGTCCGGATGACAACATCCTGATAGATCTCGAGACCTGTGGACGGCCGGAAAAGCAATAACAGCAGGGCTATTGCTCCCATGGCCACCCCACACACACCGGCAAACAACGTATTCGGCAACACCTCACGTAGCTCGGGTAGCAACGAATCTTGCCCGAGGAGGACCGCAACTACCACTGACACCGCGCATGCGCCCAACGTCGCGATCAATACTCGAAGGGCCAGAGACTCTGGCCCGATCCGTACGCCGCAGCCGAACTCGGGGTGCACGCAGGGGACAACCCTGCGTGACAGCTTGATCCACCGGAAACCTGCCTGCCGAACGGCCAACCAAGCCAGCCCCAGACATACGGCACCGAAGCCGCTGAAACCGATAAGGCCTGTGCTGCTACCCGCAGACCATGCGAAAGCCAGTCCTCCTACGGCACAGCCGGCCGACACCAGCGCGATAATTAGGTACTTCGGATCGAATCGCTGAGGCCATACAGCGCGCGATTCTACAGCCTCGCGGCTCACGCTCTCGTCGTTCATTGTCCTAGTCCCACAGCCATTGCCCGACTTTGGGCACACCGTACGCCATCAAAGCCCCCACTCCGACGCCAACGATCAGACCCACTGCTGTTCCTGCGCCTGGTACCACACTCCCGATTGTGGACCCCGCTACGGCGGCCGATGCGATAGACCCCATCGCGGTGCCCGCTACCACGCCGACCACCGTGCCAGCGGACTCGGTGACAATCGCTTTCGTCGGGTCCATTCCACCTTCGATGTCGTTCGCGATGGCCGGGATCGTTCCCAGTACCGCGCCGGCAGGCCCGAGTAGACGCCCGATCGTGTGGGCAAGCTCGTCCGATGATGCTGCGGCGGCAGTCCTCAATCCATAACCCGTAACATCAGACGCCGCACCGACAGTGACACCGGCCGTCATCGCCTGATAGTCCGGAGTCCACGAAAATCCACCATCGTCAGTGGCCTCGACTCGACCGGTAGTGGTCTCGGGCAAGAGCTGCTCCAGGTCCGAGACGCGCCTTCGCACACGTTCGGAGACGTCGGCGGCCACAAGGTTCGCGTGTTCCAGAGCAGTGCAGACGGAGATGGTGGCCTCGACGTCGACCTTCACTGGCTACTCCAACCACGATTTCCGGTGGAAGTAGTCGTCCACTGGGCGGTCGACAGAGTCCGGCGTTGGTATCTGCTCAGCGGGGAACATCGAATAAGGTTGTGAGAGTTCCCGCGACCGTGGATCGGACGTCACTGGAACGTGCGTCTCAGGCGCCGAGACGCTGTCGATGGTTGCATCGGCAATGCGAGCAACGATCGGGTCGTCGCGCAGTTCGGCCATGATCGCGGTCGATCGAATCTGTACTTCCTGCGCAGTATCGCGACAGACGCGCGTGATCAGGTCGGCCAGCGCCTCGGGCCCGCGCGCCCACGCATCGTGGGCAATTCCCAGTTCGGTGAGTCGACCGTTCGAGTCGGTCCGAACTGTGACACCGTCGAGGTGAGTGTGGCCGTGGACCTCGGCTACGGCCTGTTGCAGTCGACGCACTTTCGCGCCGAGTTCTTCGCGGGTCAAAGGTTCTTCCTCCCAACGAGCACGATGTTGTTTTGCGCCAATTCAATTGCTGTTGTCGGGCCATCCGGGGTAGGCCGGCTGGACCGGTGGTGGGTTGTCCCTGGCGTACGCATCACGAGGGACCACTGCGGTTGTGTCCGGATATAGCGATCGTGCCCACGTGGTGCATCGGCCAGACCCTGACGTGGACGGATCCCTGTCGGTAAAACCGTCGATTTCCCAACCGATGAACTGGTTGTCCGTGGGCGCCTGCCAATGGTGATCATCCGAACCTGACGAATGCGATGGTTGTGTCACCACTCGTGATTTCGCCGGCTCACCGGTGCGAATGAACCTGGAGCGCAGTTCGGCTCCCTCCCCGCCCGCGAGCCCCGACGGGCTGTATTTGCCGTCCACCTCCATGTCAAGGCCGACGGAGAGCATGCACGAAATGACATCGAAGCCTGAGTCGGTTGGAATGATGCGTTGGATTAGACCGTGAATTGTCCCTACGAACGGACCTCGCCCGGTGTCATCCTCGAACCCCCCGTAAAGCCTCCCGCCGCCAGCAATTTTCGAACTCGCTGCAAAGCCCTGATACGTGTAATCGAGGCCCAACATCAACCCAATAGAGAATGACTCGTGAGCGGCACGAGTCAAGGTGGCCTCCGTAGAGAACAGATCGACTCCTGGCTCCGCAGACCAGACCATCGTGGCGTCACGAATTTGATCCGGTACTCCGTAAACCTCGGTGGCTGGCCAGCTCTGTTCCGAAGAAGTAGCTCGCGGTACGTCGACTTCAGCGACAGAATCGCAGGCTGTCGTTGACGCCAGCACCACCAGTGCGGCAGCGAGTGCATGAGTCCGATTAGGTAGTTTCATCCGTAAATCGACCACGGCCACTTGTTCTCTGGATCGAGAGATTTGCGATGGAAATAATCGTCGGCAGTGTGGTCCCGCTCGTCGACGATCCGGTGCGTGACAGAATGCGGCGTTGGTGTCTGCCGAACGCGGAACATCGAATCAGGTTGTGAGAGTTGTCGCGACCGTGAATCGGACGCTACAGGAACGTGCGTCTCAGGCGCCGAGACGCTGCCGATGGTTGCATCGGCAATGCGAGCAACGATCGGGTCGTCGCGCAGTTCGGCCAGCGCCTCGGGCCCGCGCGCCCAAGCATCGTCGGCAATTCCCAGTTCGGTGAGTCGACCGATCGAGTCGGTCCGAACTGTGACACCGTCGAGGTGAGTGTGGCCGTGGACCTCGGCTACGGCCTGCTGCAACCGACGAACTTTCGCACCGAGTTCTTCGCGGGTCAAAGGCTCGTCCTCCTACCGAATGCAGTTCTTGTTCTGGCGCTCATCAATTTGTACTGTCAGGCCATCCGGGGTAGGCCGGCTCGACTGGGGGTGGATTATCCCGGGCATACGCCTCACGGGACGCTATGGGCTCTGTGTCCGGATAAAGCGATCTCGCCCACGGAACGCATCGACCACTTTCAGCCGTAGCGGGTTCGACATCAGCAAATCCGTCGATCTGCCATCCGACAAACCTGTTGTCGGTAGGAGCCTGCCAAGTGAACTTTTCGGGCCCCGGGATGGACGGCCGCGGTAGGGGTGCGGATGCTGTTGTTGTCTGGTCGTCGTTGCGGATGAAGCGTATTCGCAGCTCTCCTCCCGCTACACCGGTCAGGAGCGAAGGAGAATACCTGCCGTTCTCGAGGACGTCGAGTCCAATCGACAGGACACATGTCAACGCCTCGAAGCCGTTACTAATCGGAATTACTTGTTGGATACGACTATGGACCGATCCTGCAAAAGGGCCATCTCCGGTCGCGGATCCGAAGGGTGAATATATCGAGTCTCCGCCCATGTAACTACCGCTTACCGCAAATCCTGGATATGTGTAGTCCAAGCCAACCGTAATTCCTATTACTATCGATTCTTGGGCGGCGCGGATCAAAGTACCCTCGACAGAGAAGAGGTCGACTTCTGGTTCTGCGGACCACACCACTGTTGCATCACGGAGTTGATCAGGAACCTCATATATGTCGGAGCCTGATGAAGGCGACGTCGACGTCGCCCTCGAAGCATCATCGTGCTCTACGACCGATTCACACGCAGGGACGGTCACCATCATCAACACAAGTACGGCTGCCACTCTCGAGCGTGGAAATCTCATCCTCATCCGTACATCTCCACTCGCCACGTGTTTCTCGAGTCACGAGCTGATTCATCGCTTGCCAGCCAGTCCAGAATTGCTTCGCTGTTTGGGTTGTTCCCATCAGGTCGAATCGCCGCGGCCAACACATCCCGCTGCTCATCCCCGGTCGCGTTGCGCGCATACTCGTCCAGGTTCGACACTCCGGCATGCGCAATTATCTGAGAGATTGCGTCAGCGGCCCTCGCGCGTTGGAGCATGTCGTCCTCGTTCACATACTTATTTCTTGCTTCAGAGTATGGAAGCAATGCAGTGCCGTCGTCGTTCTTGTACACCGCTGGAACATCGTTGATGCCGACCTCTCCAGTGTTTACAAGTGCATCGAGAACATTGTGCGTTCTGAAACCTGCACTCCCCCAATCACTGGACACATACTCACCATTCCCGCTGTCGAAACCGAAGGCCGAGTCATCGAGCGTGATCTCGCGGCTCAGCGGTGTTTCGAGATCATCCACACTGAGAACGTAGGGCTTCAAGAATTCGGACCCAGCTGCGACGGCAATCCCACCCGGACCCATTCCCCCAGCCACGATTTGTCCCGCCGTCCACGCTGCGGTGAACTTCGAGTTCCGCGCGTCGGCCGCTTCCTGCTTGTCGAGTCCATCTTGCACACGCTGGTCCATCTCAGTACTGAGACCATGATCGACGAGCCACTGCAAGCGGTAGGCCTGATCGCCAAGCTCGGTGTAACCGGTTGTCGCAAAGAGTCGATCCATCCGTTGACTTTCGGCAAGAGCCGTGCCGTTGATGATCTGACTGGCCTGCTCTTCGGAGTCGAGAACAGTGAAAACTCGAAGTGGCTCAACAGGACCGCCGATGTAATCCTTCGCGCCACCGAACTCGCCGAATCCATTGGTCTGCGTGAGATCACGGGTCATACCGGTCATGTCACCGACGTATGGCGCGAGGGCCTCGGCGACCTGACTCGCAGTACCCTCCCCGATCTTCCCTTCACCGGAGAGAAGAGTCGTGTAATTGTTCGTTCCATCTGACGATTCGGTTGAAGCCATGATCTCGGCCAAGCCGCGAGCAGCAGACCCCGCCCGCACCGAGTCCTCGTACTCGGGCGTTCCTTCGGGGAAGGTCGTATGTGCATCTCGCGCAATCCAATCCGTCAGCGACGCCATCGCCGTCCCGTCGTCGCGCTGCAACAACGGCATCACTGCGGTGTCTGCGTGGTATCCGGATCCAAGCACGTCCGGCCCGCCTTCGCCGGTGAGAATTGCGTGCGCGCCGTCCGTGTTGCGGGAGCCGAGCTCGATCGCCTTCTCGAGGTTCTCCACGTGGCTCGAGTTATCGAGCGGCACATCACTGAACGGCAACGCTCCCCCGTGCGCTTCGATCGACGCCGCATGCATGCCCTGTCGAATCAGCTCGGTCGACATCTTGGCCCCGGGCTCGCTGCCCGCCTCCGCCAACGACATCGCGTCGAACAGCTTTGTCTGCCCCTCGACGAAGTCCTTGTGGTCGTCCACGCTCGGGCCGTCTCCGGGATAGGTCAGCACGTTGCTGTCCAGGCCGTCGAGACCGAGGCTTGGACGAGTCGCGATGAGGTCGCGCATGTCCTGAGGCAAGTGTTCGTAACTGCCTGCTCCGGTGAGGCTGCCATCGGCATCGCGTCCGGTACCTACGTTCTCGTTGGACAGAACCATGACACCGTTGGCAAGTGATGCCGCGGCCTGTTGCCCCGCCGGGCCTTGAGACTGCAACTGTTGGCTGGCAGTGGTGAATCCGTCGACGCCCGCCGAGTTGTAGAACTCCTTCAGGTATTGCTGAGTGCTCGCTGGGATCGTTGCCGTTCCGCCATTGAGGTAAGCCTGAAGCTGCGCAGGCTCCAAACCGGTGGCCAAGAGGTCTTCGGTGAGATCGCTCAGAACATCGGCGGGGATCGGCTCGCCACCGTCGACGGCATCGCGAATCTGGGCACCGACCACCTTGCCGTCTTCGCCCGACAGAACTGCCCCGAGGCCGGCACCGCCGGGACCACCGTGCTCCTCGAGGTCGGCCAGCCCACCGTCGACCTTCGTCCTCAAGGTTGTCAGCGCGGATCCGCACAGAGCCAGATTCTCTTTCAGACTGGCCTGGAAATCTGTTGCTTGTCGATCGAGTCGGCCTTGCAGGATCGGTCGAAGAGCATCATCGTCTGCGCCGGGAACGGTTGGGCTCGTGACGGTGCCATCCGGTGCGACCGACATGCCATTGAGATGTACAGCCGCGTCGCGAGTGCTCAGAATCGCGGCGCGGTACGCGTCGATCTTCTCGCCCTGAGTGATCAATGCGTCCCCGACGGTATCCGCCGCTCGTTTCGACGCGGTTGCGGTGAGCACCTCCGACACCGCACGCATCGACGCGGCAGCGCTGGCGTCCCCTTTCCAGGTCCGCGCACTCCTGTCGACCGCGAGATCCACCTCCGCCAGACGATCAGTGAGCGCAATCCCCGCCGTTTTGATCGCGCTTCCCGCCGTCGCCAACGTCCGAGGATTCCAGGACTCGACCTGCGGAATCGTTGGGGTCGTCACCGCCCCAGTCCTTCGGTCAGCGCGCTCAGTTGTCTGCTGAACGCGTCTTCGACGGCTTCGTACGTGGCTGCGGACGAAGTAGCACCGTCAGCCAGCATCTGAACGGCCGTGCTGTGCTTCGCAGCAGTGGTTTCGAGCGTCGTCGAAATCCTGCCCATCACGTCGTCGATGCCTGCATCCGGCATCACGACCGCTGCAATGCTGGTCCTGGCGGGCACGACGACGTCTGCAAGCTCGTTCGCTGTGGCGCGCAGCTGCGCTCCCAACGTCCTGAGCTCGTCGAGATCGGCTCCTAGCAATTCCCCCACAAGACACTCTCCCCCAAGAGTTACTTCACCGCTTTGCTCGTCTATCAACGAAATGACCGGTCACTGGCTCTATCAAGTGGGTAGTTTGCCATAACTATCAGACAGGGAGCAGTTCTCGCCTCACGCCGACGCGGGAGTCGATCGCCTGCGCGTCAGATCGACTATGACGGGTCTCGATCGACCTTTCGTGTCGGTAGCTGCTGCCAAGATGTCGGCATGTCACGACTCGACGAGGGATTCACCCCACCGACGGCATGCGTGCAGTGGTGCCAGCTGCGCTCCTACGACCTGAACGTGCTCGACGACGGAGTAGCAGTAGACCTCGAGTGGTGGAACGATCACCTTCGCCGAGCTGGGCACGACATCCGACTTCGGGGACGCAACCTCGACGGAAAGATCGTCACCGAAGGCACAGCCATCGTGCAGCGCAACGACCTTCGAGTCGGCACCGAACTCACCGCGGGCGAACACCCATCCCTTGGCCTGCTGTTTCTCTGCGCCGCGTGGCAAGGAAGTCACCGCCACCGCAAGGCAATGCGACGGTTTCCCGACGTCAGCAACCCGCACCTTCGACACCCGGACGAGAACCCATTCGCCAAGACCCTGGCCGTCCTCGACAGTTGCATACGCAACAGGGTGGTCCCGGACTTCCCCGACGGGTCCTGGTCCGGCTGGCCGGACGCTCCAGGCGTCGGCGTGGCTTTGATGGCCACCTTCCTATGGGCCGTGAAAGCATCAGTAGAGGGCGGGCCAGCGCAATTGATCGACCAATTCGGCGTCTCCACGCTCATCCACGAGGGCTGGCTGGAAGATCCAGCTGTCACCGGATTCACTCGCCGCCGCTACGACCGCTACGTCGAACTGCTCACTGGCTGGTCGAACGAGATCGGCACCAGACCCGAACTGGTCGAAATGTGGCTCGTACAGCGCTGGAGTGCCCGACTCCACCAAGCCCGTGACGGCAGCTTTTCTGCTCCGACTCTGTTCTGAAGCAGGGAACCCCGGGCACTGCCGACAACGCCTGTGCGACAGCCGGGAACCGATCGGGCGGCACGCGCGTCAAAACCTAATGACAGCTTCATTCGGTCGGCGCGACGCGCGGGCTTTCGGCAATGACGCCGGGAGCCTAATCGACTGTCGCCCATCCACATCACTGACGGCAGTGAACGGCAGGAGTACAACCATGGACACCCCAGCAACGCAGAGCGCGGCCTTCACATCGCTTCTTCAGGACTTCGTCGAGATGCGAATCTCCGCGCACGAGTTCGAAACTCGATTTGTCGAGCTGTTGAACGAGAACCCAGGATCACTGGATCCGCGAGTTACCAAACCACTGCATTTCTTGTTCTGCGAAGTCGACAACTTCGCGTATCAGAATCTCCAGAATCCCCGCGATTCCAACGAGCACAGCCTCCGAAATTCCGCTCGTGAAGCACTCCGCGAGTTACTTCGGCTGCCGAACGGACGCGGCAATATCGAGAAGTGAGCCACGCAGTCGCCACGTATGGCCCACAGAGTTCGTCCGGCAAGTTCGCACAGGCAAGCCGCTGGTCACCTAGATGGGTGGGCAAAGATGCTCTACTCAATCTGCCTGCGCCAGTGGGAGGCCAGCCGATTGCGTACCTGTTCGACGTCGACTTCACTCCCGACGTAACCGGAATCGTGATGACCGCGGTTGATTGAATCCCTGAATGCCGTTGGAGTAACGCCTGGTTCTGTGCAGCCGATGCATCGCCTACAGGACTACATCCCACGATGATCGGAGCTTCGATGTTGAAGAAGATTCTTGCCGCCTCTGCACTTGCGATCGGCATCTCCGCGGTCGGGGTTGCACCCGCGTCGGCGGACGACATCTACGACAATATCTTCACCACCGAAAGCACCGAGCACTACGTCAGTGTGTTCGACCCGACTGCATACGGAGCACGGAGCCAGGACCCGCTGATCCTCAGTCCCTACGGAACCAGCCAGCCGATCTGGTGCTTCAGCTTTCATGGCCAGGGGTCCTGCTGGCAGATTGCACCCTCAGGCGCCGAGCACATGCTCGAGAGCGTATCCATCCCAACGGGCTCCTCAGCTGGTAGCAGCCGCGGGCTCGCGGTCTACAACCCGTTCTCTGTGCGCTGACGGCTGTCGGGATCGGACATGCAAACTACAGAGGGTTCGCCAAGGTCGCTTTTTCACGCCACTAGCGGCCGAGCCGCTCGCGAACCGAGCGCCGCGTTCTCGCCATTCGCGTCGAACACATCGCCGCAACATGCGGATTCGGCAGCGCCGTCACGTTCCGGCCGAACCACGCCCTCGGCATTCGGAGTGAACTGGGTCCAGGCTGCTAAGGAAGCCGGCATCATCGACTACTACGCCTCCGGAGATGCCGGACACAACTGGACAGTACGACCGCTACGCTGAGCGAAACCGCTCGTAGCTGATGCTCAACAGATCCCGATCCGGACGCTGAGCCCTGA
This sequence comes from Rhodococcus sovatensis, assembly GCF_037327425.1. Lineage (NCBI taxonomy): Bacteria > Bacillati > Actinomycetota > Actinomycetes > Mycobacteriales > Nocardiaceae > Rhodococcus > Rhodococcus sovatensis. The sequence continues at coordinate 693,360 of NZ_CP147846.1, read as the reverse complement.
CGGACGGGAGCACCATCAACTTCTGATCGTGACGTTCCTTGAGGCCATACTGCAGCATCGGGCCATCGATTTCGTCGAGCAGATCGGCCCGGATCTTGACGATGTAGTCCGGGGACACCCCCATGATGTGGGCGTCGTAGGCCGCGTGATGGATTTTGCACATCGCCAAACCGTTACGCACCGTGGGGATTCCAGCTTCATCGGAGTCCGGAACGATGTGTGCGGCGTCGAGCAATTGCCCGTGCGCTAGAGAACAGACAGCGCAGCGCGTTTCGTATGCACGCATCACGGTCGCCCGGAACACTGGCTGATGAAGTCGACGCTTGCTCTCAGCCATGACGTAGCGTCGAAGTTGGCTCTCTGCAGGAGAAGTGACGTCGACGAGTCCCCTGATCGCACCGGGAATGATGACGAACTGATGCCGTTCCGGTTCCTCCGCAAGCAGATACACCGGAAAGATCGGTTGATACATGGCCACACCGACACCGAAGAACCAGATCAGCGGCAACTCCAACTCCATCGCAGACCGCAATGCACGGTTCTCTGGATGATCGAGATCCTCCCCTCGCCACTTGTAGCGCAGGAGGCCGTCGTCACCCATCTCGTCCTCGTACGGACGCTTGGCGCCATCTGGGCGATACACCGTCCGAATGGACAACGCAGCCGCCAGCTCCTTGGGCTTCCGGATGCCACGCTGAGGATCCATCAGACGAAACGGCTCACCGTCGAAACGGAAATCGAGCAGATCGGTCGAGCTGATCGACTCCAAACCGTCGTTGGTTCGGATCTTCAGCCAGTTCATCGCGGCGTCGCGCAGCCGGGTATCGAGATCACCGACCACGCGACACCGCACCACTCATGGTCGGTATTGTGCCCTACGCGCTCGGAGCGCCCACAGCCTCGTTACCCTGCGCAGCCGAGACGACGAGATTGTTCGATGGCAAAGCACTGCCGGACTTCACGGCCTCGGTCCAGTCGGGTGTTGTTGCTACAGCGGCGAAATTGGAGTGGTACAGCACCATCAGCGCCTTGTGCAGTTGCTCGGCAGATACCGTTCCGGCCTCGTTGGCCAGGTTGATCGCGCCGGTGGCGTCGGAGAGGATCTCGACATTCAGATCCAACGCTTCGGCGTCGGCGCTCGACGCGAGATCACAGTTGTTGGTCATGTAGCCCACGATGGTGACGGTGTCGACGTTCTCGGACTTCAACCAGTCTGCGACGTCGGTGCCGGCGAAGACGCTGCTGTACTGCTTCACGACGCGCTTCCACGACGGCTGGAGCTGCGCCTCGATATCCGGATGCAGGTCGAACGTCGGAGTACCCTTCACGAACGCCGGAGAACCTTCCGGCATCTCGTGCTGCACTATTGCGACGGGAAGATCCTGTGCAGCAGCGACTTCGAGCGCAGTGACGATATTCGCCAGCGACTCGGTGCGAGGCGGGTACTGAATCTTCAGCACTCCCTCGAAGTACTCCTGCTGACCGTCGATGACGATGAGTGCGCGGCGCGGTGCGGTCATATTGTTCGCTCCTGAACGTAGTGGCTAACGGCTCGGATTCCATCGTGCACCTCCGAAGGTTGCATCCACGAGTGGCACGGATGCATACTTTCGATGGATTTGCGCCAACTAGTGGCGCGCTCGAGTGCACCTGGATGCACTTTTTCGTGCCACTGAGGGAGCCGGACATGAAGATCGTGCTGTACGCATTCGACGGCATCACAATGTTCCACCTCGCCGCCCCGCTGATGGTGTTCGGCGAAGTCACCCGCCTCGGCCTGGCGCCGGATTGGGAAACGACGCTGTGGTCCGACCGTGCGGGCTCGATTCGAACCGAGGAGGGCTACACGCTCGGCGACATCGCAGATCCGAGCACCGTCGACAGTGCCGACATCGTCATCGTTCCATCGTGGCCGGTAGCTCTGCCGCCGATAGACGACGCCCTGGCCGCCCAACTCCGCACGGCGCACCAGCGGGGCGCCGAGATCGCAGGGCTGTGCCTCGGCTCGTTCGCGATCGCCGACACCGGCTTGCTCTCGGGCCGGGCCGCCGTCACCCACTGGACCAAGATGGACGAACTCCGGGAACGAAATGCGCACACCGACTCGGACGAATCCGTGCTCTACATCGACCACGGTGATGTCATGACGTCCGCGGGCACGGCGTCGTCGATCGATTCCTGCCTGCACATCGTCCGCAAACACCTCGGATCAGCCGCAGCCACCCGAGTCGCCCGCAGCCTCGTCGTCGCTCCACACCGCGAAGGCGGCCAGGCGCAGTACATCGAACGCCCCGTGACCAGGGCCGAGGAGGACACTGCCATTGCCGATGTAGTGCAATGGGCCCTCGGGCGGCTACACGAACCGTTGCCGATCGAGCGGCTCGCCGACCGAGCACGGATGAGTCGTCGCAATTTCATCCGACAATTCCAAGTTGCAACCGGATCCACCCCGGCTCGGTGGGTGCTCGAGCAGCGGTTGAACGAAGCACGAACACTATTGGAGACCACAACACAGAGCATCGAGAACATCTCTGCAGCATGTGGTTTCGGTAGCGCAGTGACGTTCCGACAGAACTTCACGTCGGCATTCGCGGTCGCCCCCACCGCCTACCGGAAGCAGTTCACGGACGGTAGTTAGGGGTCGATCGGATCGTCTGCAAGTGACTCTGTGCCCTACTCCCACCTGCGGGTGTCGAGAGACGCTATCCCCAGGGGCGGAAGACGACAACCCAGAAGGAACGAGACACTATGTCCGAGACCACTAAACCTGGATGCACCGAGTCAGCGACGGTCGGCCGCACGCTGTAAACACGAAATGCCCTGCCGTAGTGAGAGAATTGTTCTTGTCTAGGGAACATTTCAACCACGACGAAGGGCATCTCGCAGATGCAACTATCCCACACCCGACCCGTCGCTGCCGCATCCTTCGACGACCCCAACTTGGTATCCGCGGCCGGATTGGTGCCGGTGATGGCGTTGGCGCAGCGATCAGGCCTGCTCACGCTCGCCGATGACCATCTGTCGGTTCCGGGAGACACGGGATCCAACGCAGGCCGCAAGATCGGATCCCTGGTCGCGGGCATGGTCGCGGGTGCGGACAGTATCTCCGACATGGCGATCCTGCGGCACGGCGCGATGCACATTCTGTTCGAGCGGCCCTACGCGCCCTCGACCCTGGGATCGTTTCTGCGGCAGTTCCGGTTCGGTCACGTCCGCCAGCTCGACGCCGTCGCCTCCCGGCTACTGCTGGCACTGACAGAACGCACACCGCTGCTGGCCGGTATCGATACCGAACCGGTGATGATCGACATCGACGACTCCATCATCGAAGTCCACGGCCACAGCAAACAAGGATCCGGCTACGGTTACTCCGGCGTCCGAGGCCTGAACTCGGTGATCACCACCGTCACCACCAGCACGACCGCGCCGGTCATCACCGCCCAACGCCTCCGCAAAGGCGCCTGCGGATCCTCCCGTGGTGCCGCACGCATGATCGCCGACACCCTCACCACCGTCGACCGACTCCGCGACGCAGTCTCGAAAACCAACACAGACACCGACACCGTGGGCGCATCGCCGAAGCCGTTGTTGCGGGCGGACTCGGCGTATTTCGGATATCCCAGCATCGGTGCCGCGCTGCGCGGCGGTGCGGATGTCTCGATCACCACCGGATTGAACTCGGTGATCAAGACCGCGATCAGCTCGATCGCCGATGACGCGTGGACACCGATCCGCTACACCAACTCGATCTACGACACCGGCACCCAGCAATGGATTTCGGTGGCCGAGGTAGCGGAGATTCCGTTCACCGCGTTCGCGTCGCAGAAGAAATCCCATCACGTTCCCGGCCGACTGATCGTGCGCCGCATCCCGGACCTGCGCCCGAAGAAAGACCAAGGTCAGGGCGAGTTGTTCGACGTGTGGCGTTTCCACGCGTTCTTCACCACCACCGACCGCGCCGACCTCGACACCGTCGCCGCCGACCGAACCCATCGCCGCCACGCGATCATCGAACAGGTCCATGCCGACCTGAAGAACTCAGCCCTCGCCCACATGCCGTCGGGGAAGTTCTGCGCGAACGCGGCCTGGCTGGTCTGCGCGGTGATGGCGTTCAACCTCACCCGCGCCGCCGCCACCCTGACCGGCGAACCGACACTCGCGAAAGCCACGACCGGGACCATCAGGCGCACATTGATTTCGGTGCCCGCCCGGATCGCCTACTCCGCGCGCAGACTCACCCTGCACCTACCGGAGAAGTGGGCCTGGGAAACGAGCTGGAAGGCAATGTTCGACAGCATGTTCGGGCGAAACGCCCACATTCTTCCCTAACCGAGCAGTCCATACCCGCCCGCAATGCGAAAGACCCAGTGGAACAACCCGACACCCGAGATCGGGCACCCGACCATGTCCACACCCGAGCCGACCCCGCACAACAAGATTCACGGTCACACACTCAGCCCATCGGTGAATTCAGGCTAAAACACGCAGCACTCCAGGAACCGGAGGAGAGGCGGTGTACTTCTTCGGCGGAATCGGCAGCCTGATCTTCTGGTGGCAGGCAGCCGAAGGGTTCGGGGAACACATCGTCGCCATCATCAAGTCGTTTGTGTGGCCTGCCTTTCTCGTCTACCAGGCCCTCGGCGCGCTGGCGCAGTGACCACGGTGAGGCCTTCCCACGTGCTTGTGACCGAGTCGTTGCAGTCGACTGCAAAATACACTCGACGACGCCGCACCTGGACCGTCGAACATCCTGCGTTGCACTAGATACCGGACAATGTATCCGAGATGAGATCAACGGATCTATCGGTCACGATTTCGTAGCCGGACGACTATCGGACCGCCGATCTTGTTGTTATTGCGTAGAATCCAGCGCATGCTCGTTTCGAGGCCAACGCCTGAGACGTCGACCAACGGCGTTGCCATGAGCCAGTATCCGACCACGATCGGACCATGAACGAAACAACTGGAGAGCTGCGTCTGTGAGCCGGCCCCACACAAATCCTGCTCGAATCAAGGGCACTCACACCTCGGTCGCTTCAGAGCTACAGGAGGGATCCAGCAATGTCGAGCATTACCGTGCGCCAACTAGTGGCGCGACTATTGGTGGCCGGATCGCTGGCCGTGTTGCCGGTCGGACTCGTCACCGTTCCTGCCGCCGCCGACCCGATCACGCCGGCGGCGCAGAGGGGACACCACGACTGCGATCGCAGTGGTCCGTGGCAGTGGCAACAGAACCGCGGGCAGTGGCAGTGGGGCAATTGCGACACCAGAAGTGGCCACTGGGTGTGGGTATGGGACGACCATCGCCACCACGGAGACTGGCAGTGGTACCACCACTGGTCCCGCAGCGCTCCACCACCGCCACCACGTACACCGTTCGGGGTTCCGTTCTTCGGGAGCTCGTAAGAAACGTGCAGACGCGTTCGGATTTGTCAGGTGCGCAGCTGATTGCTAGCAATTCGGCGCGCACCTGGCTATTCGGCGCGCAGCTGTAACCCTGGGGCGCGAACCGACCCAGATTCCTCGCGTCCCGCCGCTCGGACGATGATGAACGCCGTGACCCTGTGGATAATTGCAGCCGGAGTCGAGCTTGCCGCGATCATCGCGCTCGGCGTTCTACTTGTCGTCTCCCGCAGGCAGCTGACGGGAACGCGGCGCGAACTCGAACGCGTCCTTGCCGACAAAGGCCGCCGTCGTCGACGACGCGGGGTCGCCCCGTTCGCGATCAGAACTGCCTTTCAGACGGCGGATTCACTGATCAACAAAGGGATCGGCGCAACCGTCCGAAACTCCGTCGAAGATCTTGCGGGCTGGGCGAAGGTCGAGCGCCCCGACCTCGCCAGAATGACGGCTGACGGAGATATCGTCGTCGTGTTCTCCGACATCGAGGGATCCACCGCGCGCAACGAGGAGTTGGGCGACCGCGGCTGGATGAAGCTGCTCGAACGGCACAACAGGCTGATCACCAAGCAGGTCGAAATCCATAGCGGCCACGTCGTCAAGAATCAGGGCGACGGTTTCATGATCGCGTTCTCCGACGCCGGCCAAGCAATCCGGTGCGGCATCCGAGTGCAGGAGGCTCTGAGTGAGAACCCGGATCGGTGGAACCAGATTCGCGTGCGCATGGGCGTTCACGTGGGCAGCTCGGTGCGCCGAGGCGACGACCTCTTCGGGCTGAACGTAGCTATGGCAGCGCGGGTGGCAGGGCAGGCCGAAGGTGGCGAGATCCTGGTCAGCGAACCGGTTCGCGACGCCCTCGGCGAGGCATACGACATATCGCTGGGCACTCCGCGCGAAGTTGCGCTCAAAGGAATGAGCGGCAGCCACCAGCTGTATCCAGTCGAGCTGGCAACGACACAAGCTATCCAACCAGGATGACATCGCGACGCGCCGGCCGGCGCCGTCCCACCGTCGACCACAACGCGATCGCTCCCAGGTAGCTTGAGCGCATGGATGGAGTCGATGTCATCGTGTCGCACTGGGCTGTTGCGCGCCCCGAGCTCGATGTGTCGGGTCTGAAAGTCTTCGGCCGACTACATCGCAGCTTCCTGGTCTACAAGAATCGAATTGCCGAGACTTTCGACAAGTACGACATCACAGACTCCGGCTTCGACGTTCTTGCCTGCCTGCGGCGTGCAGTACCCGACCATCGGTTGACTGCGGGCGAACTCGCCGAGCAAACGTTGGTCACGACAGGCGGCCTGTCTCTGAGAGTCAAGCGGCTGGAGGAGTCAGGGCTGGTGACGCGCTCCAAGGACGCCGTCGATGCCCGCGTCGTCTATGTCGAGTTGACGCCGAAGGGCTCAGCGTTGGTCGACGCGATCGCCGACGAGCACTTCCCGAAATTGACAGCGATGCTCGGCGACATGACCGAGAGTGACATCTCCACCCTCGCGTCCCTTCTCACCCATCTGGAGCACTCGGCGCGCAGCGTCGACGGGCCCAGTCCCCTGGAAACAGCGACCGACGCGTCCGCCTGACCAGAATATTTTTTTCACGCGAAGTGACAGCCGCCACAGGTGCTGTGACCTGCATCTCTTCTGTTTCCGACTCGTAAATCTGACGTAAACGCTGCTCCGGGCGCCCCTCCCTGCATTGACGTCTTAGCGCTAAGGGATTACAAATGTCTTAGCGCAAAGATAGTTTGCAGATTCGAACACAGCCTCAGTCGAACGGACACACGATGACACTCGCAGCTCATTTCGTCTCACCGACGTCGCTCACCGCCGATCTGGTCGACAGCATCTACGTCGGCGGCCGTTGGGTTCTCGGAACCGGCGATGAAATCGAGACAGTCGACCCCGCCACCAGCACCGTGTTCGCCACCCTCCACAGCGCAGGCGTCGAGGATGTCGATACCGCCGTCCAAGGCGGCATCGATGCCGCACACCGAAGCGGCTGGGCAACGATGCTCCATCACGAGCGCGCCGCCGTTCTTCACCGCATCGGCAACTCGATCGAATACAACGCCGACCGGATAGCAGCGCTCCAGACGCTCGACACCGGGAAGACACTCACCGAGACGCGGGCACTTGCACTCAGTGCTGCCAACACATTTCGCTACATGGCCGCCGCACTGGAAACGATGGACGGAGTCCTGACCACACCTCGCGGCCCGTGGATGACGATGTCCACGCACGAACCGATGGGAGTCATCGGCGCCATCACTCCCTGGAACTCCCCCATCGCTTCCGACGCTCAAAAGATCGCTCCTGCATTGGCAGCCGGAAACGCAGTCGTCGCCAAACCGCCCGTGTGGGCCCCGTGGGTGACACTGCTTCTCGCCCGCCTGTGCGACGAGGCAGGCCTCCCAGCCGGCTTGTTGTCCGTCATTCCCGGCCCGGGCCGAACCGTCGGAGAAGCGTTGGTACGTCACCCCGACGTCGCGAAGGTCACCTTCACCGGCGGCACCAGCACCGGCCGCCACCTCGCACACGTCGCCGCGGACAAGCTGATGCCGATCACGCTGGAACTCGGAGGGAAATCGCCGACGATCGTCTTCGACGACGCCGACGTCGAACGCGCGCTGCAAGGTGTCTTGTACGGCATCTTCTCCTCGAGCGGTCAGAGTTGCATCGCCGGATCGCGTATCTTCGTTCAGCGCAGCCTGTTCGAGCACTTCACGAACGAATTGGTCGCGCGCGCCGGACGCCTCCGTCTCGGCCCGGGAACCGACCCGAGCACCGATGTCGCACCCATGATCACACTCGCACATCGTGATTCGGTAGCGCGAATGGTGGACAACGCCGTGCTGGCCGGTGCACGAACGCTCTGCGGTGGCGCGGTTCCGGTCGAGGGACGGCTTGCCGACGGCGCCTACTACCCGCCTACCGTGTTGACAGACGTCACCAACACCGATGCGATCTGTCAGGAGGAGATCTTCGGCCCGGTCGCCGTCATCATGCCGTTCGACGACGAACTCGACCTCGTCGAGCAGGCCAACGACACCGCCTACGGTCTCGCCTGCGGCATCTGGAGCCAGGACTACCGACGTGCACTGCGCATCGCCAAGGCGATCGACGCCGGAACAGTCTGGGTCAACACCTACAAGCAATTCTCGATTTCCACACCCTTCACCGGCCTACGCGACAGCGGGCTCGGTACCGAGAAGGGTCGCGACGCAGTTCGCCACTACTCCAACCAGAAAAGCATCTACCTCGATACCTCCGAATCCCCGATCGCCTGGGGTCGGAACTGACGATCGATCGGCACCAAGAATGGAAAGGCAACCATGACAGAGACACTCACCAACCAGACCGCGCACCCCTACAGCCCCGCCTACACGGTGGCCGGGTTCGGATTCGTCTCGGGCGCACTGTCGGTGGATTCCCAGGGTATAGCAGTCGACGGGGTCGAACCCGCTCTCGACGCTGCCGTGGCCCGCATGACCGAGCGTCTCGCGACGATCGACATGACGCTGGCAGACGTCGTCAAGACCACCTACTTCGTCACCGACGTCGCCACACGTGATGCCGCAAATCGTCACTACCAAGTCATCTTCGAAGAACCGCGCCCGGCGCGATCGTTCGTCGAAGTGGCCGCACTCCCCTACGGCGCAACCATCGAAATCGAAGCCATCGCCTACCGCGCCTGACGCTCCACAACCACCACCCGAAAGGACAAGATCATGACTGCTCCAGAGAAGACCACGACCGGACTCGAGAACCTGATCGACTCGTGCATCGCCAGCGCAGAAACACGCTACGAGGACTGGGACACACTCGGTTTTCAGGCAGCGAAAGGTGGCGACCGCTTCAAGCGCGCCCAGATTCGATACATCGGTTCGGGCGCTACCGGCAACCACGACGGTGACTCACGCTCGCTCCCCTCCGAGCACTTCACCTTCTCCAACATGCGGTTGCCCGCTGGTGCCGTCGGCCCCGAACACACTCACCACGACGTCGAAGAGGTCTTCTACGTCCTCGAAGGCGAACTGGAAGTTGCCGTCCACGACGTAGAGGACGGCACCAAGAAAGCCGTCAGGCGCCTTGGCTACCGCGACCTGATCCGCGTCCCGGCCGGCGTTCCCCGCAGCCTGGCCAACGTCGGCGAGACCGATGCGCTGTTCTGTGTCGTCATCGGCGCACCGAAGCCCCAGCTGCCCACTTACCCACCGAGCTCGGAGATGTACGGCGTCACGCGCTGACCCACCTCGGTCACCTGCGACGACCTACACGGAAGGAACGTCCGATGCACGACAACACCGCGATTCTGCTGCGCGTTCAGCAGAAGAACTACGAGGCCGACGGCGTCACCAGTATCACTCTGGTGGACCCGACCGGCGCTCCGCTACCGACGTGGGAACCCGGCGCCCACGTCGCTCTCCACCTGCCTGGCGGCCTGGTTCGCGAATACTCGTTGTGCTCGGATCCGTCGGACCGGACAAAGTGGACCGTCGCTGTTCTCCGCGCCGAAAAGTCACGCGGCGGCAGCATTCTGGTTCATGACGCCCTGTCCGTGGGGGCGGAGATCGAGGTGGCAGGGCCTCGAAACGCGTTCGCCCTCGACGAGGACGCAATCGAACATGTCCTCGTCGCGGGCGGCGTCGGTATCACACCGATCGTGGCCATGATGCGCCGTCTCGATCACACCGGCCGAAACTGGAAGATGTTGTACGCCGGACGCTCTCGTGCATCGATGGCGTTCGTCGACGAGATATCTCGAGCGGCCAATGCCGTCGTCCACGCCGATGACGAGCAGGGTGGGCTGCCCGACCTCGCCGCCCTGCTCGGCGACCTGACTGCCGGCTCCGTCGTCTACTGCTGCGGCCCGGCGCCTCTGCTCGACGCGGTGGCCGCCGCAATGCCGCCCGAGGTGGTGTTGCGCACCGAACGATTCTCCGCACCGGAGGTGATCGCGCCCGAAGGCGGTGACACAGCGTTCGACCTTGTGCTCGAACGCAGCGGTCGCCGCGTACCGGTGGCCCCGGACCAGTCGGTCCTCGACGCACTGTTGGACGCGGGACTCGACGTGCCGAGTTCGTGCACGGAGGGCATCTGCGGAACGTGCGAAATCGGGGTCGTGAAGGGCGATGTGGACCATCGCGATTTCCTGCTCGGCGAATCCGAACACGCAGCGAACAAGACCATGTTTCCGTGCGTATCCCGTTGTCGCTCGGCCGAACTAGTTCTCGACCTCTAAGGAATCAGATCATGCGAGTGCCCACCCACCGCCAACCGGTGCTCACCGATCGACCCGTCTGCACACTTCGCAGCCTTCGATCGGCCGCTCTGACCGTGCCCGACCCTCGCGCATCGCGCGACTTCTACCACGAGGTCTGGGGCCTGACGACCGTCGAAGAAGACGGCGACCGCTTCTGGCTGCGAGCCACAGGCACCGATCACCACGTTCTCGACCTGCAGCGAGGCGACTCGAATGCGTTGGCAAGGATCAGTTTTGCGGTAGGGACTCCCCGGGAAGTCGACGACGCCGCGCGTGCTCTGCACCGCATCGGAGTCCCCGTCCTACGTGAGCCAGGGATGCTCGATCACGCCGGTGGCGGCTACGGCCTGCGCCTGGTAGATCCAGAGGGGCGCATCGTCGAACTCTCCGCCGATTCTCATGCAGTCCCGGCCCAGGATCCCACTGGTCGGCGTGCTATCCCGCGCAAGATCGCGCACATCGTTCTCAACACCGTGGACATCGAACGAACCGCCGCGTTCTACACCCAGGTCCTCGGCATGCGGATTTCGGACTGGTCGGAGCGCCAGATGACGTTTCTGAGGTGCAATTCCGACCACCACGTCATCGCACTGAACCAAGCGCCCTGGACCTCGATCAACCACATCGCCTACGAAATGCCGTCCATCGATCACTTCATGCGCGGCATCGGCAGCCTACGTTCGCACGGCATCGCGCCACAGTGGGGCCCTGGCCGTCACGGACCGGGTGACAACACGTTCTCCTACTTCACCGACCCGGCCGGGCTCGTCTGCGAATACACCTCCGAGGTCGAACAGGTGGACGAGGACGCCTGGCTCTGCCGGACGTGGCGTCGTACGCCCGAACTGTCGGACCAGTGGGGCACCGCAGGACCACCGACCGCGAACGTCCGCTCCGCCATGGCAGGTGTTCCCGACCTCGGCGCGCGAGCGATGTTCGAGTCGGACCACGGAGACTTCTTCATTCCTGTACCCGAACTGGTGGATGCATCGTGATGGACACGTCGATGGCACGCTCTACGTTCGTCGGCGAGCTGCACCTCTACGAGTACCGTCCCGTCGAGGCGGATCCGTCCACGCCGACCGTCCTGCTTCTGCATGGAATCGGTGGCTCCGCGCGCTCGTGCACGCCTCTGGCAGAACAGTTGGCCGAGCTCGGTATTCACGCCCTGTGCCTCGACGCCAGCGGCTACGGCGAGTCCTCCGATCCCACGAGCACGTCCCACGACTTCGTCGCCGACGTAATCCAGGTCGCCGATGCCTTCTCCCCCGAGGCACCGATCACACTGCTCGGTACCTCGTGGGGCGGGGTAATCGCCCTCGCCACCGCTCTCTCTCACCCGGACAGAGTGGCCGGGCTCGTCCTGGCCGACAGCACCCGAGGGAGCGGCACGTCACCGGAGAAGTCCGCCGGAATGAGAGAGCGCGCCCAAGAGATGGCCACACGCGGTGCGGCCGCCATCGCAGCCGAACGTGCGCCCCGGCTCGTTGCGCCCGGCGCCGAACCTGCGGTCGTCGAGTCGGTTCGTACCTCGATGGCGTCTGTGCGACGTGCAGGATTCGGCGCAGCTGCGAAGTTCATGGAGTCGACCGATCATGGGCCTCGACTGTCCGACATCGCCTGCCCGACGCTTGTTCTCGTCGGCGAATCCGACGAGATCACCGGAGTGGCGGAATCTCGCCTGCTCGCCGAGCGCATACCCGACGCGCGATTTCACGAGATCGCGGGCGCCGGCCACGTGGCGATACAAGAGCAGCCAGCAGTCGTGGCCGCACTCGTCGGAGACTTCGTGGAGGGCCTGTCATGACCGGCACCGTCGTCGTCACCGGCGCCGGTCGCGGACTCGGGCGCTCCATCGCGGAACGACTGTGCAGCGAGGGCAATCGGGTGATCATCGCCGAGCGCAACTCCGACACCGGCCACGCCGCAGCAGCATCCCTGCGTGACAACGGGTACGACGCCGAAGCTGTGGTCACCGACATCGGCGACACCGACTCTGTTCGCGCTCTCGCCGCGAAGGTGCAATCGGAGCGGCTCATCGGCCTCGTCAACAACGCGGCCATCGCCGACGGCGTCGGCGGCAAGACGTTCTTCGAACTCGAAGAAGCCGAATTCGACCGAGTCACATCCGTCAATATTCGCGGCACCTGGGCGATGACGAAGTACCTGTGGCCCGCCATAGCGGAGTCGAAGGGGTCCATCGTCAACATCGCCTCGGACGTCGCGATGTACGGGTCCCCGCGACTCGTCCACTACGTCAGTTCCAAAGCCGCGGTCATCGGCATGACACGATCGATGGCCAGAGATGCCGGACCGCACGGTGTACGAGTCAATGCCGTTGCGCCAGGCCTGATTCGCGTCGAAGCAACAGAATCGGTGCCCGACGCGCGATACCGAACCTACACCGACGGTAGGGCGCTCGACCGTGAACAGACGCCCGAGGACGTAGCCGGAGTCGTGCGGTTCCTGCTATCGGAGGACGCCGCGTTCGTCACCGGCCAGACCATCGTCGTCGACGGCGGCTTCATCTTTCGCTGAGGAGAACACCGAATGGACCTGCATTTGCACGGACGTCGAATACTGATCACGGGCGCCAGCTCGGGCATCGGTCTCGCCACGGCGACAATGCTCGCCGGCGAGGGCGCACGGCTGGCTCTGTGCGCTCGCGACGAGCCGCGCTTGCGAGCGGCAACAGCGCATTTGGCGAAGATCACCGACGTGGTCACTGCGTCGTGCGACGTCACCCACAAGCCCTCGGTCGAGCGCTTCGTCTCCGATGCCGTCGACCGTCTCGGCGGCCTCGATTCAGTGGTGTGCAACGCCGGGCGCTCGCTGATGAGCACGCTAGACGAGACGTCCGACGACGAGATCCGTGCCGAGTTCGACCTCAAAATCTTCGGCGCACTCAATGTCGTGCGCGCCACGAGAAAGGCGCTGTCATCGTCCGATTCGGGTTCGATCGTGATCGTCAACGCGATACTCTCACGCCAACCCGAGTCGCGTCTGGCGATCACCGCTGCCGCACGAGCCGGCCTGCTCAACCTCTCCCGGTCTCTGGCAAGCGACCTTGCTGCAGAACATATTCGAGTGAACTCGGTACTGCTGGGACTGATCGACACCGGGCAGTGGCAACGGCGCTACGGCGACAGTGACACCGAGCTCGACTTCGAGGAGTGGAGTGCCGACATCGCCGCCGATCGAGGAATCAGCCTCGGCCGATTCGGTACAGCAGAGGAATTGGCCTTCCCCATCACCACGATGCTGTCTCCACTCAGCAGCTACATCACCGGCGCATCACTCGACGTCGGCGGCGGCGTCCACCGCTATGTCTGAACGTCCCTTCCGAGCTCAGGAGCAACCTATGGAACACCCACCACGCGCACGCCAAACTGGCGGTGACGTACTGGTCGAGGCCATGAAACGCCACGGCATCACCACTGCGTTCGGCGTCATCAGCATCCACAACCTACCGCTCGTCGAGGCCGTCGACCGTGACCTCGATTTCGTCGAGATGCGACACGAAGCTGCAGCTGTCAATGCTGCCGACGCCTACGCCCGCACGACCGGACGCATCGGCGTTGCCTTGACCAGCACCGGCACCGGCGCGGGGAACGCTGCCGGTTCGATGGTCGAGGCCCTGACCGCCGGCAGCCGAGTACTGCACATCACCGGTCAGATCGACAGCGAATTTCTGACCCCGGACCGACCGTCACCGAGCCGCGGCGTCATCCACGAATTCCCCAAGCAACCGCAACTCCTCGACGCCATCTCGGTGCACAGCGCTACCATCGCCGACGTCAAAGACGTTGCCGTAGAGCTCGAAACTGCGATTCACCGGATCTGCACTGCTCCGAACGGTCCAGCCAGCGTCGAATGGCCCTCCGATCTGCAGTATATTGCGTCGCCGGATAATCAGCGCCCGTTCGCGATTGCCGACACCGCCGTTGCTTCGCCGGATCCCGATGCGCTCGCCCGTGCTGCGACGTTGATCCGTGACGCGAAGAGACCGCTGTTCTGGCTCGGTGGCGGCGCGGCCGGTGCAGGTGCACAACTGGCCGAATTGGCACACAAGCTCGGTGCCGGGATCATCACCAGCAATTCGGGTCGGGGCATAGTTCCCGAAACCGACCCGCTCGTCGTCGGTAACTTCGCGACCACACCGCAGGCACGGGCTCTGCTCGCCGACAGTGATCTCCTCATCGCGATCGGAACTCACTTCCGTTCGAACGAAACGGCGTCCTACAGTCTGCGGCTGCCGGACCGCATGATTCAGATCGATATCGAGCCATCGACGATCGGGCGCGTCTTTCCGGCCGAGGTCGGCATCGTCGGCGATGCCCGCACCATTGTGTCCGCGCTCTCAGGCCAGGTCCTCGAACAAGCAGGCTGGGCCGACCGTGTCAGGGAGGTGCGCGAGCTGGTGCGCTCGGATCTCACCGAGTACATCGGTGGCTACGCAGACATCTGCGCCGCGATGCGCGCCATCCTGCCTGATCGTTCGCCCATCGTTCGCGACGTCACGATCCCGTCGAGCCAGTGGGGAAATCGACTGCTCCCCATCCTCGAACGTGAGACCAACATCTTTCCGCTGGGTGGCGGTATCGGACAGGGCCTCGCGATGGGGATCGGTGCAGCCCACGGGCGAACCGACGTACCCACCTTGATATTCGTCGGCGACGGCGGGCTTGCCGTTCACCTGGGCGAGCTGGCCTCACTGGCGGGGTCGAACGCACACGCCATCGTCGTCGTGTTCAACGACGGAGGCTACGGTGTTCTTCGGAACATGCAGGAGAAGAACGGCTTTCGCCGCGCTGGAGTCGATCTGCACACCCCGCGTTTCGATCTGCTCTCGGCGTCGATGGACCTGCCGTATCACCTGATTCAGCGGGCGGACGCGTTCGCCGACGCCCTCGCCGAGGCAGTCGAACGCACAGGGCCGAGCGTCATCGAGGTGGACGTCGCCTCGATCGAGCCGACACCCGGCGCTTTCGTTCCACCGGTACACATCCCACAGGAGACAAGCCGATGACCACGATCGCAGGCATTCGGTGGTGGGACGACGACGCGCAGATGGCGGTCGCCGCATCGATTCCGACACACGTGTTCGCCTCGAATACCGACTCGGCTGCGGCGATCGAACTCGCCGCACGGAACCCCGAGACGGTGTTGAGCTTGATCCTTGCCGATCCGATCCTCGACGTCGACACACACACGGATCTACTTGCCCAGGTGACTGTTCCGACGTTGGTCGTCGCGTCTGCACTCGATACGACCACCGATCTGACCGTCGCGCAACGCCTCGCCGGGGGTATCGACAACGCGGTGTTCGTCGTCATCGATGGCTGCACCCATCCGGTCCACACCGGCAACCGAGAATCGTTCCACGAGTGGACGTCATCCTTCGTCACCATCGCCGAGGGATTGGCACTGCGCTCGGGAACTGCACTGACCCCGCCCACTCCACTCGTCGAAGGAGCATTCGGATGACAACTCGTACAGCCCACGAGCCATATCTGGAAACACACCAAACTCATCCCGGCCCGATCACGCCCTACGAGCGCAAGCTCGCCGGGTCGCTCACCGAAATCTACTCCGGCGGAGTGGACACCCTGGACGGCGTCGTCGCAGGACTCAACACTCTCGGACTGCACGGTCCGGACGGCGGCCCATGGACCACCGAGAACTTTCGCGCCGAGATGCGCAGATTGGGGAATTGAGATGACCACTACCGAAACTCGCCCTACGACTCGCCGATCCGGCCCGACCTACGCGGTGGGCACCCGCCGCCACCTCGATGCCGAGGACATCGCTGCCACCGGCATTCGAGACCGCTGGTACCCGATCTTGCCGTCGCATATGGTCGAAGCCGGTGCCATGGTGCCTGTTCGACGCCTGGACGTCGACTGGGTGCTCTTCCGGGATGCGCAGGGCACCGTCCGCATGCTCGAAGATCGGTGCCCACACCGCAGTGCACCGCTGTCAGTCGGCCAACACCTGGGTGACCGAATTGCATGCATGTACCACGGCGTTCAGGTCGACGGTGATGGAACCGTCGTCTCGGTGCCCGGCATGCCCGGTTGCGCGCTGGAAGGTCGTCGCGCAACGGTGTCCCTGCAAGTGGTCGAAGCCGCCGACACGATCTTCGCGTTCGTTCCGCTGACGAACGACTCGGTACCGACACCGTTCGTGCTGCCGGACCGCCTGGCCGACCCCGAGGTCTCGTGGTTCCCCAACTTCGCCGAGTGGGCCGGCCCTTGGCGGTTCTACATGGACAACGTCCTCGACCCGATGCACGGCGCTTTCCTGCACCGCGACTCGCATTCGATGTTCGGCGGCGACGTCTCGGCGCGCTTCCGCATCCGGGAAACCGATCGGGGCTTCTTCTTCGAGAAAACCGATCAGCGCGGCGTCAACTTCGACTGGGTCGAGTTCGTGCGTGGATCCATGGACTTCGTCGACCTGGAGATTCCGTACGGCCCCGGAGCGGGCCCCGGAGGCGTCTTCGGAATCGTCGGCATGAGCACGCCGATCGGCCGAGACCATTCGGCGATCTTCCACTGGAGAACCCGACGCGTCAGCGACTGGCAGCGTGAATCGTGGCGGTTCCTCTATCGCACTGTCCTCGAAGCGAAGCACTGGCAGGTGCTGGAGCAGGACCGTGCAGTGCTCGAGGTCCTGGCATCCGACGCGGACCGTGAGGAGCACCTCTATCAGCACGATCTGGGCGTATCGCGCATCCGACGGCTGTACCGGGCCGACGCACTCGCTCAAGCCGAACAGCTCGCCGGTGCCAACGCATGAGTGCCGACACCATGATGTTGACGATCTTCCTCCGACACGACCAGAGCCAGAATCTCGAGCAGCTTCAAGGTCGTCTCGACGACGCCGACTGGTGGCGCGAATTCCCACCCGAGGGGTGTGAGGTCGTGTCCTGGGTGGTGGCGATGGGCGTCGGGCAGATCGTCACCCTTCGGCTACCGGCGCATCGGTTGGCGTCGGTCAACGTCGAACTGGAACGTCGAGCGTGGGGCACGTTCACCACCGACTTCTATCCCACCTACGACTTCGTTCCTGTGCGCGAACGTCTCGCCGAGGAGTCCGACGTTCGTCGCGGTGTTCTCACGCCATGACGAAAGTTGCGCATCCCGACGTCCCCGAGCCTCCCCTGCCCGGGATGTTCAGCAACGCCCGCGTCGTCGGAAACCAGTTCTTCCTCTCCGGCATGCACGCCGGTACACCGTCCGGACCGGTCGGTGGCTCCGACACCTATCAACAGACCGTCGAGACATTTCGTCGTATACGCTCGCTCGCCCACGCGTGCGGCGCCGACGTCGACGACATCGTGGCGCTCCGCATCTACGTCAAGGCAATCGCAGACAAGGCGGCGATCGGTCGAGCACGCGCCCAAGTATTCACCGGAGACTTTCCCTGCTCGACGCTCATCGAGGTGTCGGCACTCGTCGAGCCCGGACTCACCGTCGAGATCGAGGCACACGGCTTCATTCCCAACGCTCGAACAACGGGCGCTTCCCCAGTCTGATTCGGCGCATCCCGCTGCCGACACAACCTCCAGGACGCATAATGAGCGGACCGACCATGACAAGTAATGACACCTCCGAGATCACACGGCCCAACTGGCCAGTGCTGACACTGGCTTTCATCGCCGTTGTGCTCGACGGCTACGACACCATCGCGCTGGGACTCTCGGTTCCATCGCTCGCCCGAGACTGGGATGTGTCGGCGTCGCACTTCACTCCTGCCCTGGCATTAACGAGTCTCGGGGTCGCGATCGGTTACATCGCGGTCGGTCGGCTCGTTGCCCGGTTCGGATGTCGCAACGTCGTCCTGGTCGCCGTCGGGGTGTTCACCATCGGCTCGTTGCTGACAGCATGGGCCGGTTCCATCGTCGAACTCACAGCACTTCGCTTCGTCACCGGCCTCGGACTGGGTGCAGTCATGCCCGCTGCGGTCGCACAGGCTACTGCTCTGAACCCCGCGAGGTTCCGCCAGTCCATCGCAGTATTCGTCACCATGGGCATTTCTCTCGGCGCCCTGATCGCAGGCGTTGCCGGCAGCCAGTTGGTGAGCAACTTCGGATGGCCGTCCGTGTTCATCGTCGGTGCAGTCGCCTCGGCAGTGTTGTTCCCGTTCCTCTGGTTCGGGCTTCCCGACGAGCGCGCGGTGATCGGCAGCGTTCCCGTCGCCGACGCCAAGCGCAGCGCATCGGTCGCCCGGTTGTTCGATTCCGAGGTGCGCACCCGAACACTTCTCCTGTGGGCCTTCGCGTTCCTCGTGTTCTCCGTCTTCTACATCTTCTCCTCGTGGCTACCGACACTGCTGATCAGCTACGGCTTCAGCACCGGTCTCGCGCCACTCGGCTCCGCTGCACTCGGAGTCGGAAGCATCATCGGTGCAGGCATCCTCATCGTCGGCGTACTCAAGTTCAAGATGACGTCCGTACTGACCGGCACCACGGCGGCCGCCATAGTTTTCCTCGTGATCTCGGCGTTCCTCGGGCCGGACAAGGCGCTGCTGCTTTTGGTCTTCGGTGGCGTCGGCCTAGGTTTGCAGGCAGGCATGATCGGCCAAGCCGCTGTAGCGGTATCGATCTACCCTCAGCGCACCGCTGCAACCGGCGTCGGCTGGGCATCGTCGATGGGTCGCCTCGGCTCCGTCGTCGGACCGATCGTCGGCGGCGCACTCATCGGCCTCGGGACCGCGACCAGCACCATCGTGCTGCTCGCCTGCATCCCTGTATTCGCCGCTCTGATCGTCGTGGTGATCCTCGGCCGAGTTCGTACCCCAGCCCTTTCCGAGCAGGACGTCGCGTCGCACGCTCGGGCGTGAGGTTTTGGTTCCCCATCGCTTGAATGGTTCATTCATACGATCAGATTGCGTGGATGAACCATCCAAGCGATCGGGACTCGCACCCACAACCGCTTGAAAGGTCCGTTCATACGATTGGGGCGGATGGATGGACCTTTCAAGCGATCAGGCCGGCGAGGCAAAGCCCCAGACGGTCGCTCGAAACCCGCCCATCACCGGATTCACTCGCTGTCGCTACGACCGTTACGTCGACCTCATCCCAGATGGGCCACCTGGTCACGCGTCGATATGAGGCTGGCTTGCGCTGTCCGGTTCGGCCCGCCGGCCAGTTGAGCTTGCCCGAGGAATCGTGAATACTGCTGCGACACAAGCGATTGCCATGAAGAAACATGCGAGCGTGTACCAGAGGTTGCCGATCGGATCGCCGTTGTCGGTGACGCCGTCGACGGCGGAGAAGTAGTCCGGCAGCGCACTCGCCCACAGGATGGCCATCGTGCCCAGGTAGACCAGGCTGTAGACACGGACGAACCCGTTGGAATACACCGGCTCGCCCGATTCGCCAACCCGTAGTGCCCTCCATCGGCGGATGAGGATTGGGATCGCCACGAGCGCCAGAACAACGAGCTCGGCTAGGTAGAGGACACCACGGACAGTGTCGCTTCCCATACCGAAGACGGTCGCCGGAATCGGCAGGACGAAGGTGCCGACGGATGCCAGCAGGCCGATCACCACTGTGCGCCAAACCAATTCGAGACCGGTGAAACGTCGCCCCTGGTCGACCTGACGGCCGACGAAGAACTGGACACACAAGGCCAGCGACATCGGCCATAGGGCGGCGAACACCACGACACTCGGTATCGGGACAGCGTCGAACATCGGTTGGTTCATCGGGTTGTCGGTCGACCATTCCCACCACCGCAACTGGGGGCCAAGGTGATCGAAAATCTCGTAGAAGGCGTGGTGGACGAATCCGACACACACGGCACCGAGAATCACGCCACACTTGCGGAATACGCCGAGCATCCGGACGATCTCGAAGGCCATCGTCGCCATCAGTGGATAGATCGCGACGATGTACAGCGGGAGTCGCCCCCACATGAATTCGACGGTGAACAGATTGTGCGCGAACATCGTGTCGACGTGCGCTTCGATCCCGAACGCCGCCGGGAAGTACAGCGGCGGCTCGATGATGAACAGGTAGGCCGTCGCGCCGAACCACACAACCACGTTGGTGGGGTCACCGTGGCGACGGAGGCGCACGATCGCGTACACGAGCGCGAGGACCGACCCGAGCACGATCAAGAGCTCGAGCACCGGCAGGGTCCAGTTCTCCAACCCGAACGGGCTGCGAAGCTCGAACAGTCCGCCGGCTTCGCCGCAGGAGAAACCTAGCGCCGTCGAGAGCTGATCGAAGGTAGGTGTGCAGGAATCCGGCATCAGATGGTCCCCAGCCCAACCGATCGATCGGAACGGGTAGCGGTGTACCAGCGCGTGCAGTCGTAGCCCTCGTCATAACGCTTGAACCACTCGTCGGCGAACACCGGTAGCTTTTCGTGCTCGGGTTTGTGCCGGGGCATCTGACTCCGGACGGCACCCGAGAGGGCAGCCAACTGTTCACTGAGAGGCAGGCCGTCGAACGCTCGCGGCATCGTCCCTTTGCTCAGATACGGCGCGAAGAATGTGAAGAGCTTCTGCTTTCCCCGATGGGAAGCGAACATCGACAGTGAATCGACCTTGCGGTCCTTGAGCGGCACATGCTGGTTGAATCCCGCACAAGCGATCCGAATCACCTTCATCACGTGGGCGAAAATCGACGGCGCCATCCGCATTCGATAGATCTCGCTACCCACGAGCGCGTCGAAGATGATGAGCGCAGAACTGCGATGCTCGACTTCCTCTACGAAATGCCAGAGGAACAGCGATGCGACACGGTCGTCACCCGGCGCGAACAACGTAGCTTCGTTGTCCAACATCAGCTTGAACACTGGGGTGAACGTCGCCTCGAGGTCCGCCGTATAGGCAAGTCGATAGTTCAACGGGGTCGCCTCGGTGAGGAGGTCGTACTCACCGAGCACCGCATCGAGGGTGTTCTGAAGCCCGGGATACTGCTTGATCAGTGCCTTCACGTGCTGCCGATGAGCGGTCGAGTGATGCCCCTCCTGACGCATGAAGGCCATGGCTTCTTCCACGATCCGAGGATCCTTCATCGTCGACTTTGACTGGATAATCGCCTTCACGATCATCTTCTCGAAACCGATCGCCAGGAAAGAGACCGCGTTCGACATGCTCGACCACGCCGGGTTCTGCGGGTTCCACAGGAATGGGACGTCCTCGTCCTCGAATCCGAAGTCCATCTTCCGGGGCTGAAGATCAGTCATGCGCGACACCTCATCCTTGCTGGCGTAGGGGCGAAGGTCTCAGAGGGTGGCGAGATGAGACCGCAACAAGAGACAAACATACATGATGGCGTCGCTATGTATGTTAATTTGGAGTCTTCCGCTGGCTGAGCTGAGGCGCCGAAAGGAGCTGTGCCACAGCGGCACCTTCATTCGCGATAGTCTCGGACCTCGAGCGACAAACACCAGGGCCCACCAGGAGAAACGAGGACGAACCGAAGTGGCACGTAGGCGCGGTTGGGGTGGGACACCTCCTGAGAGCGACGAAGAAGCCGCGCGGCGGATCGTTGCTACTGCGGTCGAGCTCATCAGCAGCACGGATGGCGAGGTCACCATCGCCGACGTCGCGAACTCTCTCGGTGTCATCCGGCAAACTGTCTACCGATACTTCCCTACCGCCGAGGGACTTTTTCGTGCCGCGGCTATCGCCTCCGTCGGCGCGTTCCTCGATCGCCTCACCGATCACGTGCATGGCATCGAAGATCCGGCCGAAGCCGTCATCGAAGCCGTCATCTACACACTCGGCGACGTTCCCAGAACTCCCCAACTGGCCATCATGCTTTCGGGCGCACACTCACACGCCGAGGGCGTCGCCTCGGACGAAGCCATTATTTTCGGCATGACCATGATCAGGCGCTTCGACGTCGACTGGGAATACCACGGCTACGACGAGCAAGGCCTGCACGGACTCGTCGAACATCAACTGCGAATAATGCAGTCGTTCTTCATCTCCCCGGGAAACCCGCCCCGCAACGAGCACGACCTTCGACGCTACTTGCAACGCTGGCTGGGGCCGGTCGTCGCTCCACGGCACACTGCGACACATCCAATTCCCCACGCCTAACCCTCGAGGTCTAGAGGATGATTCCCGGTGTCGAAGCTTGATAATCCGCGAACAGCTCTTTGTAGATCGCACCGACTCGGGCTCGAAGGCCACGTCGACCCACTGGATGGACCATCCAGGCGATCAGGACTCGCCCCGGCGACCGCTCGAAAGGTCCATCCATACGATTGGAACGTATGAATGGACCTTTCAAGCGATCAGGCGCATACCGCTCAAGGCCGGCGATCAAGGCCGGCTAACAGCTACTTCTGCGCAGCGGCAAGCGCGTCGTTGAACGTCTTGGACGGACGCATGACGGCTGCGGTGGCCTCGGGGTCAGGGAAGTAGTACCCACCGATTTCGACGGGTCCGCCCTGGACCTCGCTGAGCTCCTTGACGATGGTGTCTTCGTTGTCGGACAACGTCTTTGCCAGCTCGGTGAAGTGCTGGGCGAGCTCCGGGTCCTCGGTCTGCGCGGCGAGCTCCTGCGCCCAGTAGAGCGCAAGGTAGAACTGGCTTCCGCGGTTGTCGAGTTCGCCGGTCGAACGTGACGGCCCCTTGCTGTTCTCGAGCAGCTTGCCGGTCGCGGCGTCGAGTGCCTTCGCGAGCAGAGCCGTCTTGGTGCTGCCGGTTTTGCGACCGAGATCTTCGAGACTCACTGCGAGAGCGAGGTATTCACCGAGCGAATCCCACCGAAGGTGGTTCTCCTCGATGAGCTGCTTGACATGCTTGGGTGCAGAACCGCCTGCACCCGTCTCGTACAGGCCGCCGCCTGCCATGAGTGGCACGATCGAGAGCATCTTCGCGCTGGTGCCCAGTTCGAGGATCGGGAACAGGTCGGTGAGGTAGTCACGAAGAATGTTGCCGGTTGCGGAGATGGTGTCGAGGCCGCGGACCAGACGCTCCATCGTGTACCGAATTGCGCGTACCTGCGACATGATCTGGATGTCGAGGCCCTCGGTGTCGTGATCCTTCAGGTACGTGCGCACCTTGCCGATCAGTTCGTTCTCGTGCGGGCGGTACGGATCGAGCCAGAAGACGACCGGCATTCCCGACTCGCGTGCGCGTCGCACAGCCAGTGCGACCCAGTCCTGAATCGGCGCATCCTTGACGATGCACAGACGCCAGATGTCGCCCTCTTCGACGGTCTGCGTCAGCAGAACCTCGCCGGTCGCGATATCGGTGATGTTGGCGATGCCCGCCTTCGGCACCTCGAAGGTCTTGTCGTGCGAGC
This sequence comes from Rhodococcus sovatensis, assembly GCF_037327425.1. Taxonomy (NCBI): domain Bacteria; kingdom Bacillati; phylum Actinomycetota; class Actinomycetes; order Mycobacteriales; family Nocardiaceae; genus Rhodococcus; species Rhodococcus sovatensis. Next base: position 669,419 of record NZ_CP147846.1, on the reverse strand, counting down.
CGTACTCCTCTGCCTTCTGAGCCATGAGACCGACGTTGGGGACGGTGCCCATCGTCGTCGGATCGAACTGGCCGTTGGTCTTGCAGAAGTTCACCATCTCCTGGTAGATCCGGGAGAAGGTCGACTCGGGGTTGACGGCCTTGGTGTCCTTGGGACGACCGTCGGCACCCCACATCTTGCCGCCGGCGCGAATCATGGCAGGCATGGATGCATCGACGATGACGTCGCTGGGCGAATGGAAGTTCGAGATGCCGCGTGCGGAGTCGACCATCGCCAGCTCCGGGCGAGTCTCATGGCACTTGTGCAGGTCTTCGATGATCTCGTCGCGCTTGGACGCCGGAAGCGCCTCGATCTTGCTGTACAGATCCGACAGGCCGTTGTTGACGTTTACGCCCAGCTCTTCGAAAAGCTCGTTGTGCTTGGCGAACGCGTCCTTGTAGAACACGCGCACAGCATGGCCGAACACGATCGGGTGCGACACCCGCATCATCGTCGCCTTGACGTGTAGGGAGAGCATGACGCCGGTCTCATAGGCGTCCTGCATCTCTGCCTCGTAGAAATCGAGGAGCGCCTTCTTGCTCATGAACATCGAGTCGATGACGTCACCGTCGGTAAGCGACACCTTCTCCTTGAGAACGATCGGCTCGCCGTCGGCGGGCAGCAGTTCCATCTTGATCTCACGGTCACCGTTGACGACCGTCGACTTCTCGCCGTGGTAGAAATCGCCTTCGCGCATGTGCGCGACGTGAGTGCGGGACGCCATCGACCATTCGGTCATGCTGTGCGGGTGCTTGCGGGCGAATTCCTTGACGGCCTTCGGCGCGCGGCGATCCGAATTCCCCTCGCGCAGTACAGGGTTGACCGCACTGCCCAGACACTTGGTGTAACGGTCGCGGATTTCGCGCTCTTCGTCGGTCTTGGGGTTGCCGGGGAAGTCGGGGATCGCGTAGCCCTTGTCCTGCAGCTCCTTGACGGCAGCGAGCAACTGCGGCACCGAGGCACTGATGTTCGGGAGCTTGATGATGTTGGTTTCGGGGAGCTGCGTCAGACGGCCGAGTTCGGCCAAGTTGTCCGTGACGCGCTGGTCTTCGGTGAGGTAGTCGGGGAATTCTGCAAGTATCCGGTTGGCAACTGAGATGTCACTGGACTCGACGTTGATATCGGCCGCATCGGCAAACGCGCGGATAACCGGAAGAAACGCGTGCGTCGCGAGCATCGGCGCTTCGTCGGTCAATGTGTAGATGATGGTTGGCTGCTTGTCTGTCATATTCGCCTTTGCCTCAGTTTCAACGTCGTCTTTTGGATACGTTCACGTCCAACTTTAATCTTCCGACGCCGCGCTGTGCGGGGCAGTGGCATATCACTCCATTCGGAGCCCGAAGTTACTGACGGGTAGGGCTTTCATGCCTCGGCGAGATCGAGGTTGTGCCTGTATTTCGACGACATTCGCGACGTAACTTCGATGTCGGCGGGGGTCAGTGCCGTCGGGACTTCCCGTAGCCCACGACCTGGCTCACGACGAGAAGAGTTGCGGTAAGGCAGACCGCACCGAGCAGAACCCAGAACATCACGGCGACGTCCGGAGCCCAGAGCGCCATCACCGTCGGTGTGGCCCCGACGAGCATCGGCACGCCGACGTACACACCGATCACTGTTACCCCTGCGCCGACTACGACGATCAGCACACGGATGGCCGCGCCGGCGAACGAGCTCTCTTTCGTGCGTCCGGTCAGCACGCGGTACACCGACAAGACGATCCAACCGATCAGCAGCGCGAGAGCACCGAGCAGAACACCGAGCACGATCGGTGCCATCGATCCAGGCAGATCGGAGGTCGATCCGTCGACGACGAGGGTCGTCACATTCCGCCCGACGGCAGCGATTCGCTCGGCTTCGATCTCACCGTATCTGTTGGCTGCCAACACCATTGCCACGTTCTCCCCCGGTACGAACGCTACGTAGGCGTAGTAACCGGGCACAGCACCCGAATGCCACCAGACGTCCTGTCCGCCGATGCTCTCGTGGAACAGCCCGTTCCCATACGTCGTTCCGTGGCCCGTATCCACCTCGGCCATGGAGCTTTCGCCGTTCTGCAGCTCGGCCAGCCGCCAGGCCGCATAGCGCCCCAAGTCAGAGATCGAACCGGCGAGGTAGCCGTAGCCGAGCCCCGCGGCGTCGACGCCGACATCGATCGATCTCGCCGAGCCGAAGAACGGCACATGCCCGGGCGGGACGCTTCGCTCGAAGTCCTCAGGATCTGTGATCGTGGTGGTGGCGCCGGCGGGTTCGAGCACCTCCCGCTCGAGAGCGTCGGCGAAGGACCCGTCCGTGGCCATCTCGACCACGGCCTGCAGAAGCAGGTAGTTCAGGCTGGAGTAGCGAAACGTGCCGCGGGCAGCGACGCCGTCGGGCTCGTACATCGTGGCCACCGCGTCGGCCGCCGATTCCCGACGTGTCCAGTCGTCGGTGCCGGTGATGTCGTGCGGAAGTCCGCTGGTGTGGAAAATCAGATCGCCGACGGTGACCGCTGGGTCGACAAGGATCTGCCGGGCCTGCGGGACGACATCGACGACGCGTGCGTTCTCGTCGACGAAGCCGTCGCGTTCGAGTCCCCGGACGGTGGCCGCCGTGAGCTGCTTGGACACCGACCCCCACACGAACGGGGTGGCGTCGTCGACGGGTGCACCACGTCCGTCGACACCGGTCGACGCCTGCGCCACGACACCGTCGGAGTCGACGATCTGCACCGTCATTCCCGGCGCGCCGATCTCCGACGCCCACCCGTCGACGGCCTCCTGCAGGACAGCAGGCTGAGTGTCCGCGAGTGCCCGGACGGTCCCCGAGCCGAGGGCCACGATTGCTCCGACGGTCACCAGAACGCACAGCATCGCCAGCACTCGCCGTGCGCCCGTGGGCATCGCGTCCGCTCCCCTCTCGTGTAAAGCTCTGTCGGCAGATATCTTTCGCACGGTATCCAGCTCCGGCTCGGACAGTCGATAGGCTCGCTACCAAGGTGCACCGTGCGCTACGACAGAAGTAGTAGGAGGAGGGCGGACGTGAGCGTCGATTCCGATCGCCTCGTCCACTCCGCTGTCACCGCGTACCGCGGGCTACTGATCGGCTCGACGGTTCTCTCCGACGAGGAGGTCGCAGGCCAACTCGCTCGGCAGGCCGAGAGTGTCGTGCGCGCTGTCGTTCGAGCGTTGTCGTCGACCGACGAGGACGAATCGGTCCCCGACATGAGCGAGCAGCTCGGTAGCGAGCGCGCACGGTCTCGCATTCACCCGACGCAGTCACTCCGCGCTGCGTCGCTGATGTTCGAGGCACTGTTCCCGGTTCTCGCCGACGCGTTCCAGGCGTCGGGATCACCGGTGTCCGTGGTCGAGCTGGGGACTGCACTCGAACGCGAAATCCAGCAGCGTGTGGCAGTCGGCGCGCTACCGTACGTCGACTATCTCCTGACCAGGCTTCTGTCCTCGCATCACGACGAGCGCAGCCGCATTGCCCGTGATCTGCACGATCGCATCGCTCACGGAATGGGTGTCTCGCTCCAACAACTCGATCTGTTCGAGCATTACAGAACTCGCGACCAGGGCCGGGCCGAGGAACATCTGGCCGCGGCACGCACGTCGATCGTGGCCAGCGTCGACATGACCCGTCAGTTGTCGGCGGACTTGTGGGTCACCATGCCCGACGACACCTTGAGCGGCGCGCTTGCCGCGTACCTCGACTCGACAGCTCCCACGGACACTCGTACCAGCCTGGTCATGCTCGGCGAGCAGCCGCACCTGCCCGACGAGGTGGCAGCGGAACTGTATCTGCTCATCCGAGAGGCGGTGCGCAACGCATTGATTCATGCGCGCCCCACTGCGATCGACATCGAACTCATCGCCGAAGCCGACCTGTTCCGTGCACTGATCAGGGACAACGGCGGCGGATTCGACGTCGACGCGGTCACCTCGGCCAAAACCGTCGGAGGACTCGCCTCTATCCGCGAACGAGCGGAGATGCTGGGTGGACGGGCATCGATCACCTCGATCGCCGGCGCCGGGACAACCGTCGAAGTGCAGTATCCAACGGCCACCGTCGCGGGTCAGCGGTGGTGACGCCCAGCGGCCAGCCGTTCCGTGTCGTCATTGCCGACGACCACACGTTGTTTCGTGACGGGCTGGCAGCATTGATCGAATCGGATCCGGCATTCGTCGTCGTCGCTCACTGTCCCGATGGCATCAGCGCGATCGAGGTTGTCACTGCACAGGTTCCGGATGTCGCGGTGCTCGACATCGAAATGCCTGGCCCCGGAGCACATGCGGTGGTGAGCGCGATCCGCGCGCAGGCACCGTCCGTGGCCGTGGTGATTCTGTCGATGCACCAGAATCCACGCACCATGCGAGATCTGCTCGACGCGGGCGCATCGGCGTTCCTGTCGAAAACCGTTGCGCGCGATCAATTGATCGCCGGGCTCTACTCGGTGCTGCGCAGTCCCGACGACGTACTTCTGTCGTCGTCACGCGAGTCCGTCATCGCAGCGTTGAAGCCCTCGCCGCATCCGCTGTCGCCGCGGGAAGTCGAGATCGTCAAACTCGTCGCCGAGGCCAGAACGAACGGACAAATCGGCAGTGAGCTCGGCATCACCGAGTCGACAGTCAAGCGGCACCTGACGAATGTCTTCGCCAAGTTGGGCGCCGTGTCCCGAGTCGACTGCATCCGCAAGGCATCGGCCCGCGGCATCCTCTGAAGAGCTTTGGGCCGGTAACGATCCCCCGACCGAAAACGAACCTGAGGGTATGCCAAACAACGTAGTCCGTCTTGTGCTCGCGACCGCCGCATCCGTCGGCCTCCTGTCGGTAGCCGCGATCCCAGCCCATGCGGCTCCCCTCCCCGTGGACACCTTGGTCGCTGTCGAGCAAGCATTGCAGCCTGCCGCGATGCCGATCGGATCCAAGACAGCCGAATCCGCACTGATCGCGGTGCGCAAGATCGCCGAAGGCGGACCGCGATACAACTACTTCCCCCGGTCGGTGCGGCTGACCGAGGGCACCACGCAGCCGTTCCTGTACGACACGGCGGCAGCGGACTGCCTGCCCAGCGGCTTCGAACCGGACGACTACTCCGTCGGGATCGGCCAGGCAATCGCGGGCCCTGCCGTCGACGAGAGTCTTCCGGTCCCGGTCATCCCACCCGGAACGGTCAACGTTTTCTTCAGCGCGATGAACACGGCCATGTCCTCGCCTCTTCAAGCGGACAACCTAGAGGTCGCCTGGGTCAATCTGAACACCATGCAGTCGGGGCGCGCTCCGATGTTCCAGGAGCGGCCGGCGGACTACATCGTCACCCTGTCCAACACCATTGCAACCGGCAGCGGCACCATCGTTTTCGTCGTGTTCGGTAGCGTTCTCGACAACACGAGCAACGGTCTGCCGCCGTGCGAGTTCGCACCGGTGGTCGGCGTCGTACGGGCCTGACCCATCGCCGAACGCATTCTGCTCGTGATCACGCTCGGCTAGGGTGAAGCACGCAAACCGGACTTTCTGACGATAAGGCTCTTGAAGATGGCAATCGACTACACCCGCAAGCCTTCGACCCCCGCCGCCGCGACTCCTGCTGCCCCGACTCCTGCATCGTCGGGGGTAAGCCTGAGCAAGGTGACGCTGTCGAAGGCTGCCCCGTCGATCAGCCTCACCAAGTCCGGAGAATCCCAGGGTTCGATGCGCGTCAACCTGAACTGGTCGACTGGAGCAGCGGCACCTGCGCCGAAGAAGAAGGGATTCCTGGCGAAGTTGGCAGCGGCGTCGTACGGGTCGGGCGGCGTCGATCTCGACCTCGGCTGCCTCTACGAACTCGCCGACGGTTCCAAAGGCGTCATCCAGGCCCTCGGCAACAGCTTCGGTGCGATCGACCGCGCTCCGTTCATCGCGCTGGACGGCGACGACCGCTCCGGCACCGTCACGGGCGGCGAGAACATGCACATCAACCTCGCCCGACCCGACATGTTCAAGCGCATCCTCATTTTCGCGATGATCTACGACGGTGCACCCAACTGGGCCGCTGTCGATGGCGTCGTCACCCTGTTCCCCACGTCGGGACCACAGGTGGAGGTCAAGCTGGACTCGGCCAGCAACTCTGCGCGAATTTGCGCAATTGCGTTGCTGGAGAGCGGAAAGCAGGGCGTCACCGTCACTCGTCAGGTCGAGTACATCCAGGGCAGCCAGTCCGATCTGGACAAGAAGTACGGCTGGGGTATGAAGTGGGCGGCGGGGCGCAAGTAGCGACTTTTCGCTACTCCGCTCGGTGCGCGCCGACGGAGGACTGATCCTCGGTGACGCTGTATGCGAGGTGCCCGCCGATGACGCCGCCGAGACCGGCAGCGCCCAGACCGGCTATCGCTAGGCCCTTCGCCACTGCGTCGGTGCGCGTCCGTCGGCGCAGAAAGGACCCCAGGAACAGGAAGAGTCCAGCAGCGTTCGTCGCTGCGTGAATCAGCCCGACTCGACGTGCCCGCGGGCCGCGCGTCGACCAATCGGCCCATCCGGTTGCGAGTGTGGGCGGCGCCGATGCGAGACCGAGGCCGATGAGGCGCCGTGCGGCTGTGGGCTCGGATCCTGCCAGGTCGAGCACGACCGCGCTGGTCCATGCACCTACCGTGACGTTCACCAGCGCCGGGTGGATCGGATGCCCCACGAACGATCCGCGTAGTACTCCGCCGATCGCACTACCGTCGAGAGCGGGTTTGATAATCCGGTGGACGGCGTCGCTTTCCTTGTCCAGGAACGACGCGGATTCGAGACTGTTCATCACACCGGGGAGGCTCATGCCGTTGCGGATACCCGACGGCGGCGGAACCAACCAGGACGGTATTGGCGGGCACCCTCGTACACCGTACGGTAGCCTGTCGGGATGACCTCGCCGGAAGCTCTGAATACGATCGTCGTCCGAGGCGCACGAGAGAACAATCTGCACGACATCGACCTGAACCTTCCGAAACGGACACTCATCGTCTTCGCCGGTGTCTCCGGATCCGGCAAGTCTTCCCTGGTATTCGACACGATCGCGGCCGAAGCTCAACGCCAGATCAACTCGACGTTCACGGCGTTCGCGCAGACGTTCCTCCCGTCCTACGGTCGCCCTGACGCGGACCTCATCGCCAATCTGTCTGCGGTGATCATCGTCGACCAGAAGCGTCTGTTCGGTGGGCCGCGTTCGACCGTCGGCACCATCACCGACATCGGCGACTGGCTACGGATGCTGTGGTCTCGTGGGGTCAAGCCGTCGATCGGCTATGCCAACGCCTTCTCGTTCAACGACCCGGCAGGTATGTGCCCTGAGTGCGACGGACTCGGTGAGGCGAAGATCGTCGACATCGACGAGCTGGTCGACGAGTCGAAATCGCTGCGCGAGGGCCCCTTCAAGCATCCGGACTTCGAACCCGGCAAGTGGCCCTACCGCGTGTTCGCCGACTCCGGACTGTTCGACCTGGACGTCCCCATCGAGCAGTACTCGGCCCGCGAGCGACACATCTTCTTCGACGCGAAACCCGGCGAGATCGAGGTGGTCAACGCCGAGGCGATCATGAAGAGCTACGAGGGCATCATCTCGCGCTTCCGGCGCAGCTACCTCTCCAAGGACGCAGACGCACTGAAAGGCAAAGCCAAAGTCGCCTTCGACCGGATCGTCACCCGCGGAACCTGCCAGTCGTGCGGCGGCACTCGCTACAACGAGACGATTCGGAACGCCACTCTCGAGGGGCTTTCGCTGCCCGACGCCTTCGCCATGCAGGTCTCCGATCTCGCCGACCGTATCGAAGGATGGACACTGAAGGACCTGGACACGTTCAGCGCCGAAATTGTGCTGCAGCTCCGCAGACTCGTCGACCTCGGTCTCGGCTACCTCAGCCTGGACCGCGCAACCTCCTCGCTGTCCGGTGGTGAATCGCAGCGCATCAAGATGGTTCGCCATCTCGGCGCGACGCTCAACGACATGCTCTACGTGTTCGACGAACCCACGACCGGACTGCACCCTCGCGATGTGCATCGACTGAACGATATGTTGCTTGCGTTGCGAGACAAAGGAAACACGGTACTCGTCGTCGAGCATGATCCAGAGGTGATGGCGATCGCCGACCGCGTCGTCGAAATAGGTCCGGGCGCAGGAAAAGCCGGGGGCACCGTCGTGTTCGAGGGCACATACGAGCAGCTACGAAATGCGGACACCAGAACCGGCAAGGCCCTTCGACGCGACGGTGCTGCACTGCGAACGCCGCGTACACCCACGGATTTTCTGCACATCACCGGCGCCGACACTCACAATCTGCACAACGTCAGCGCGGACATACCGCTCGGTGTTCTGACGGCAGTCACCGGAGTCGCGGGCTCGGGCAAGTCCAGCCTGATCCACGGCCATCTACGTTCCGTGGCCCCGGATGCGGTGATCATCGATCAGGCCCCCATCCGCGGGTCTCGCCGCTCCTCCCCTGCGACCTACTCCGGTTTGCTGGATCCGATCCGCGCGTACTTCGCCAAGAGAACCGGTCAACCCGCGTCGTTGTTCTCGCCCAACTCCGACGGCGCATGCCCGGATTGCCAGGGCAGCGGCATCATCTTCACCGATCTGGGATTCACCGAGCCAGTATCGAGCACGTGTGAAACGTGCCAGGGCAGACGTTTTCGGCCGGGCGCCATGAGGCATACCGTCGACGACATCAGCATTGCGGACGTGTTCGAGATGTCTGTCGAGGACGCGCAGGGCTTCTTCGAAGTCAAGAAGATCCGTGACATCCTGCATCGCTGCTCGGACGTCGGACTCGGTTATCTTTCTCTGGGACAGAACCTTTCGTCATTGTCCGGTGGTGAACGGCAGCGACTGAAACTCGCCACCGAACTCATCGGTTCGTCGTCCATTCTGGTTCTCGACGAGCCGACCACCGGTTTGCACCCGTCGGATGTCTCGAACCTCATTGCCCTCTTGTCCGGCATGGTCGCCGAAGGCCGCAGCGTGATCGTGATCGAGCACAACCTCGATGTCGTCGCGGCGGCAGACTGGGTCATCGACCTCGGCCCCGACGGCGGCCTGGGCGGCGGCGAAGTTGTGTTCACGGGAACGGTCGAGAACTTGATACATGCCGATACGCACACGGGAACTTACCTGGCCAAGAGCCTGGGAGGCTGACACCGGCCGTCACAGCCTCAGCGGAGCGTCACGCGACAAACGCAGCCTCTCGCGCACGGGTGGGCTTTCGAGCAGGAGACGAGCGTCTGTGTCCGCCAATGCTGCACGTGCCCAGCGATTTTCCCTGCACCACATCACCAGCGTCATCAACGAATTTGGATCGACCGCCAGTTCGTGTGCACGGACAACAATGGAATTGTGGGTGTCGTCGCGCTGCAGAGTGCGCTTCGGAACGAGGTGGGCGGACCGTATTCGAATGATCGGGTTCCGGACGACGTACATGTTCACCCGCACGTAGGAGGTTTCGGCCTTCACACCATCTATGTCCTCCCAACGCAGAAAGTCCCCCGTGCGCTCCGGTCCGCGGAGGCCGAACCGCAGCGAACTCCGCAGAATCCCATCCACGTGTAGCGAAACCTGAGTGCGCGGCAGCAGCAGAACCGTGACTGCGCTCGCACACGCAAGGAGCCCTGAGAAAAGCCCGAACCCATCACCGGAAGCGAAGAAAAACAACGCTAGTGCCAGCAGGCCCGCGACCAGGAACCCTCGCGATCTTCGGCGCACCAGCACGCCTGGACCAAGCTGGGCGTCGTCGATCGGCACCACCGATTTCGGTACACGAGAGCGTGACAGTCCGGCCAGGGTCAGTCCCACCGACACACCCCCGGTCAGGAACAGAACGAGTGCGATTCGCTGCGCCAACTCGCCCCAGGAATGGTCGACGATCACTTCGGGAATTGTCACAACAGCCAACACGAGCGCAACTCCCGACGTGGCAGCCGCGACCAACCAAAACAGGTTCAAGGGCCTTGGCCAGTGTGGATGCCATTCGGGTCGATAGAGCAGCTCGTTCGTGGAATCGTCGTTCTTCATCCATCCTCCGTCGTCGGCCACAGGCGGCACTTGATCTGTTGGACGCGACCGGCGGTCGAACGGTTCCATCGACCTCCACCGTGGGCGGCGATCGGACGGGTAGGTTCGACAGCCATGAGCCTGGAGACGTTGCCCGCCATTGCCCGCGCTGCCTACACGACGTTCGAGCCGTTTCACATCACGGCGTACTTCAATCCGCAGCTGAAGTCGGCAGGCAAAGACACCGGCCTCGACGGTCACGCCTGGTACTTCGGATCCCGGGCCGCCCCTCTCGGTGAGACGTCGGCGAGCGTCGTGGCAGCTGCGTTCTACAACTTCAACCCCGAGTTGATCGAGAGGGTCTGGCCGTCGGCAGTCGCCGCAGGGCTCGACACGATCACCGCACGACGATGGGAGTTGCTCGACTCCGTCCTGGCCGATGCGCTGGGACCGTTGACGACCGATCCCCAGCTCGTCAAAATCGGCAACCGTTTACGAGGCCTCGGTGACACCGCCGTCTTCGCCGGCCGCACGTTGTCCGCAGCGTGGCATTCGTCCGAACGTCCCGACGCTCCGCACCTTGCTCTGTGGCACTCCATCGCTGTCATCAGGGAGTGGCGCGGCGACGGCCACCTAGCAGCCCTCGTCGACGCACAGTTGGATCCGACGGAGGCCGTCGTGTTCCACGAAGCCGTTCATCCGGATCCGAAAGCTCGGCGCGTACTCGGCAAACGCATCACTCAGCTGACGCGGCAGTGGTCGGACGATGAATGGGATGCAGCCGCGCGGCGTCTGGCGTCGCGTGGACTGCTGACCACCACCGAGGCAGGCGAAACCCTCACCGAGCAGGGCGTCGAACTCGACGCGCACATCGAGCAGCGCACCGATGTTCTCGCGTCGTCCATCTGGCGGGGCATCGACGACGCCGAGGAACTGATCTCCAGCGTGCGGCCCTACGTGAAAGCCGTCATCGACGCCGGAATTCTGCCGGGGACCAAGAAGCGAACCGACTGAATCACCGCTCGCCAGGGGGTTGTGCCACATACTGTGCCGATGATCCTGGAACACGCGCTTCTGAACGTCCTACCCACGCGCACCAAGGAGTTCGAAGCTGCATTCGCTCAGGCCTCGTCGATCATCTCGGAGATGCCCGGTTTCGTGAGCCTGCGATTGTCCCGAGGGATCGAGAGTCCCGATGTCTACCTACTGCTCGTCGAGTGGGAGAGGCTCGAGGACCACACCGAGGGCTTCCGCCGGTCGAACGAGTACCAGCAGTGGAAGAAGCTGCTGCATCACTTCTACGCCCCGTTCCCGGTCGTAGAACATTTCGCGACGCCCGTAGTCGAGACGCCAGAGGCATAACTCTGTAGACGCTCACGGAATTGCCAGCCGCGCACCTAGTGGCTCGTGTTTGAAGTCGTTTTACGGGTCGCTTTCTTGAGGATTTCCTCCGGGGTTTTGGTCCAGACGAATGGTGTGGCGCGGGTGTTCCAGCCGTTGATGAACGCACGGATTTTCGATGTCAGATCGGTGACGGAGGTGAAGACGCCGCGGCCGAGTGCTTGACGTTGGATGACCCCGAACCACACTTCGACGAGATTGAGCCACGACGCTGATGTCGGAGTGAAATGGACTGCGATGCGGGGGTTCTCGGCTAGCCAGGCTTTGACTTCGGGGGTCTTGTGGGTGGCGTAATTGTCGGCGATCAGGTGCAGCTCCTGGCTGGGGTAGGCCCGTGCGACCTGTTTGAGGAACGCCAGGTATTCGGTACTGCGGTGGCGCGGTTTGCAGGAGGCGGTGACCTTGCCGGTGGCGATATCGAGTGCTGCGAACAGTGTTGTGGTGCCATGTCGTTTGTAGTCGTGGGTGTGCCTCTCGACCGAACCGGGCTGCATCGGGAGCATCGGTTGGGTGCGGTCGAGGGCCTGGATCTGGGACTTTTCGTCCAGTGACAATACGATCGCGTTCTCGGGTGGATCGAGGTACAGACCGACGACATCGTGGACCTTGGCGACGAGCTCCGGGTCGGTGGAATATTTGAACGTCTCCGCCCGCCACGGCTGCACACCGTACTCACGCCAAGCGTTGGCTACAGCGTAGAAACTTATCCCGAGATGGTCGGCTAGCAACCTCGAACTCCAATGTGTGACACCGAGTTTCTTCGGTGGCGGCATCAACGTCGCTGTCACGATCGCCGAGTGATCGAGCGTCCGCGGCCGGCCCGATCGATGCAGGTCCGACAGGCCGTCGATGCCTCGTTCGCCGTACCGTCCACGCCAGGTGATCACCGTCGGACGCGAAACGCCGCACCTGCGTGCGATCTCCGAATTCGACACCCCATCGGCGGCGAGCAACACGATCCTCGCCCGCAACGCCAACCCTGCAGGCGCGGTCGGTGCCCGCAAGATCGCTTCGAGCTTGTCCCTGTCGCCGTCGATCAACCCGAGAGGTGCGATTCGCATCCCTCATTTTCGCATCCCGACACTGTCAAACCAATTCAAACACGCGACACTAGTTGCTAGCAATTCCGTGAGCGTCTGGCAATTCCGCGCGCGCCTACGACCGCGCCGTCGTACCTCCATGAAATCACCGTGATTCCAACCGTGTTCACCCGGTTCGTTCGGCCGTACGTTCATCGGAACGCCGCTACAGCGGCAATGCCCGTCCCGATGCACGCACCGGAGGAACACACCCGATGTATCCGAAACCACTTCACCGCAAGGTCGTCGCGCTGATTGCTGCCCTGGTGGCAGGCTCGGCGGTGATCACGGGATGCTCGGGTTCGTCCGACGCCGAGAAGACCGCCGACGGAAAGACCGTATTTCGCTACCAAGGTTCAGCGAGTCAAGTGACATTCCCCGAACTGGCCGACAATCTCGGCTACTTCGACAAGGTGTCGCTGAACTGGGTGGGTGACACCACCAGCGGCCCGCAGGACATCCAATCCGCTGCCACTGGCGACACCGAATTCGGCGGCGCATTCAACGGTGCCATCGTCAAACTGGCTGCCGCACAATCGCCTATCCAGTCGGTCATCTCGTACTACGGCGCCGACAAGGAGACCTTCAACGGCTTCTACGTACTCGAGGACAGCCCCATCCGAACCGCGAGGGACCTCATCGGCAAGAAAGTTGCGATGAACACCCTCGGCGCCCACGCAGAGTTCATCGTTCGGGAGTGGCTCGCCCAGCAGGGTCTGACGAAGGACGAAATTGCGCAGGTCGAGCTGACCGTCGTGCCACCGGTGAACACCGAACAGGCTCTGCGACAAGGCCAGATCGATGTCGGCACACTCGGATCGGTGTTCCGCCAGACTGCCACCGAACGCGGCGGCCTTCGTGAACTCTTCACCGACGAGTCGCTCTACGGGACGTTCTCCTACGGCACCTACGTCCTCAGAAAGGACTTCATCGAGCAGAACCGCGACGCTGTGCAGGACTTCGTACAGGGTGTCGCCCGCGCGATCCACTGGACGCAGACCGTCCCCCGTGCAGACGTGATCGCCAAGTACAAGGACATCATCGCCGGTCGCGGTCGCAACGAGAACCCTGATCTCGTCGACTACTGGAAAAGCTCGTCCGTCGCGCCCGGTGGCGTCATCGCGGACGAGGAATTCGGAATCTGGATCGACTGGCTTCAACGCAACGAGGGACTCGACGAGTCGATCACACCGTCGGACATCTACACCAACGAATTCAATCCGTACGCGAACGGCCAAGCGCAGCTGGAGTCGAAATGAGCACCAACACAGCAAAACTGGTATTGGACGGCGTCACCAAGCAGTTCGCGACCCGCAGTGACAGCGACCCGTTCACCGCAGTGGACGACATCAGCCTCGAGGTCGCCAGCGGGGAGTTCCTCGTACTCGTCGGGCCGAGCGGTTGCGGCAAGTCCACCCTGCTCGATCTACTCGGCGGCCTCACCGAACCGACCTCGGGCCGCATCCTGCTCGACGGCACTCCGATCACAGGTCCTGGCCTCGACCGCGGGATCGTCTTCCAGCAGTACGCCTTGCTTCCGTGGCGTACGGCCAGGCACAACATCGAGTTCGAGCTGGAAGCAAAAGGTCTACCGAAGAAGGAGCGCCGCGAGGTCGCACAGCGGTATCTCGAACTTGTCGGGCTCGACAGCTTCGCCGAGCACTACCCACACGAACTGTCGGGCGGCATGAAGCAACGCGTCGCAATTGCGCGCAGCCTCGCATTCGACCCCGAGGTCCTGCTGATGGACGAACCGTTCGCCGCTCTCGACGCCCAGACCAGAGAATCTCTGCAGGACGAGCTGCTCCGAATCTGGAAGGCAACGGGTAAGACCATCGTCTTCATCACGCACGGCATCGACGAAGCAATCTACCTGGGGCAACGCGTTGCAGTACTGACCTCGCGTCCTGGACGGATCAAGACCGTCGTCGACGTCGCCATCGACCGCAGCGTCGCCGACGTTCGGTCCAGCGCCCAGTTCCGATCGCTGCGTCACCACGTGTGGACGCTGCTGCATGGCGAAGTGGAACGCGCGCGATCGACCGAACTCGAATCGGCAGGAGCATCTCATGGTTGACCTACTCGCACGACCCACGGGCACAGCGCTCGCCACGCCATCTCGCGGCCGTCGCGGCCTGTCCTCGAGCTGGACCGTCGTCAAACCGCTGATCGCGATCGCGGTATTCCTCGGAATCTGGGAGCTCGCTCCTCGCTTCGGCCTGGTCGACGCCGTCTTCCTTCCCCCGTTCTCGGTGGTCAGCGAGGCCTTCGTCGAGCTGATCCTGAACGGGCAGCTGTGGGAGCACCTGTCTGCCAGCCTGACTCGTGCACTGACTGGCTTTTCGATCGCCATCGCGATCGCGGTCCCACTGGGTGTCGCGATCGCCTGGTACAAGCCGGTCGCCGAGTTCCTCGGACCCATCCTCGAATTGTTCCGCAACACAGCAGCACTCGCACTACTCCCGGTCTTCATCCTCATCCTGGGCATCGGGGAGACATCGAAGATCGCACTCGTGTTGTATGCCAGCTCTTTTCCGATCCTCCTCAACACGATCTCCGGCGTTCGCACCGTCGACTCGTTGCTGGTCAAGTCCGCCCGATCACTGGGACTACCACCGCTGAGATTGTTCCAGAAAGTGATCCTGCCCGCCGCGGTCCCGACGATATTCACGGGCATCCGCATGGCTGCGGCGTCGTCGATTCTCGTGTTGATCGCCGCGGAAATGGTCGGCGCCAAAGCAGGACTGGGCTACTTGATCACCGCATCTCAGCTGAACTTCCAGATACCGAACATGTACGCGGGCATCATCGCGATCTCCCTCGTGGGTCTCGCATTCAACGGTGTCATCGTTGCCGTCGAACGCCGATTCTCCCGCTGGCGCCAGAACACCTAGGAGCAGACATGACACGAAAGCAATTGCACCTCAATGCATTCCTGATGGGCGTCGGCCATCACGAAGCCGCGTGGCGGCACCCACGCACCGACGCCACTCGGGTGCTCGACGTCGCCCACTTCCAAGATCTCGCGAGACTCGCCGAGCGCGGCAAGCTCGACTCGGTGTTCTTCGCGGACAATCTCGCTACCGGCCCGAGGGTGCGCAACAACGCACCGGCGATCTTCGAGCCCATCACGCTGCTGACCGCAATGGCCGCAGTCACCAGCCGCGTCGGCCTGATCGCGACGGCATCCACCGGATACAACGAACCGTTCAACCTTGCCCGCAAGTTCACCTCGCTCGATCACATCAGCGGTGGCCGAGCCGGCTGGAACATCGTCACGTCGGGCGGTGTGGACGAGGCCGCGAACTTCGGCTACGACGAGGTGCCCGATCACGCCGGACGCTACGACCGCGCCGCCGAGTTCGTCGACGTCGCCACTGCGTTGTGGTCCAGCTGGGACGAGAACGCCCTTGTGCTCGACGAGGAGTCCGGCATCTTCGCCGACAGCGACAAGGTCAACACCATCGACCATCGGGGCCCTCGATTCTCGGTACGCGGGCCACTCAATTCACCGCGCTCGGTGCAGGGACGCCCGCTTCTGGTGCAGGCTGGGTCATCGGCGAGCGGCAAGGACTTCGCCGCCCAGTACGCCGAGGCCGTCTTCACCGCGCAGCGCACCCTGACCGAAGGCCAGGACTTCTACCGAGACCTGAAGTCACGCCTGAGGCGTTTCGGTAGGGCTCCCGACGACCTGAAGGTCCTGCCCGGGATCGTGCCGTACCTGGCGGACACCGAGGCGGACGCAGTGGGTCTCGAGGCCGAGTTCACCGACCTCATCTCGCCGGAGTACTCACTGCGGCAGCTGTCGTGGATGCTCGGAACCGATCTCAGCGGGCACTCCCTCGATTCCCCACTGCCCCCGCTGCCCCCGATCGAACAGATCCGCGGCAACAAGAGCCGCTACCAGTTGGTGAAGAACCTGGCCGAGACCGAGGAACTGACTGTGCGGCAGCTGATCGGACTGCTCGGCGGAGGACGCGGTCACCGGACGTTCGCCGGAACCCCCGAACAACTTGCCGACGAGCTCGAGCTGTGGTTCGACGGCGGTGCGGCCGACGGTTTCAACATCATGCCCCCGTACCTTCCCGGCGGACTCGACATCTTCGTCGACCAGGTCGTCCCGATTCTCCAGCAGCGCGGACTCTTTCGCACTGAATACACCGGAACCACCCTGCGCGGCCACTACGGACTGCCCGCGCTTCCGTCACGAACCACCTCACTGAAAGGCTGACCATGTCGACATCCTTTGCACCCACACAGCAGGCCGAGGTGGTCAAACTCGGCCAGCACATCGGCGCGCGCATCGACGGCGTCACGCTCGGTGGCGATCTCGCCTCCACCACCGTCGACCTCATCCGTGCTGCGCTCGCCGAACACAAGGTCATCTTCTTCCGCGGTCAGCACCACCTCGACGAAGACGGGCAGTACGCGTTCGCAGAACAGCTCGGCACCCCGACCACGCCGCACCCCACCGTCACCTCTCGCGGGGTGAAGACGCTCGCCATCGACTCCGAATACGGTAAGGCGAACAGCTGGCATTCGGACGTCACCTTCGTCGACCGCATCCCCAAGGCATCCATTCTGCGTGCCGTCGCACTGCCCGAATACGGCGGGACCACAGTGTGGGCGTCGTCGACGGCAGCGTACAACGCGCTGCCGGACTCACTGAAGGCCTTGACCGAGAGCCTGCGGGCCGTGCACACCAACGTCTACGACTATGCCGCGACGGCGGCCGAGAAGATCGCCGACGAAAAGACGACAGAGTACCGCGCGGAGTTCCAATCGACGTACTTCGAGACGGAGCATCCTGTCGTTCGAATCCACCCGGTGACCGGCGAGAAGACACTTGTACTCGGCCACTTCGTCAAGGGTTTCGTCGGTCTGTCGTCGAAGGAATCGCAGACCGTCTTCAACCTACTTCAGGAACGAGTGACCAAGCTGGAGAACACTACTCGGTGGTCGTGGCAGCTCGGCGACGTCGCCATCTGGGACAACCGTGCGACCCAGCACTATGCCGTCGCCGACTACGACGAGCAGTACCGCCGTCTCGAGCGCATCACCCTTGCAGGCGACATCCCGGTCGGCGTCGACGGAACCTCGAGCCGATCGATCGCGGGCGACGCCTCGTCGTACTCGGTCATCGACGAGAACTAGCGGGCGCGCGGAGTCGAATACGACGATCTGCGAACGGACAACAAGGCCGAAGCGATATGTTCCTTCTCAGCGCCCCCGCCCTCAGCGCCCGCCGAAGGAGACCTTCATGACCGCCGCAGCATCGTCGTACATCTCGAAGCAGGACCAGCTCGATATCTCGACCTACACCTGGGCCACCTCGGTCGAGCCCGCCCGCGGCGTCGTACAGATCGCGCACGGGCTCGCCGAGCACGGCCGCCGGTACGCACGGTTCGCCGCGGCCTTGAACGACGCCGGGTTCCATGTCGTCGCGTCCGACCATCGCGGGCACGGCGTGTCGATCGCCGAGACAGCTGGAGACTTCGGGTCGGTCGGCTTCGCCGCATTGTGGGCGGACATCGAGCAACTCGGTGAAGCACTGCTGAACGACTATCCGGACCTCCCACTGTTCCTCTTCGCGCACTCGATGGGATCGTTTGCTGCGCAACATGTCCTGATCGAACGCTCCGACCTGTATACGGGGGTCGTCCTGTCGGGATCCACTACACTCGATGTCCTCGCAGCCGGAATGGTCGACGCCCCGGCCGGCGACCTGAGCGTCTTCAACAGCGCATTCGAGCATCGCACGGGATACGAGTGGCTCTCACGCGACGAAGCCGAGGTCGACGCCTACGTCGCCGACGAGCTGTGCGGTTTCGACTTGCCCGAGACCACCGTCCCCGCACTTTTCACCGAGGCGAACAAGCTCGCAGACCCGCACGAGCTCGGTGAAATTCGCTCCGATCTCCCACTCTTGATCGCCTCGGGATCCGACGATCCACTGGCCGGTGGCGGGCAGCTGATCGAACAGTTGGCGTCCCGCTACCGTGAAGCCGGCATGAGCGATGTGACCGTCAAGATCTACCAGGGCGCGCGACACGAAATCGTGAACGAGACAAACCGCGACGAGGTCACGGCCGATATCGTCGGGTGGCTGATCGACCGACTCATCTAAGTCGCAGGTCCACCGGTTGTCCGTCTTCCGGGAACGGCAGTGAGGTGAAGTTCAGCGGCGCAACGTAATCGGTGTCCACAGCCCAGTCGTAGCGCAGTAGCAGGTGGTGCATGATCGTCTTGATTTCGGCGCCGGCGAAGAACATGCCGATGCACTTGTGCACTCCACCGCCGAACGGCTCCCACGCGTAGCGATGCACTTTGTCCTCGCATCGGTCGGTGTCGAACCGGCCAGGATCGAACACCTCGGGGTTCGGCCAGTACTGCGCCATATGGTGGGTGAAGTGTGGCGCGACCGACGCGTACGTCCCTGCGGGGACGTATTTGCCCTGAACCTCGGTGTCTTTCACCGCCCGCCGAGCGACGACGGGAGTCGGTGAGACCAACCTGAGGCACTCTTTCATGACCAGGTCGAGTGAGTGCAGTTCGTCGAGCTGCGTCAGCGTCGGTGAATCGGTACCCAGTGCCGTCGACTCCGCCCGACACTTGCGCTGCCACTCAGGATGCTGTCCGAGGTACTGCATCATCGTCGAGAGTGTGATGGTCGAGGTGTCGTGGGCTGCCATCAGCAGGAAGATCATATGGTCGACCACTTCGTCGTCCGTGAAGCGCTGGCCTGTATCGGATTCGATGTGGCACAACACCGAGAAGAGGTCGTCGGTCTCGTTCGCACGCCGGGCCGGGAGGTACCGCCGGAAGAAGGCGTCGAGAACCTTCCGGCCGTCGAGTCCACGCTTCCACCGCGTGCCCGGCAACCGGTACCGGACGATAGACGTCGCCGCCTGCACGCACGCGACGAAACTGGCGTTGATCTCCGCTATTTCAGCCTCGGTGCTGCCCTCGGCCCCACCCATGAAGATGCTTGTCGCGATGTCGAGAGTGAGGGATTTCAAAGCGGGGTACACCAGGAAACCGTCGGCTGCGGACCACGCATCCAGTCCCGCGCTGACGACGGGATTGAGGGATTCGACGGACTTGGTGAGGCGGTCACGTGTGAAGGCCTGCTGCATGATTCGGCGGTGACGAAGGTGCTCCTCGGAATCCAGCAGCATGAGCCCACCGTGGAAGAACGGGCCGATCAGCAACGACCATCCGTCACTGTTGACGAATGCCTTGTCCTTGTTCTGTAGAACCTGCTGGCATGCATCCGGTCCGAGGACGGTGATCCAGCGCTGCCCTGCCATGGTCAACCACGACACCTCGCCGTACTTCTCCCACCGCCGTCCGAACAGCGCCAAGGGGTCCTTGATGTACTCGAGGGTGTGCCCGACAACAGGAAGTCCCCCGTCGCCGGAGACTGCTTCGAGGCGCGAATCTGCAGGTGGAGCGGCAAGAATCCGAGACATGTTCAACCTCCGTCAATCTGACAGGAAGCCATGTCAGATAACTGTAGTGTGCGTCACAGCGAGAGCATCTGTCAACATCTATCCATGACTCCGACGACACGCCGTTATGCGGGCATGAGCGCAGACGACCGCGCAACCGAGCGTCGGACGCGCTTGCTCGAAGCCGGTCTCGAAGTCTTCGGCACCGCCGGCGCAGCGGGCGCGACGATGACCGCGATCTGCGCGCAGGCAAAGCTCACCGAACGCTACTTCTACCAGAACTTCAGCAGCAGAGACGATCTCCTCCGGCACGTCGTCGATGCCATTGCCGAGGAAATTCGAGCCGCGGCCCTGACCGCACTGCACACTCCAGCTGACACCGTAGAAGGTCAGGTGCGCAACGCCATCGCGGCCTTCGTCACCGTCCTGACCGAGGATCGACGCAAGGGACGAGTCGCGATGATCGAATCCGCTGCCGTCGACTCACTCCGCGCACATCGACGCGAATCGATGCGGGACTTCGCCAAATTCGTCGCTGATCAGGCCCGCGACCTGTACGGCGAGCGAGCCTGGCCGGAGCCGCAGTCACAAATCAACGGCATGCTGTTCATCGGAGGCCTCGCCGAACTCGTCGTCGCCTGGCTCGACGACGAGATCGATGTGACGCCGGCGCAAATCGTCGACGCTGCGACCCACCACTTCGTCTCCACCACCCATCGCTGACGAAAGCTACAGTGGTTTCGGTGGCCCACGCACACCGAACCAAGCAGTCGACGCCGCCGGACAAGACGTGTGCATCCTGCGGTCGGCGCATCGAGTGGCGCAAGAAGTGGGAGAAGAACTGGGATGACATCAAATATTGCAGCGATGCCTGCCGTCGACACAAGGTGACCGCATCGGACCGCGAGCTCGAAGCGAAGATTCGCGAGCTGCTCGATGCCCGCTCTCGTGACTCGACGATCTGCCCGTCGGACGTTGCGCGTGCGATGTCCGAGACCGAGTGGCGCGAACTGATGGAACCCGTGCGGCGCGCGGCCCGCCGTTTGGTCGACGCCGGCGAAGTGGAGATCACCCAGAAGGGTACCGTCGTCGACCCGTCGACAGCCAAGGGCCCCATCAGGATTCGCTGGACACGCTGACGAAGCGTATTTCATTGCCGTGAAACTACGGGCCCTCGGGCACCTGAGCGGTAGGTGCCTGCCGCGGAATATTGCCCGTGAAGAACAAGGCTGCCAGCCCCAGCAGAGCTGCCAGCGCCAGCGCAACTCGGAGCGCCTCGAGCCGAGCGTCCGCATTGAGGTCCACTATCTCCTGAGTGGCCGAGTCCGGCACGGACGTCTCGTTCAGTGCAGCCTTCAGCTGGCTGTCGGACAAGAACGGAACACCGCTGGCGAGCTCGGTGGTGGCCTGCTCCCTCACTGCGGCCGGAACATCGGGGTTCGACTGGATGCCCGCAACGATCGTCGCGCTCAGGGTTGCGATGAGTACCGACCCAATCAACGCAGTTCCCAGCGATGCACCGAGATTGGTGGCGGTGTTCTGTAGCCCGCCGACCTCTGCACTTTGGGAATCCGGGACGGCCGATACCGTCACCGCGCCGAGCTGCGAGGCCAGGGCCCCGAGCCCCAGACCCATCAGAAGCATCGGTATCGCCACGATGCCGGCATCGGCACCCGGATCGAGACCCGCGACCAACACCAGGATGCCGATGATCATCGACGCCAAACCCCACCGCACAACTCGACGAGGGTTCGCGTGAGGCCACAGCTTCGGAATGCCCGCGGCTGCGACGAGCAACGCAATCGACAGCGGGATGAGTCGTATGCCGGTCTGAAGGGCGCTCAGTTCCAGAACGACCGACAGGAACAGCGGCACGGTGAAGAACACGCCCGCCTGGACTGTGAACTGCGCAAAGAACATGGTGAGCCCACCGGTCAATTGACGGTTGCGAAGCAGCCGCGGATCGATCAACGGTTCTCCGCCGGACTCGGCAAGATGCGTCTGCCATCTCATGAATACATACAAGAGCATCGTTCCGGCCAACAGCAACCAGATCACCGGTGACAAGCCCGCGATCTCGGAGCCTCCCGGTTTCGGCCGAATCCATCCCCACTCACCCGATCTGAGCACGCCGAACACGATCAGACCCAGGCTGGCAACCGAGAGCGCGGAGCCGACCAGATCAAGCCGAACTCGTGCAGGTGGAACGTCCTTGATACGACGCAACACCAACAAGATCACAACGACGAGAACGACCTCACCGACGAAAACGTAACGCCACGAGGCGAACGTGGTCACCGCTCCCCCGATCAACGGCCCCGCCGCTACCGCCATCGCGCCCGCTGCAGCGACCAGACCGTATGCTGCTGCTCGCCTTTCAGGAGGGAAGTTCGCCGCAACCAACGCAACGATGGCAGGCATGATCAGTGCCGCACCCATGCCTTCCAGTAGCGACCACCCGATGAACAGCACCGGAAGATTCGGTGCCAGCGCGGTGATGAGCGACCCGAGGCCGTAGATGACGAGACCGAGGGCAAATGCTCGGCGCCGTCCCATGATGGTGCCGATCTTGCCCCCGGTGATCATGAGCGTCGCCATCACCAGCGTGTAGAGCGTGATCGCCGTCTGGATCCCGGTAATTGTCGTGTCCAAGTCGGCTGCAACCTGAGCCATCGACACGTTCATGACCGAACTGTCCAGCGTCATCAAGAACTGACTCGACGCCAGCACTGTCAGCACGAGCCCCGAACCTGTTTTCGTTGCAGCAGTCACGAATTCACCCGCTTGGCAGCTGTTGTCCCACGACTATGCAGCTGGTCGGTCGATTCCGAATCACCCGTCCCGGATGAGATGCCATCGTGCAGGATTTTCGGCTGGCGGCTCCGCCGCCAGACGGTATGAGGGTGCCCCGGAGATTTCATCAGCTTCGGGGGATGCGGGCCGGGGCCCCTCTCACCCATGTTCGTGGGTTACCGAGTAGGAATTTGGCCCTGCTCGGTCTATCCAACAGTGGTGGGAGGCCCCGGTGATTACTGAGCGTACGAGTGTTGGTCTCGATGTGCACGCACGTTCGGTCGCGGCAGCAGCGATCGACGGCGTGAGCGGCGAAATTTTCAGATCCACGTTGACCCCGGATTACGAACACATCCGATCCTGGATAGCCTCGTTACCCGGCCCGACTGCGGTCGCGTACGAAGCAGGCCCGACCGGGTTCGGGCTCTACAGGGCGCTGACGGAAGCGGGCATCCGCTGCGAAGTCGCAGCGCCGTCGAAATTGCAGCGACCTGCAGGTGACCGCATCAAAACCGACGCCCGCGACGCACTGCACCTGGCGAAACTTCTGCGTCTGGACGAGATCACCTCGATCTCGATCCCGACCGTCGAACAGGAAGCGGCGCGTGATCTCGTGCGTGCCCGCGAGGACTGCCGAGGTGACCTGATGCGCTCGCGGCACCGGTTGTCCAAACTACTTCTGCGTCAT
Organism: Rhodococcus sovatensis; assembly: GCF_037327425.1. Classification (NCBI taxonomy): domain Bacteria; kingdom Bacillati; phylum Actinomycetota; class Actinomycetes; order Mycobacteriales; family Nocardiaceae; genus Rhodococcus; species Rhodococcus sovatensis. Next base: position 645,990 of record NZ_CP147846.1, on the reverse strand, counting down.
GGCATCGTCTACTGCGCTGGCAACGCCTGGACCCAGGGCCACGACCGATGGCTGCGGGGGGACGCGCGCCGAGCATTGACTATGCCCGCGACGCGATTGGCATTCGACGCCGACTACGACCACGTACTGACCATGACCGCGCGCCGTGACAGGTTGGATGCAGCAATCGAGGCGATGGCCGCCGACAGCGAATTCACACCCATCGTGCATCGACTCGGATGCTTACGCGGGGTGGCGACGCTGACCGGATTCTCCTTGGCAGTGGAAATCGGAGACTGGAACCGCTTCACTGGCAACACAATTGGATCGTTCGTCGGACTGGTACCGAGTGAACACTCCTCTGGCGGATCGCGGGCGCAGGGGTCGATCACCAAGACCGGCAACACACACATACGCAGGTTGCTCATCGAGTCCGCCTGGCAACACCGCCCGCACTACACGCTCGGCGCCACCATGACCAAACGGTGGGACCTGGCCCCGGCCGCAGCACGAGCTCGCGGCAATGCCGGCAACCATCGCCTGCACAATCGGTGGGTCCGATTCACCGAACGCCGCAAACGGCCCGTAGTAGCCAACGTCGCCATCGCACGAGAGATGGCCGGCTGGTGCTGGTCACTGGCAGTGATGGACTGCTGAGACCCTCCTGAACCCGCTTCGCCGGCCAGAGACACCGGTGGTGACAGCGCGTGGATCGACCCGCGACGCCCCTGTGAGCAGACCTGCACGGTCGACGCTCGATGCCAGATACGCGGATACGATCCTGCCGAACACCCGTCCTGCGGTACCCAACCCGCGTATATCAGTCTGACCGCGCGTCGAGATACGACACGCTCACCACCACAGACTCACCGACGAAGCGCAGAGACGCCGTCGGGGTCGCTCCCCGGCGGCGTCTCACCCTGCCCTCTTGACAAAGTTGTTCCCATATCAGTGGCGCGGTTAAGTGCACCCTGGTGCACTCAACCGTGCCACTGACGCGGAGCGTCACGCCGTTGCGAACGACGCGGAGCGTCAGCGCACCAAACTCGCCGCCGTGTTCGCGTCGATGATCAACGACGACACCAAGCCGGACTTCAGCACCGCCAGGACCGCATCCCGCTTCGACTCCCCCGCCGCGATGGCGATGACGTGGTCGATGCTCCGAAGAGACTCCTCCGACACGCCCATTCGCCGATCATCGAGCCCGTGGATTCGTCGCCCGTCGCGGTCGAGCATCAAGGCACACGATTCGGCCACCACTCCGTGATCCGCCCACTGCCGCGCTTCGCCCGGAGCGAGCAGGTCGTACACCTGAGACAGCCCGGGCTTCCACGCACCGATGGAGACAACAGCTTTCGTCACCGACCGGTGATGACTCAACGTCTCCTGGATACCTCGACTGCTACGCAACGCCGCGCAGGTCTGCGCGTCGGATACGACCAGCGGCGCATACATCGACCATGCACGACCACCCCCGAGGGCGGTGATACGGCGGACCAACTCGGCCGAATTCGACCCGATCTCACCCGCCATGCCGGTGAGCTGCACTACGTCGCACGCAGCGATGGAATCGAGGTGAGTTGTCATACGCGCCAGGGTTCGTCCGCAGTCCACCCCGAGCACATCCGATGGGGTGACGATCTCGGTCAGAAGATCGGCCGTCACTCGTCCGACGGCATCCCACAGTTCGCCTTCGCCACCAGTGATGGTGCGCACCGCAAATGCCATCCGAAGATCGAAGGTGTCCTTGAGCGCGCGCGACAACTCGATATCGATCGATTCCGGTGCATGCACGGTGATTTCGACCATGCCCGACGACACCGCGTCCTCGAGCATGCGCGCAACCTTGAACCGCGACAAGCCGAATTCGTCGGCGATCTGCACCCTGGTCCGCCCGTCGACGTAGTACCTGCGTGCGATCAACCCCCGCTGGATCAACTCCTCGGGACCGACTCTGCGACCGTCTTGCTCTTGGGGCATCCCCTCAACCTTCCTCGATCCAACCTGAACATCATTACACAGCGCTCACATGAGCGGGGCCATTGACAAACGAGCGCAGACTTATGCATGATCCGTGTCACTAGTCATGTGAGCAGTGAGGCACAACATATGAGCAAGCTCGACGACGCCGATCTACGGCGTCTAGCGCGTACCGTCCTGGTGCGCGAAGCAGCGGGCCTGGAATCGCTGGTGGACGTGGTGGAACCGAGCGTCGTACGCATCGCCCGCGCTGCAGTGAGCACCACGGGCAAAGTCATCACCACGGGTTCCGGCACCTCGGGCATCATGGCCGAACGACTCGCACACTTGTTGTCGGTCTGTGGAACGCCGGCGCTCTACCTCCCGTCGATGGACGCCCTGCACGGCGGGATGGGAGCCGTCGGAACAGATGATCTGGTCCTGGCGATCTCCAAGACCGGCCGCTCTGTTGAATCGACTCAATTGGTCAGCGGCCTGGTCGGGCGGGGTATCCGCGTCGTCGCAGTCACCGAGGCCGCCGACTCGCCGTTTGCGTCCGCTGCCACCGACATCGTCGAACTACCCACGACAGCGCCCGATGCCGACCCCGGCGACATGATCGCGTTGACCAGCACCCTGGCCGTCGGCGCGTGGGGCGATGCTGTCGGCGTCGTCGCCATGGCGCTGACCGGACACACGATGCGCGACGTCGTCGACCTGCACCCAGCCGGCGGCGTCGGCGCCCGCGACGACGTACGCACCGGCGACAACGCACCGGTGGTAGCACTGTGACGCGCCGAGTGGTCGTCGGAATCGACTCTTCGACCCAGTCCTGCAAGGCGGAAGTCCGCGACGCGGAGTCCGGAGAACTGGTGGCGTCGGGATCCGCCCCGCACACACCGGCGTTCCCACCATGCAGTGAGCAGGAACCCACCTCGTGGTGGGACGCACTCGTTCTCGCAGTCCGAGCTGCTCTCGACACAGCCGGCGAGAGCGAGGTCGCCGCCATCGGCGTCGCCGCACAGTGCCACGGCCTCGTCCTCCTCGGCGTCGACGACGAACCCCTCCGGCCGGCAAAGCTGTGGAACGACACCACCGGCGCCGAGCAGTTGGCGAAACTGGTGGAGACCATCGGCGGCCCTGCGTGGGTACGACGCATCGGATCGCTGCCCACCGCAGCCTTCACCATCGCGAAGCTCGCCTGGGTTGCCGAGCACGAACCGTCGGTGCTCGACGCCACTCGACGCACCCTTCTCCCGCACGACTACCTGACCTTCCGGCTTACCGGCCGGGCTGTCACCGACCGCTCCGACGCATCGGGCACGGGATATTTCGACGCGCAGACCTCCACGTGGCTGCCGGACATCCTCGACGTCGCCGCCGGTGCGCGTGACTGGCTCCCGATGTTGCCGACGGTTCTCGCCGGCGCCGAGCCTGCCGGATTCGTCACCGAGACCGCCGCATCCGAACTCGGTATCACCGGACCGGTCCTCGTCGCAGCCGGCGCCGGAGACCAGCATGCCGCCTACCTCGGTCTCGGCCTGACCGACGGTGACCAGTACGTCGGACTCGGCACCTCGGGCGTCGTGGCCACCTCCACGCGCACGCCGATATTCGACGAAGGCGGAATCGTCAACGGCGTCGCCGACACCACCGGCGGTTATCTACCACTCATCTGCACGCTGAATGCGGCACGAGTCGGCGATACCGCGGCGCGCATCCTCGGTACCGACCACGCCGGACTCGCCGAGCTGGCCCTCGCCGCCGGACCGACCGTCGGCCCGACCCTGGTGCCCTTCCTCGACGGTGAGCGCACCCCCAACCGCCCCTACGCGCGGGGAATGCTCACCGATCTCACTTCTGCCACCACCCGGCACGAGATGGCCCGGGCGTTCCTCGAAGGCCCTCTACTATCTCTACTGTCCGGGCGAGATGCCATCCGCTCGTTCGGCATTCGATGCGAGGGACCGATCACCGTCGTCGGCGGCGGCGCACGCTCGCGCGCAACTCTGCAGCTGCTCGCAGATCTCTCTGGTGACACCGTCACGGTGCCGGACACAGACGAGGCGACGGCACGGGGAGCCTGCGTCCAGGCCGCAGCCGTCGCAGCCGAACTCGATGTCGACGCGATGGTCGCGCTCTCGCATCGATGGGCTCCGCAGGCCAGGACGACTGTCCTTCCCCGGCAGACCGGACGCGACATCGACACCGTCCGTCGGAACTGGGCGCGGGCCGCCGCCGTCGACGTACTGGATCGACCGGTGACACAGTGAGTCTCGCCCTGGCCCCGTGGCACGTCGACCACGTAGCTCATCTCGCGGGAAGCATCTACGCGGCAGCTCCTGGGCGACGGGTCGACGCCGCCCGTGCACTGGTCGACGCCGGAATCGCCGTGCACGTCGATGTGATGGTCCCGAACGAAGGACCTCCCCGAGGGATAGACGTCGCTGAACTCGACGACATCGCAGCGCAGGTTCCGCCCGACATGCTCGGAATCCACCTGATCGGCAGCGCATCCGGTGTTCGAAGGCTCCTGCCGAGCATCCCCGAGTGCGCGGATCTGTATCTGCCGATCGGAATTCGAGACCGTCGGGTGGCCACGCGCCTCTGGGCCGCCGTCTGGGACGAATTCGACGACTCAGCACCTGCCGAAGCCGATCTCGACGGGTACGACGGCGTTCTCGTCATGCTGCTCGAACCGGGTACATCCGGCGCTGCAGATCTGTCACGTCTGGCGCTCGTCGAGACGTTCTCTCGTCGAACCGCCGTCACCGTCGACGGCGGGGTCACACCCGAGTCGATAGATCGATGCCGCTCCGCCGGTGCCACCACGCTTGTCGTAGGACGCGCGATACTTGCCAACTACTCACCGCTGTCCAATTATTCACTGCTGGAAGGACAATCATGACATCGACACCTCCCGCATCCTCGATGCGCGCGAGCGTGATGACCGGCGTGCGCACCCTCGAAATCGAGGATCGCCCCGTTCCCACACCAGCGGCGTACGAGGTGCTGATCGAGGTCGCCGCCGTCGGGGTCTGCGGGTCCGACGTGCACTACTACCGCGAGGGTCGCATCGGTGACTTCGTCGTCGACGAACCGATGATTCTTGGACATGAACTGTCCGGCAGAATCGCCGCAGTCGGTGCCGGCGTCGACCCGGGCCGGATCGGCCAGCGCGTAGCCGTCGAGCCGCAGCACCCCTGCCGTCGCTGCACGCAGTGCATGGCCGGGCGGTACAACCTCTGCCCTGACATGAAGTTCTACGCGACGCCTCCCGTGGACGGTGCGTTCTGCCGATACGTCACCATCGATGCCGACTTCGCCCACCCGATACCGGATTCGATGTCCGACGAGGCCGCCGCACTCCTCGAACCTCTGTCGGTCGCGGTGACGACGATGCGCAAGGCCAACATCGCCCCTGGATCGTCCATCCTGATCGCGGGAGCCGGACCGATCGGCATCATCACGGCTCAGGCCGCACGTGCATTCGGCGCGGCCCGCATCGTGGTGTCGGACCCGGTCGAATCCCGACGCGAACGCGCGTTGACGTTCGGTGCCACCGAGGTCATCGATCCCATGACCGTCGACGTCGCTGCGCTCGATCCACAGGTCGATGCATTCGTCGACGCCAGCGGAGCTGTGCCTGCCGTCCAGAGCGGCATTCTTGCCGTCGGGCCTGCCGGACGCGTGGTGCTGGTCGGTATGGGCGCGGACAACTACCCGCTTCCGATCAGCCACATCCAGAACTTGGAGATCACCGTGACCGGCGTGTTCCGGTACACCGATACCTGGCCTGCTGCAATCCATCTCGTGTCCTCCGGCCTGGTCGATCTCGATCGGCTCGTCACCGGCCGCTACGACCTCGAGCATGTCGCCGACGCGCTCGACAGTGACACCGACCCTGCCAGCCTCAAGTCGATAGTGGTGCCCACATGAGCAAGAATCCATTCGATCTGACCGGACGTACCGCGATCGTCACCGGCGGCAACCAAGGTCTCGGCCGCGCATTCGCGTTCGGACTCGCCGAAGCCGGGGCGCGCGTCGCCATCGCCGGACGCAGCGCCGAGCGCAACGAGAAAGTCGTCGCCGAAGCAGCCTCCGAGGGACACGAATTCACCGCGATCACCGCCGACATCACCAGCCGCGCCGACATCGACCGGATGACCGCCGAGGCCATCGACGCGCTCGGCCACGTCGACATCCTCGTAAACAACGCGGGCACTTGCTATCACAACGATTCCTGGGACGTCACCGAGAACGAGTGGGACAGCGTATTCGACCTGAACGTCAAAGCGTTGTGGGAGTGCAGCATTGCCGTCGGCGCTCACATGCACGAGCGCGGCAGCGGTTCGATCGTCAACATCGGATCGATGTCCGGCATCATCGTCAATCGTCCGCAGATGCAGCCTGCCTACAACGCGTCGAAGGCCGCCGTGCATCACCTCACCAAATCCTTGGCAGCCGAGTGGGGCCCGCTCGGAATCCGCGTCAACGCGGTCGCGCCCGGTTACTGCAAGACCGAGATGGCACCGGTCGATCGCCCCGATCTCAAGCGCTACTGGATCGACGACGCACCTATGCAGCGGTACGCGTTGCCGGAAGAGATCGCACCCAGCGTGGTCTTCCTCGCCAGTGATGCAGCAAGTTTCATCACGGGATCCGTTCTCGTCGCGGACGGGGGTTACACCGCATGGTGAGCACCGAGACGGTTCGGCGCATCCTCGTCGAAGGCATCGACGGTGTCAGCGTCGAGACTGTGCCGACGCCGGTGCCCGGTCCAGGTGAGGTGCGTGTGCGGAGCACCATCGTCGGCATCTGCGGCTCCGACATCCACGCCGCGCACGGTCGCCACCCGTTCATCGACCTTCCGTTCCGTCCGGGCCACGAAGTGGTCGGCGTCGTCGATGCCGTCGGCGAGGGCGCAGATTCCGGCCTTGTCGGCACCCGCGTTGTCGTCGAACCCAACCTGGCGTGCGGGCACTGCACCCAGTGCTTCGCCGGTCGGTACAACATCTGCGCCGAACTCGCTGTGTTCGGCTGTCAGACCCCGGGCGGCCTCACCGACGCCTTCACCATTGCCGAGGACCGAGTTGTGCCCCTGTCCGACGATCTCGACGACCGTCACGCAGCGCTGATCGAACCACTCGCGACGCCGGTCCACGCCGTCCGCCGCGCAGACGCACTCATCGGCGGGCTGGAGGGGAAGCGGGTAGCCGTGTTGGGCGCAGGTCCGATCGGTCTCTTCGTACTGCTCGCCGCCCGCCGAGCCGGTGCCATCGTCGTCGTCGCCGATCTGCTCGAGTCCAAGCGTGCCCGGGCCGAGCGGCTCGGGGCCGTCGGCAGTGTCGATCCCCTTGCCGCCGATGCGGTGACGGCTGCGCACCACACGCTCGGCGGGCCGGCCGACGTCGTCATCGACTGCGTCTCACGTGAGTCCTCGATCGCGCAGGCAATAGATCTCGTCGACAAGGGCGGTGCCGTGCTGGTCGTCGGCGTCGCAGCAGGGGACACGCCCGTGCCGCTCGAGAAGATCCAGGACCGCGAGATCATCCTCGCCGGCGCTCTGATGTACGTCCGCGAAGACATCCAGGAGGCGATCGACATGCTCAGCGACGGTTCGATTCCGGTCGACGAGTTCGTGACAGCGGAGTTCCCACTCGAACGCTCCGCGGAGGCATTTGCCGCATCCGCCGATCCGGAGCACGTGAAAGTACTGATCACCGTGGGGGATCGAGCATGACCGCCTTGCTCGAGTGCCAGGACCTGACCAAGAGCTTCGGTGGGGTGCCGGTACTGAAGGGGATATCCCTCGACCTCGAACCGGGCACAGTCACAGCGCTCGCCGGAGAGAACGGCGCAGGCAAGTCCACGCTCATGAAGATCGCCACCGGCCAGCTCCGCGCCGATACCGGAACGGTCATGATCGGCGAACACCAACTCTCGTCGGGCGACTCGCGGGATGCCGTCCGGCACGGGGTCGCGATCGTCCCCCAGGAACTTGCATCGATCGACGATATGACCGTCTACGAGAACATGTTCGTCGGACGCGAGAAGCGCCGCGGCATCTTCTTGGATCGTCGCGCGATGATCAAGGAGGCAGCGGAGGCACTGAGCGTCTTCGACGTCACCATCTCCCCCACCGCACGCATGGGCAGTCTGCCTGTCGGACTGAGGCAGATCATCGAGATCGTCAAGGCTGCACGCACGGGTGCTCAGGTGGTCATGCTCGACGAACCGACGTCGGCCATCTCCGAGCGCGAGGTCGAAGGCCTCTACCGGGTGATGCGGCAGCTGCGCGATCGCGGTGTCGCGATGGTCTACACCACCCACAAGATGGCAGAGATCCGCGCGATCGCCGACCGCGTCGTCGTACTGCGTGACGGCAAACTGATCACCGACGAGAAGCTCACCGACATCACCGACGACGACATCGTCACCGCCATGATCGGCCGCGAACTCGACAATCTCTTCCCGACTGTCGGCAAGGACATCGGAGATGTGGTCCTGGAAGTCCAGAACCTTCATGTCGCAGGCGCGTCGGCGCCGATAGACCTGACAGTCAGGCGCGGCGAAATCGTCGGCCTCGCAGGCCTTGTCGGAGCTGGACGCACCGAGCTGCTCGAAGCCCTGTTCGGCATGCGCACGGTGACGTCGGGAACGGTCAAGGTCGACGGCAGGACCGTACCCAAGGGCAAACCCGCCGCTGCGATCACCGCGGGGATGGCTATGGTGCCCGAGGACCGCAAGGTCAACGGCGTCGTGCTGTCGATGAGTGTGCTGGACAACGGATCGCTTCCGAGGCTGTCGAAGTTCAGCATCGCCGGATGGCTGCGCAACAAAGCCAGGGCGACCGAGGTGACCAGCGCAATGGACTCCGTTCGGCTGCGAAGCCGAGGAATGAGCCAGAGCGTCGGAACCCTGTCCGGTGGAAATCAGCAGAAGGTTGTGCTCGCTCGCTGGCTCACCGGCACGGTCGACGTGCTTCTTCTCGACGAGCCGACGCGCGGCGTCGATGTCGGAGCACGCTCCGAGATCTACCGGATCATCACCGAATTCGCCAGCCGCGGAATGGCTGTTGTGATGGCCTCGTCGGACATGCCGGAAATCGTCGGTCTGTCGCACCGAGCGTTCGTCATGCGCGAGGGAGCCTTCGTCGGCGAACTCGACCGCGAGGCGCTCGATCATCCCGAAGTTCAGGACTCGGTGTTCCGCCTCGCGACCGCCCTCGACACGCGAAGCGAGCAGTCATCGTCCACAACCCCCACGACCGAGAAGCGGTCGTCACTCGAGGAGGCACCACAGTGACAGCACCCGTCGCTGATCCGGACGAGAAGACGTCCGTCTCGGCCACTACCGGAGAGCCGGTACGCCGGTTCTCCAGCGCCTGGGCGGGAGCCCTGGCATTGCGCTATTCGATGGTCATCGTGATGCTCCTGGTGATCGCGTACTTCTCCTACCGCAGTGCGCGTTTCGGCACCGTGGACAACTTGCAGACGATTCTCGTCGCTGCGGCCCCGTTTGCGCTCATCGCTCTCGGCCAGACCCTCGTCATCCTCACCGGCGGCATCGACCTCTCGGTCGGTAGCGTCATCGCAGTCTCGGCAATGGCATCGGCTGCAGTGGCGAAAGCGAACCCCGGTCAGATCTGGATGACGGTGCTCATCGCCATGGCCGTCGGACTCGCGGCAGGGTGCATCAACGGATTTCTGGTATCTCGCATCAATGTGCCACCTTTCATCGCAACTCTCGGTATGCTCACAGCCGGTTCAGGTTTCGCGTATGTGATCGGCGGCGGCGCTCCGATCAACGGCCTTCCGGCAGAGTTCGGCCAGATCGCCAACACCAAGATTTTCGGCCTTCAGATTCCGGTTCTCGTGATGATCATCGGCATCGTCGTGCTGGCCGTGGTGATGAAGCGAACCGCGTACGGCATGCGGGTCTACGCCGTGGGCGGCAATCGAACCGCAGCCGAGATCGCCGGAATCAACGCCAAGAACGTGCTGTTCAGTGTCTACGCTCTGTCCGGTCTGCTCGCAGGCCTGTCCGGGGTCATGCTGGCATCACGTGTCATCTCAGGCCCTCCCAATCTGGGCCAGGGATACGAACTCGACGCCATCGCCGCAGTCGTCATCGGCGGCGCAAGCCTGATGGGCGGGCGCGGCACCATCTGGGGTACTGCACTCGGCCTGTTCATGATTCAAACGCTCAACAACGGTCTGGACCTCCTCGTCGTTCCCGCCTACTGGCAGGACGTCATCAAAGGAGTTCTGATCGTCGCCGCAGTCTCGGTCGACGTCTGGTCGTCCAAACGAAGAGTCTGATCGCCCCGAAAAGACCTACCCAGAACCCACCCCACCGATCCGGAGATGACAATGAAGTTTGCTTCCAAGATGCTGACCGTGGCGGCCGCAGGCCTGCTCACCGTCGGTGTCACCGCTTGCGGCGCAGGCGATACCAGCGCACAGGACGGCAAGACGCGCATCGGCGTCACCGTGTACGACATGAGCTCGTTCATCACCGCAGGCAAAGAAGGCATGGAGACCTACGCTGCGGCGAACAACATCGAACTGCTGTGGAACTCCGCCGGAAACGACGTGTCGGTCCAGGCCGGCCAGGTCGACTCTCTCATCAACCAGGGTGTCGATGCGATCATCGTCGTTCCTGCACAGGCTGATTCGCTCGCACCACAGGTACAGTCCGCGAAGGACAAGGGCATTCCCGTCATCGCTGTGAACGCGGCGCTCGAGACCGACCAGATTTCAGGGAACGTTCAGCCCGACGACGTCGCGGCAGGCGCGCAGGAAATGCAGATGATGGCGGACCGCCTCGGCGGTCGCGGCAACATCGTCATCCTGCAGGGCCCGCTCGGCGGATCAGGCGAAATCAACCGCGGCGCAGGCATCGACCAGGTACTTGCGAACTACCCGGACATCAAGGTCCTCGCCAAGGACACCGCCAACTGGAAGCGTGACGAAGCGGTCAACAAGGCCAAGAACTGGCTCTCCAGCTTCGGCGATCAGATCGACGGCGTCGTCGCGCAGAACGACGACATGGGCCTCGGCGCACTGCAGGCACTGAAGGAAGCCGGGCGCACCGACGTCCCGATCGTCGGCATCGACGGTATCGAGGACGGCCTGAACGCGGTCAAGAGCGGTGAGTTCATCGGCACGTCGCTGCAGAACGGAACCGTCGAACTCTCCGCCGGCCTCGCAGTGGCCAACAAGATCGCCAAGGGTGAAGAGGTCGACACCGATCCTGTCTACGTGATGCCCGCGATCACGTCCGAGAACGTCGATGTCGCCATCGAGCACGTCGTGACCAACCGTCAGGAATTCCTCGACGGACTCGTCGACCTGACGGCGGCGAACCTCGAAACGGGCGACATCGCCAACGAGGGAATCCCCGGACAGTAGTTACCGCAACCGCACACACTTCGGGGCGGAACGGTGCCCACCTCGGCCCGTTCCGCCCCGAACTCCATTCACCACCGGAAAGGCCACTTCAATGACCGCAGTACCTCCGCCCGTAGATCTGTCGTTCGACGGATTGGTTGCCGTTGTCTCCGGTGGTGCATCGGGTATCGGCGCGGCGATCGGCGCGGCCTACGTCGCGCAGGGCGCCGAGGTGGTGCTCGTCGATCGTGACGGCGACGCGGCTGCGTCGGTCGCCGCAGACATCGGTGCGCGAAGCGTGGCGTGCGACGTCGCGAACCGCACGTCCGTCTCGCGGGCGGTCAGCTCGGTGATCGAGGACCTGGGCAGAGTGGACGTCCTGGTCAACTCTGCCGGGGTCGCTCGACTCGGCCCGGCGGAAGACCTGTCGGACGAGTTCTGGAACCTGACGATGGACGTCAACCTGACCGGCACGTTTCTGATGTGCCAGGAATTCGGCCGCACGATGCTCGCCCGAGGGTCCGGCCGAATCATCAACATCGCATCGCAAGCGGCCACCGTCGCCATCTCCGAACATGCCGCATACTGCGCGTCGAAGTTCGGCGTACTCGGCCTGACCAAGGTCCTGGCCGCCGAATGGGCGGGCAGAGGCGTCACCGTCAACACCATCTCCCCCACCGTTGTCATGACGCCACTCGGCCGCGAAGCGTGGTCCAACCCGAAGGGCGATGCGCTGCGCGCTCGTATCCCGGTCGGCCGGTTCGCCGAGACCGATGATGTCACCAATGTTGCTGTGTTCCTTGCATCTTCGGGCGCATCGATGATCAACGGTGCCGATGTTCTCGTAGACGGCGGATACACGATCCTCTAGTGCACCGTCACAGGGTCAGGGGACCACCCGGGATCCACGCCCGGTAACGACGCCGTCCACGAGTATTCATGTCTCCCCCCTCCGAAGCCGAATGTTGTCACCGACACATCGACTGTCCGGTTCGTCGTGTTACGACTTCAGGAGATCGAGATTGGTCTTCAACAGGAGCACGTTGTAGTCCGACCACCGCGAGGCCGTGAAGTACAGTTCGTTGCCACTGGTGACCGGATGAATGTACGGCGCGTAGATCCCGCCGCCGGTCTGCCTGGCGTCGAGCAGTGTCTTCGGCGCACTCCACGGACCTTCCGGGTGTTCGGCAGTCCGTGCCAGGATCGTGCGGTCGATCTCGTTGCCGTACAACATGACATACCGTCCGAGGTAGTCGTTCCATGCGACCGATAGCTCGCTGACGGGTTCCTTGACGGTCGACACCGAATCGGCCACGTTTTTCGACCACGGATCCGCCGGATCCTGCGTCGAGTACTCGTACTTCGTCAGATCTAGGATGTTTTCGGGCTCGACGCGGGCGACGAATGCAGCACCGAATCGACCGTTCGGGGTGCCGAATTGGTAGATGAACCCGTCCTGGCCTTCGACATAGGCGTTCATCTGATATTTGCCGTTGCTCTCCTCGACCTGAGGCAGCGTCGGAATGGTGACACCGGCGTTGACGCGGATCGTTCCCGGTTGCGTCGCCCACGTTTGGCCGTTGTCCGTCGACGTTGCGATGGCCGAGAAGTTCGTGACCCACCGACCGGGTGCGCCCCATTCTCGGACCGACATGTAGTTCATGTACTGCGTTGTGCCGATCGCGATCGCGGCCGTGGGAATGACTGTGTCCTCGACACCTGCGATGCCGAGGCTAGGGATCACCTCACTTGCGAATCCTGCCGGCTGGACGACCGCACCGGAGGTCGAATCCCCCGGCACCCCGTCGGCGACGGTGATGCCGTCCGCTAGGTTCGAGTCGTCGGACCGCATCAACACGTTGCTACGCCACTGCGCTCCGGACACCGAGCAGTTGCCGAACGTGTCACCGAAGGCCATCAGTGTCTGCCCGGCGCCGTTGTCCCAACTGATCCCGAGATCGGTGCCGGAAATCCCGAAGCGGTCGTACGTGCTGTTGGGACTCAGTGGGCCGGTCACCCACGCGACCGAGGTGGCATTGCCGGAAATCGCGGGCAGTGGGCCTTGCGGTCCACGAGGGTTCTTCTCCGGTCCGCCCGCGCTGCCTGAAGATCCGAACAGCGGTGACGATCCAGGTCCACCGATCCCCCCACACGGTTCCGCACTCGCGGTGGGTGACGTCAGCACGGTCAGCCCGCTGGCCACCAAGGTGAGAGCAGCGCCAGCCGCAATCTGTCGAGTCCGTGCGCGCATGAACGCTCCCCATCGATCCGTGTGACTCAAGTTACTGTTGAGACTGATGTGGTGAGTGTTGCGTAAAACTACGCCATCCGCAACAAATCGGACGTGTCGGTACTTGACAAATCACGATGTTCGAGAATGACACCAGTGGCATTCGGCTGGCCCGGACAGCGCGCCCGACTACCTACGTGACCAGCATGATCACGCCCTATTTGCCCGATTCGGAACATTCAGGCCCCGCCGACCCGTTGAAACAAGTATGACGACCTACAAGACTGTCAATCCCGCCAACGGCACGACCGTCAAGGAGTTCGACACGCTGGACGCACAAGGTGTCGAACGTGCACTTGCTTCGACGCACGCCGGCTACCAAACCTGGCGCATCACGTCGCCGCAACATCGCGCCGAGACGTTACGCAAGGTTGCCGATATCTACACCGAACGCGCCGACGAGCTCGCCCGAAGCATTTCGCTGGAGATGGGAAAGCCGCTCGCGGAGGCACGGGGTGAGGTGAAGCTGTCCTCGGCTATTTACAGGTACTACGCCGACCACGGACCGGCACTGCTCGAAGAGGAGCATCTCGACGTACCCGGCGCCGCGGAATCGGTGGTACAACGCAAACCCATCGGCGCGCTGATCGGCGTCATGCCGTGGAACTTCCCGTACTACCAGGTAGCGCGCTTCGCAGCGCCGAACCTGATGCTGGGCAACACGATTCTGCTCAAGCACGCTCCCAACTGCCCACAATCGGCGTTGCTCATGGAGGAGATCTTTCATCAGGCAGCGTTGCCCGAGGACGCGTACGTCAACATTTTCGCCACGAACGAACAGATCGCAGACATGATCGCCGATCCGCGAGTGCAGGGCGTGTCCCTGACCGGCAGCGAGCGAGCAGGCACCAGCGTCGCAGAAACAGCGGGGCGCAACCTCAAGAAGGTCGTTCTCGAGCTGGGCGGGTCCGATGTATTCATCGTTCTCGACACCGACGACATCGACGCGACCGTAAAGTCGGCAACTCGTGCACGGCTGTCCAACGCGGGACAAGCCTGCAACGCAGCCAAGCGAATTCTCGTGACTGAACCGTACTACGACGAGTTCGTCGCCAAACTGACCGAATCGTTCGCAGCCACCGTCACCGGCGACCCGCTCGACGAGAAAACCACACTCGGTCCCCTGTCCTCGCAGACTGCGGCCGACAACCTCATCGAGCAGATCGACGACGCCGTCTCCAAGGGCGCGACACTGCACACCGGCGGAAAGAAGATCGACGGTCCTGGCGCTTTCGTCGAAGCGACACTGCTGACCGGCGTAACCCCGGACATGCGGGCCTACAGTGAGGAACTGTTCGGACCGGCCGGCGTCGTCTACAAGGTGAAGGACGCCGACGAGGCCATCGCATTGGCCAACGACTCCGCCTACGGTCTCAGCGGATCGGTGTGGAGCACCGACCTCGACAACGCGAGAACCGTCGCCGAACAACTCGATGTCGGCATGGCATTCGTCAACGAACACGGCACCACACTCCCCGGTCTTCCGTTCGGTGGCGTCAAGCGTTCGGGCGTCGGCCGCGAACTCGGCCCATGGGGAATGGACGAGTTCGTCAACAAGAAGCTCGTTCGAGTGTCGAAGAAGTAGTTCGCGCACGCGAAGAGGCCGGGTCGGTGATCCGACCCGGCCTCTCGTCGTCCGAAACGCCCTTCTCGTCAGAAGACGTACTTCGTCAGAACCTCCCACACCTGATCCACTGCGAGCCAGGCGAACAAGAACGCACAAATCCCGAGGGTGAGGTTGGTGAACCACCCGTTGCGCCACTCGGGGAGAACTCGGTCCGAATTGAGCAGACGCAGCAGCGTCACCGCCAGGAACGGCATGAAGATCGCCCCGAGCACTCCGTACGCGAGGACCAACCCGATCGGCTGATCGAGCCACAGCAGAGCCATGGACGGGAACGTCAACCAGGCGACGTACCAGCGGAAGTACTTGCCACCCACCCTGGTATCGGCATGCCCCTGCTCGAGTCCCTTCGCATTGCCGACGAAGTCCGCGAACATCAGACTGACGCCGTTCCAGACACCGATCAACGACGAGAACGACGCGGCCCAGAACCCGATCAGAAAGACGTGCCCGAACAACGTGCCGTAGCGGTCCTTCAGGACATCGGCGAGCTGGATCAAACCTTGGTCGCCCGTGCTGATTGCGATCTGCGCCGAGTACAAGAGCTCTGCTCCGACGATCAGCATCGCCAACACGAAAATGCCGGAAATGACGTACGCCATCGCGTTGTCGATACGCATGACCCTCATGAATTTCGGTGTGATCCAACCTTTTTCTCGAAGCCAGTAGCCATAGGCGGCGAGCGTGATGGTTCCGCCGACGCCTCCGGCAAGGCCGAGAACGTAGACGATCGAACCGTCCGGGATGGTCGGCACGATGCCCTTCACGATCGCCGGAACATTGGGAACAGCGACCACCGCAGCGCCGATCACCGTCACGAACATGATGCCGACGAACACTGTGATGATCTTTTCGAACAGACCGTAGCTGCCGAACCAGATCAACAAGAATCCGATCACGCCCGACGCGATCGCAACGACCTTGAGGTCCAACGACGGAAACAGAGCGACGATCGGCAGCGCGCTCGACGACATCGCCGCAGCGCCGTAGACAAATCCCCAGATCACGATGTAGGGAGCGAAATACACCGTGGTCCATTTACCGAGCGAGCGCCAACCCTGGAAGATGGTGTTGCCCGACGCCAACGTGTAGCGGCCCGCGCCCTCGACCAGAACCACTTTCATGATGACGCCGACTATGATTACCCATAGCAGGGCGTAGCCGTAACGAGAACCGGCGACCAGCGTAGCGACGAGGTCGGCAGCACCGATACCTGTTGCAGCCACGACCAATCCGGGCCCGACCACCTTCCATCTGGGTGGAGCCGAGGATTCGGATACCGATTCTCCGGGGCCGCTGTCGGTCATCGAAGTCTCCTAGCGCTGTCCGTTTTGCGTGATCCAACTCACTCTAGACGGGCACCCAACCGACCCTCCGCCGTTCGCCCTGATTTTCAATGCCCGCAGAGAGGGAGTTAGATCGACAGGTATGGCGGCAACCGAGAACCTCACCTTTCCGACCGAGCGAGCCGAGCGCACGACGTTGCTCGACGGTTCGACGTCCGAACACCGCCGACGGTTCTGGCTGCTGTCCGACCATCTCGCATACGCGGACATCCGCAACATCGTGGCCGACTACATCAACACGACGATCTCGGATCCCGCGAACACTGTGCGTCACGGGTGGACGGTCGGAGCCCTGACGCGCGAGTCCCCGCACGAACGCACACTTCTGACGCTCGTGTGCGGCGATCTGGAAACGCTGGTCGTCACCGAGTTCACCAATGACGACGACGATTCGATCGAGCTCGAAATGACGGTGAATACCGATCTCCCCGAGGGTTATTCGGACGAGCAACTCACCATCTCGACCGAGCTGGTCACCGCCGCACGTGGAACGTACTCCGCGCACGATGTGTGGACCTGGCGGATCGACATCGGTGCGTTGCTGACCGATGAAGCAGAAGTGTCCTTCGGGATCGACGACGAGCTGTTCGACGATCTGTGCTATTCCCTCAACTCGCGGCTGATGACCGAAAGTAAGCCTGCCGCAGCCGATCACAACGACGACCTCACGGCCGATCTTCTTGCCGAAGCCTACCGGCAACTGCTGGACACCGACGCCTGACCACGAACAACGAGGAGTCCACGACGTGCGACCGACCGAAATCCTGACATCCGTGGCGGTGCTCGTCGCCCTCACCGCATCGGGATGCAGCACGCCGGAGTCGAATACCGACACCACCACCGTCGCCGAGCGCCCCGACTCGATCGTCTCGCTGAGTCCATCCGCAACGGAGACACTTTTCGCTGTGGGTGCCGGTGATCAGGTGGTAGCCGTCGACAGCCAGTCCGACTACCCGGCGAATGCGCCTCGTACCGAACTGTCCGCATACACACCGAGCCTCGAGGCGATCGTCGAATACGAGCCCGATCTGGTCATCGCATCCGACGACATCGGCGGACTGGTCGCCGCGCTCGGCGCTGCCGATGTTCCGGTACTGCTCCTCCCCGCGGCGACGAGCATCGACGACGCCTACTCCCAGATCGAGCAAGTGGCCGACGCGGTCGGTCACCCCGACGAGGGTGACGTGTTGGTGGACGAGATGCGCTCGCGTGTGGACACGGCCGTCGCCGGCGTCCCGGCGCGAGATGCGACGTACTTCCACGAACTCGATTCGATGCTCTACACCGTGTCGAGCGACAGCTTCATCGGCCAGGTCTACGGGCTGTTCGGCCTGACGAGCATCGCCGACGGCGCGGGTAGCGACTATCCCCAGATGTCCGACGAGGGAGTCGTCGCGGCCGACCCCGACTTCGTCTTTCTTGCCGACTCCCAGTGTTGCGGAGTGACGGTCGAGTCGGTGTCCGTCCGTCCCGGATGGGCAACCACCACCGCAGTGCGCGAGGGCCAGGTCTTCGCGGTCGACGAGGACATGTCGAGTCGATGGGGTCCTCGCATAGCCGATCAGGTCGAATCGGTCGCTGCGATTCTCGGGCAGAACTAGAGCCGTCCAGGTCCGTTGTTGACATCCGTGGATACGCGAGGCATGGTTTATTGGCACAGCGCCAATAAACGACAGGGCGCTTCGAGCCCCAAGGACCCGCCATGACTGCACTCGCAGACCGCACCACTGCCGAACTCGCCACCGAGCTCGCTGACGTGCGACAACTCGCTCGAGGATTCTTCGAGAAAGAGGTCGCGCCGCACCGTGAGGAGTTCGCAGCAGCCGGACGACCAAGCCGCGAGGTCTACCGCAGCGCGGGCAGCCTCGGACTGCTCGGCATGTCGGTACCGGAGCAGTACGGCGGCGGCGGCGGAGACTTCCGACACGAGGCTGTGCTGTTCGAAGAGCAGGTCCGCTCCGGCGACTCGTCCATGCAGCTGGGAGTACACAGCGGCATCGTTCCGCATTACATCCTGGCCTACGCCTCCGAGGAGAAGAAGCAGCAGTGGCTGCCGAAGCTGTGCTCGGGCGAGTGGATCGGTGCAATCGCGATGACCGAGCCGGGGACCGGTTCGGACTTGCAGGGCATCACCACCCGAGCGGTGCGCGACGGCGACGATTACGTCGTGACCGGCGGAAAGACGTTCATCTCCAACGGAGCTCACTGCGATCTGATCATCATCGCCGCAAAGACCGACCCGTCCGCGGGAGCCCGAGGACTGTCACTGCTCGTCGCCGAGGTCTCCGACGACACCGAAGGATTCCACCGGGGACGCGTACTGCACAAGATCGGCCAGAAGGGTCAGGACACCGCCGAACTCACCTTCGACGGACTCCGCATCCCCGCGGGCAACATTCTGGGTGAAGAGGGTCGCGGCTTTACTCAGTTGATGCAGCAACTCCCCCAGGAACGCCTGATCTGCGGCATCGCCGCGGCCGCCATGATCGAGGCCGCCGTGCAGCAGACAGTCGAATACACCAAGTCTCGCAACGCGTTCGGAAAGACCCTGTTCGATCTGCAGAACACGAAGTTCGAACTCGCCGAATGCGCGACCATCGGCCGTGTCGTACGCACCTTCGTCGACGACGCCGTCGCCAAGCACATAGCATCCGAACTCGACGTCACGACCGCCGCGATGGTCAAGTACTGGACCACGGACCGGCAGTTCGAGGTGGTCGACCGTTGCCTGCAGCTCTTCGGTGGGTACGGCTACATGGAGGAATACCCCATCGCCCGCATGTTCGTCGACGGTCGTATCGCACGCATCTATGCCGGTGCCAACGAAGTCATGAAAGACCTGATCTCTCGCTCCCTGTAGAACTAGGCAATTTCTGTAGCCCCAGAAAGGCACCACCATGGAGGCGTTCCTCTACGACGCAGTTCGCAGCCCGCGCGGCCGCGGCAAGAGCTCCGGCTCACTGCACACCATCAAACCGGTCGATCTGGCCGCGAGCACGTTGTCCACGTTGCTCTCTCGCAACTCCCAACTCGACCCGGCACTGATCGACGACATTGTGCTCGGCGTCGTCACCCCGGTCGGTGACCAAGGGTGCGATATCGCCCGAACTGTTGCCATGGTCGCCGGCCTGCCGGACAGCGTGGCCGGCGTCCAATTGAACCGGTTCTGTGGATCGGGCCTCGAAGCCGTCAACACTGCCGCACAACGTGTTCGGTCCGGTTGGGACGGATTGATCGTCGCGGGCGGTGTCGAGTCGATGTCGCGCGTGCCGTTGGGCGCCGACAGTGGTGCGTGGCCGTGCGACCCCGTCACCAACTACAACAGCTACTTCGTCCCCCAGGGCGTCAGCGCCGATCTCATCGCGACGATCGAGGGGTTCGATCGCGACGACGTCGACGCCTTCGCGGTACGCAGCCAGCAGCGTGCGGCGCATGCCTGGTCGATGGGCCACTTCGAGAAGTCGGTCATCCCCGTGTTCGACGCGAACGGCCGACTGATGCTCGATCACGACGAGATCATGCGACCGGAGACCACAAGAACAGATCTCGCAGGGCTGAAGCCGTCGTTCGCCCAGATGGGTGCGCTCGCCGGGTTCGACGCCGTCGCCATGCAGAAGTACACCGAGGTCGAGCGCATCGATCACGTCCACCACGCCGGAAACTCGTCGGGAATCGTCGACGGCACCGCGATGGTTCTGATCGGTTCCGAGGAAGCCGGACGTGCAGGCGGATTGACCCCGCGCGGACGTGTCGTAGCCGGAGTCGTTGCCGGATCGGATCCGACGCTCATGCTCACCGGCCCGGTTCCCGCCACCCACAAGGCGCTGGCGGCAGCCGGTCTCACCCTCGATGACATCGCTTTGTTCGAGGTCAACGAGGCATTCGCCTCCGTGGTCCTGAACTACGCGAAGAAGCTTGACCTGGGCCACGACCGCATCAACGTCAACGGTGGCGCGATCGCGATGGGCCACCCGCTGGGCGCCACGGGAGCGATGCTCACCGGAATGGCCCTCGACGAACTCGAGCGCCGCGGCGAGCGCTACGCACTGATCACGCTGTGCATCGGTGCCGGAATGGGCGTCGCCACCATCATCGAGCGCCTGTGAACACCCCGCGAGATACCACCGACCGAGGAACCGAGATGAACACGACATCCACTGCTCTGCGGACATCCACGATCACCGGCGAGGTCGGCCCCGACCGCGTACTCGTGCTGACGATCGACGACCCGACGCAGTCCACCAACACCATGAACACCGCGTTCGGCGAATCGCTCGAGCAGACAGTGGACTGGCTCGAGGCCAATCTCGATGCGTACGACGGTGTCATCGTCACCTCCGGGAAGGACACCTTCTTCTCCGGTGGCGACCTCGAGTTGCTGCGCGATGCCGGCCCCGCCGACCATGCGGCGATCGCCGACGCCCTCGACTTCACCAAGGACAAGTTTCGCCGGCTCGAGAAGCTGGGCAAGCCGGTCGTGGCTGCGCTCGGCGGCACTGCCCTCGGCGGAGGCTTCGAGATCGCACTGGCCTGCCATCACCGAATCGCTCTGAGCAAAGGCAACTCTCGTTTCGGACTTCCCGAGGTCACTCTCGGGCTTCTGCCCGGGGCCGGTGGAGTCACCAGGACGGTCCGCATGTTCGGCATCGTCAAAGCGCTGACTCAGGTGGTGGGCCAGGGCCAGCGGTATCGGCCGGCACAGGCGCTCGAAATCGGGCTCGTCGACGAGGTCGTCGACACACACGAGCAGATGATGGCAAACGCTCGCGCCTGGATCGTTGCCAATCCCGAGGCCGCAGCGCCCTGGGACAAGAAGGGATTCAAGATTCCCGGCGGGACGGCGGCTTCACCCGCGGTGGCCGCACAATTGCCTGCCTTCGCGGCAACGGTGCGCAAGCAGGTCAAGGGCGCACCGATGCCCGCACCGATCGCCGTGGTCGCAGCGGCGGTCGAGGGATCGGTGCTGGACTTCGAGTCGGCTTCGCTCGTGGAGACCCGGCACTGCACCTCGCTCGCTTGCGGGGCCGTCTCGGGCAATCTCATCCAGTCGATGTTCTTCGATCTCGGATCCATCAACAAGGGAGGCTCTCGTCCGACGGCCGAGCCGCACCGGGTGCCCGAGAAGGTGCTGGTGATCGGTGCCGGGATGATGGGTGCCGCCATCGCCTACGTCGTAGCCTCGGCGAAAGTTCCGGTGGTGTTGCGCGATGTCTCGATCGAATCCGCCGAGCGCGGGAAGGATTACTCACGTTCGATTCTCGGCAAGGCCGTCGCGAAGGGACGCAAGACCCAGGCCGACGCCGATGCGGTGCTCGCGCTCATCACGCCCAGTTCCGACGCGGCCGACGCCGAGGGCTGCGATCTCGTTGTCGAGGCCGTGTTCGAGGATCCCGCCGTCAAGCAGGGTGCTTTCGAGGCGGTCGACAAGTACCTGACCGCTGACGCACTGCTGTGCTCGAACACCTCGACGCTACCCATTACCGAACTGTCGAAGGGTCTCTCGCGCACCTCGGACTTCATCGGCACGCACTTCTTCTCGCCCGTGGACAAGATGCCGTTGGTCGAAATCGTTGTGGGAGAACATACCAGCGACTCTGCCCTGGCCCGCGCGTTCGACTTCGTTCGTCTGATCGGCAAGACGCCGATCGTCGTCGGAGACTCGCACGGCTTCTTCACCACCCGCGTCATCGGCAGATTCATGGACGAGGCGATCTCGTTGGTCGCCGAGGGAGTGCACCCGGCCACCGTCGAGCAGGCTGCGCTCCAGGCCGGCTATCCGTCGGGTGCGCTGGCACTGATGGACGAGATTTCGTTGACTCTCTCGCGGCACATCCGCGAGGGCATGGCCGAGGCTGCCCGTGTCGACGGTCGACCATGGATCGTCTCGAACTCCTACGCGCTGGTCGACCGCCTGGTCGACGAGTTCGATCGCCCCGGCCGCAAGGCAGGACGTGGCTTCTACGAGTACGCCGAGGACGGCACCAAGGCCGGGCTATGGCCGGGCCTGGTCGAGCACTGTCACCGTCCCGATCACGGAATTCCGTTCGAGGACATGATGGATCGCATGCTGATCGCACAGTCACTCGACTCGATCGCGTGCCTGGACGAAGGTGTCCTGCGCACGGTCGCCGACGCGAACATCGGTTCCATCCTCGGCATCGGCTATCCCGCGTGGACCGGTGGCGTGCTGCAGTTCGTCAATCAGTTCGACGGCGGCCTGCAGGGATTCGTGCACCGGGCAGACGAACTTCGAGCACGCTACGGCGATCGGTTCGTCGTGCCGGAGTCGCTGCGGCAACGAACCGAACGGTACCTCTGACGCATCGTAAGAGTCGGTTCGATGCAATCATGAGAACCATGCCGGCTGCCAGTACACCCAAGTGGAATCGACTCGAACCGGACGAGCGACGGACGCAGATATTGGCCAGCGCCGTTCGCTTGTTCGGTGACAAACCGTATGCCGAAGTCTCGATGTCCGACGTGGCAGCCTCCGCCGGCGTGGCACGCGGACTCATCCACCACTACATCGGCAGCAAGCGCGATCTGTACATCGAGAGCGTTCGTTTCCTGGTCACTGTGCCGCCGATCGAGGACGTCCACCTGCCCACGGGTTCGCTCGAGGAGCGGGCCCGCGGCAGCGTGCACTGGCTGGTGAACGTCATCGAGACGCACGGCACTGCGTGGGTGTCGATGGCGAGCGGGTCGGGCGTCGACGAGCAAATAGCGCAAATACTCGACGAGGCCGACGACCTGGCCGCCGAACGTGTACTCGACGCAACGGCATTCGACGGCAGAAACAGTGACCGTCGAATCGCGACCTCCGCGGTGCGTGCGTTCGGTGGAATGGTCAAGGCGGCGGGCCGCGAATGGTTGGTGCGCGGCACCCTCACGCGCGAACAGGTCGAAACTCTGCTGACCGACGTCCTCGTGACCGTCCTGTCGACCGCACAGTCCATGACCTCTGCCGACGATGCAGAGCGCTCGTAGCGCAGCCTTTCGAAGATCCAGCGGCACTCCCACGGCGGCCGACCGTCCACACTATTGACACTGTGCCAATAAGGTGGAACTGTGACCCTATTCACCCGGGCACCCTCGCCCCCTCTCGCACAAGGGACCAAAGCCATGTATCTCACTCAAGGCCTCCACCGCTCCGCGGCGACCACTCCGAACCGGGCCGCAACGGTGTTCGGTGACCGCGTCCGCACCTTCACCGAGCAGATCGACCGAGTCGCAAGGTTGGCCGCCGGACTTCGTTCCATCGGAGTCGACGCCGGCGATCGAGTGGCGATGCTGGCCTTCAACAGCGACAGGTATTCCGAATACCTGCTGGCGGTGCCGTGGGCAAATGCCGTCCTCAACCCCGTCAACATCCGATGGTCCCCGGTCGAGGTCGCGTACGCACTCAATGATTCGGACACCAAGGTCCTGCTGGTCGACGACACCTTCGGTGCCATGGTTCCGGCCCTGAGCCCAGCGTGTCCCTCCCTTCAGACCATCGTCTACTGCGGAGACGGAGCCACCCCCGAGGGCATGGTCTCCTACGAAGAGCTGGTCGCATCGCACGATCCCATTCCCGACGCGCGCCGCAGCGGTGACGCCCTGGCCGGGCTCTTCTACACCGGTGGCACCACCGGTTTCCCCAAGGGCGTCATGCTCTCGCACGCGAACCTGGTCACCTCGGGCCTGGGAACAGTGGCGACCGGACAGCTGCTCGACGACGAATCGGTCCTGCTGCATGCCGCCCCGATGTTCCACCTCGCCGATCTGGCCGCGTGGGTGGGTCAGGTCATGCTCGGTGGAACCCACGTCATGGTTCCGTTCTTCGAGCCGACCGCCGTCCTCGGCGCGATCGCGAAGCACTCGATCACCGATGTGCTCCTGGTACCGACGATGATTCAGCTTCTCGTCGACCACCCCACGCTGAGCGAGTTCGACACCTCGTCGCTGAGCCGAGTGCTGTACGGAGGCTCCCCGATCTCTGCAGGCGTCCTCGAGCGCACCCTCGCTCGACTTCCCCAGGCTCGCCTCACTCAGGCCTACGGCATGACCGAACTCGCTCCGGTTGCGTCCCTGCTGTGGCCGGAACACCATGTGGGAGAACGCATCGGATCGGCAGGACGCGCGGCCCCACACTCCGAGATCCAGATTGTCGGACCCGACAACGAGCAGTTGGCTACCGGCTCGGTCGGCGAGATCTGCGTCCGCGGTGGACACGTGATGCTGGGCTACTGGAACAAGCCGGAAGAAACGGCGGCTGCCATTCGTGACGGGTGGATGCACACCGGCGACGTCGGCTACCTCGACTCCGACGGATTCCTGTTCGTCGTCGATCGCCTCAAAGACATGATCATCACCGGCGGCGAGAACGTCTACAGCGCCGAAGTGGAAAGCGCACTGAGCCTGCATCCCGACGTATTGGCCTGTGCTGTGATCGGTGTGCCCGACGGCGAGTGGGGCGAACGCGTCCACGCCTGTGTCGTTCTGGCAGAGGGCTCCTCGCCGACGGTCGACGAACTCCGCGAGCACACCCGCAGCTACGTTGCCGGATACAAGACCCCCCGCACCATCGAGTTCGTCACCGCCCTGCCCATGAGCGGGGCAGGCAAGATCCTCAAGCGCGAACTGCGGGATGCGCACGTAGCGAAGGACGCGCTCGGAGCGTCCCTGTGACAACTCAGGTGTCGGCGCACCTCGATACTTTCGACTCGGTCTCCCCCATCGACGACGGGTTCGTCGCCTCGTTCGCCGTCGATGCGGCGCAGACCGTGGCGCGGGTAGTGGATGATGCGCGGAACGCTCAAAGCACGTGGTCGTCGCTGACGCCTCGCTCGCGCGCCCAACACCTCAGGGCGTGGCGACACGAAATCTGGAGTCGCCGGGACGAATTCATCGACCTGATCCACCGTGAGAACGGCAAACCCGCCGAGGATGCACTGCTCGAGGTCGTCCTGACCCTCGAACATATCGCGTGGGCGGAAAAACAGGCACCAAGATTGCTCCGTTCACGCAGGGTCAACCCCGGTCTACTACTGGCGAACTACTCCGCACGCGTGGACAAGGTCGCGCTCGGAGTCGTCGGCGTCATTGGTCCGTGGAACTATCCGATGTACGCACCGAACAGTGCGATCTCGGCGGCGCTGGCCGCAGGAAACTGCGTCGTGTTCAAGCCGAGCGAATACACACCCGCCATCGGTGCCAGATATGTTCAGGCCTTCCACGACGCCAATCCGAGCCTGCCGACCGGCGTCCTGTCGCTGGTGACCGGATACGGTGACACGGGTGCTGCGCTGTGCCGCGCGGGGGTCGACAAGATCGCCTTCACCGGCTCGACCAGAACCGGCTCGAAAATCATGGCGACGTGCGCCGAGACGCTCACCCCGGTGATCGTGGAATGCGGCGGCAAGGACCCGGTGATCGTCGCTGCGGACGCAGACATCGCAGCAGCAGCCGAGGCGGTGGCCTGGGGCGCATTCACCAACGGCGGCCAGACATGCGTCGGAGTCGAGCGGGTATACGTCGAGCGCAGCGTCGCAGCACAATTCACCGGCGCACTCGTCCAACACGCACGTGCCGTCCAGACCGGTAGCGACGCGTCGGCGACGTATGGACCGATGACGATGCCCAGCCAGATCGACATCGTCCGACGCCATCTCGCCGACGCCGAGGCAGCCGGTGGCAGAGCCCTGATCGGCGGACGGTCCTCGATCGGCGAACGATTCGTCGGACCCACCGTGTTGGTGGACACTCCCGAGAGCTGCTCGGCCGTTCGCGAGGAAACGTTCGGCCCCACGGTCACCGTCCGTGAGGTCGACAGCATCGACGAGGCCATCGAGCTGAGCAACGATCATCGGTATGCCCTCGGCGCATCGGTGTTCTCCCGCAAGCACGGCAAAGAAATTGCGGCGCAATTGGTGTGCGGTCAGGTCACCGTCAACTCGGTGATCGCGTTCGCAGGAATGGGATCGGTTCCGATGGGTGGTGTCGGTGCCAGCGGCTTCGGCCGGGTACACGGCGACGAAGGATTCGCCGAGTTCTGCCGCACCCACAGCCGCGTCACCAAGCTGTTCGACATCCCGGGATTCGAGCTGGTGACGCTGCATCGTCGACGGTGGGTAATGCCGCTCATCGACCGACTGCTGGGGCTGCGTCACCGCCGCTGATCGAGTTCTACAGACCTGCGCGTTCGAGAATCTCGTCCCAGTGGATCTCGGCTTCGGCCTCACCCATGCCGGTGGCCGCGATTCGCTGGTAGTCGTCGATCAGTGAATCGGCAACGCGCTCGTAGCGTTCGAGCCACGCCTCTTTGTCGTCACGCCAGTAGCCGACGATGGCCAATCGATCTGCGGGAATGCCGACTTCACCGCGCAAGTACTTGCGTACAGCTCTGCCTGCCGAGGCCTCCCCACCGAACCAGACGTAGCCATTGCCCGTCGGTATCTCGTACGCGCGAACGGCATCGGGGAGTTCCGAGGGGGCACGTCCGTTCCCGGCAACCCTCCAATCGACTGTGATCGACGCATCCGATCGAACATCGAGCACGTCTTCGGCGTGGGCGACCTCGGCAATCGCATGTGCTCGCAGGCCCGCAGGCAGTTGCTCGAGGGCGCGGCACAGTGCAGGTAGCCCAGGCAGATCGGCGACGAACAGCATCCAGTCCGTGTTCTCCTGAGGCTGATACCACGACCGCATTCCCCACATTCCCAGCGCCAGACCGGGTTGGGCCGAGCGGGCCCAATCAGCAGCGACGCCGCCCACGTGATCGACGAAATCGATGACGATCCGATTGCCGTCCCAGCGCCGGACAGTGTAGTTGCGGCATTCCCTGACCACACCGTCGTGATGAGCGAGAATTCCGTTGCGACGGGTCATCTCGGACGGCGCGCTCTCTCCGTCTGCGGGGAAGTAGAGGTGCACGATCTCGTCGGGTGCCCCACTCGACTCGAATCCGTGCGCATCGGAAGCATCGAATACGACTCGAATCAGCGACGGAGACAGCCGAATCGATTCCAGCACTCGTGCAGTGAGGTATGCACCTTCATCACGCTGACGGGCCACGACGATGCCGTCAGCTCTGTTCGGCGGGCTCGATGAACATCGTTTCGATGTCGTCCATGATTTTGCCCAACCCGATCGGGTCCGAGGAGTTCCATACGCTCGCCGAGACCCAGTGCACTCGGTTCTGCTGCACCGCAGGCAGGGTCGACCAGAGCGGTGCGGTGGTGATCGTGTCCTGCTCCGCGTCGGCCCCCTCGTCGGTGTACACGAACAGGGTGTCGGCGGACGCGAGAAGGCTCAGTGTTTCGTCTGTGATGTCGATGCGAAACAGACTTGGGTCCTGCTGACCGGGAGGCTGGGCCATCCCCAACCCGCGGAAAGCAACGCTCTCGCCTGTGCCGACACGAATGGAATACTCACCCCGCTCGCTCAGGCGGACCGCCGAGACGGGCTTGTCGGCGAGTCCTGCATCAGAGACACGCTGTTTCAATTCCGCCATTCGATCCGTGAGGGACTGCATCGAGTCCGCCGCCTCGTTCTGCTTCCCGAGTACCTCGCCCACGGCGGCAACACCGTTGGACACATCGTCGATCGAGACTCCGTCGTTGTAGGCGTACCCGTAGGTCGGAACACCACTCGCGGCAATCTTGTCGTACGTTTCCTTGTTCCAGGCCTCATCTCCTTCGTCGTCATAGCCGGCGACAACGATGACCAGATCGGGCTCCTGAGCCAGAATCGCCTCCACGTTGGGAACGAATCCGCCTGCCTCCCCAGCTATGTTGACGATGTCATCCGTGCGCTCATCCAGGTGTGCGGGGAGCGCGAGCGGGTTGAACGATGCTGCCACGGGTTGGACATCGAGCGACAACATCAGCGCCAGGGAAATCGGGTCCGCTGCCACGACACGCACCGGCTCGGCCGGAACTTCGACCGAACCGAAGTAGTCGTCGACCGTTTTCGTGCTCGCGTGCAGTTCCGAGTCCGAACTTGCGCTCGAGCATCCTGAAAGTACCAACGCAGACGCCATCACACCGGCTATCGCATACGTCGTGGCCCGCCTTGGCACGTCGAACGGTAGTGACATGCTCATGTGGATCAGTGACCTCCAAGATCGACGTGCAAGTGGGAAACGGGCCTGCCACGATGGAAGGCGAGCCAACCCTACCCTAACTGCTGCGATTCGAGGACTAGGCGTTCAGAGTCAGCATCGGAACCACGTTCCGACGTGCGAAGACGACAAGCTCCTCGTAGGTATCCAGGGGCGCTGCAGCCGACGGCGTCAGGAGAATCGAATGAACCAGCCGTACAACAATTTCCGGCGCTTCGGGCATGACGAAATCTTCGGTGCCTGATTCTCCGCGCGAAATGGCCGTTGCAGCACGTATCGCCGGCGCCAGCAGTCCCGCTGCGTTGGTCGTCAGCTGCTCCAGCACTACTGGGCTTTCCGAGTCGAACATCTTCAGCAGAACCGGATTGGTGCGGACGGAGTCGATGGTCGTCGCAAAGCCATGGACGATGCGCTCGGCCGGGGAGGAGTGCTCCGACGCAACCGCGGCCAGTGACGCGAACAATCTGGCCGATTCTCGCCCCATGACGGCCTGCACCAGCTCGTCTTTCGAGCCGATCCGGCGATAAACGGTCACGCGATTGACCTTGGCCCGCTTCGCGACGTCGCCGATGGTCGTCCGCGCAATGCCGACCTCGCCGAACAGCTCGAACGCGGCGTCCAGAATGGGCCCATCGTCTCCGTCTGGATGCATTGCCCGATCCTAACGGCCATTCCTGCTTCCACACGCGAATGCAACATTGCAACATTAACTGTTGCTATGTAGCATCTGAACAACAGCACATCGAAGGATGGAGTTCGAATGTCCAGGAACAAGGCGGTCGACTCGAACGACCGATACATCGACGAGTCCTACGCGATCGTCGCGCGGCCCGTGAAGTTCGATTGGTCGAACGTTCCCCTTCAATACATCCCAGGCAACTGGTACGCCACCCACTTCTGGAACGTGATGCACCTCGTTCTACCCGAGGGCGAGCGCGCGATGGCAGATGTTTTCGCCCGTGCTCTCCCCTTCATCGACGACCGCAGATTGCACGAGGAGGTAGTCGGGTTCGTCGGCCAGGAAGCGACCCACGCGTCCTCGCACGAGAGCTTCCGCGAATACCTCGTCGCACACGGTGTGGACATCGAACCGATCCTGCGGCGAATCCGATTCGCGGTGGGAGTGGTGTTCGGCGACCACGGCCTGACCGGGCGCCCAGGCAAGGCGTGGCTGAACGAACGGCTCGGAATTTATGCAGCAGCAGAGCATTTCACTGCGGTGGTCGGTGAGTGGTTGCTCGACAACACCGAATTCGATCGACTCGGCGTCGATCCGACGATGCTGGACCTACTGCGTTGGCACGGTGCCGAGGAACTAGAGCACCGCAATGTCGCATTCGACGCCTTCCAGTACGTGGACGGCGGCGGCTTCCGACGGGCACGGACAGCCGTCGTGGCCAGCGCCGGGTTGGCCGTGCTGTGGTTCACCACCGCTGCCTACCTGTACAAGAACTCGGTCGCGACGCCCCGCATCGGGAAGCGCCGATTCCGTATGCCATGGCCTGTTGCCTTTGCCCGGGCATCACACAAGAACCTCATACCGGGGCTGTCTTTTCTCTTCGTTCAGCTCTCCCTCTACATCCGCCCCGGCTTTCACCCGTCCAATATGGGCGATATCGACAAGGCCGTGCAGTACCTAGCCAAGTCTCCAGCGGCTCTGGCGGCGCAGCAATGACCGCGACTCGCAGT
Source organism: Rhodococcus sovatensis (assembly GCF_037327425.1). Taxonomy (NCBI): domain Bacteria; kingdom Bacillati; phylum Actinomycetota; class Actinomycetes; order Mycobacteriales; family Nocardiaceae; genus Rhodococcus; species Rhodococcus sovatensis. The sequence goes on along the minus strand of NZ_CP147846.1, from coordinate 615,605 downwards.
CACCTGGGCGATGTCACGGTGGCCGCACCCGGCATCGGACTCCGCGCCATCGGCGCGGCATCGAAGATCTACGCCAAGCTCGTCGCGGACTCGTCGATCGTGACCGCCCTGTCCCCGGCGCGGCCACGGCGATACGTCGGCTACGAATTCGACGCGGTCATCGACGAGATCGTCGACGAAGCAGAGGACGTCCGTTCACTGCTGTTGCGCCGCGCCGACGGTGCGCCGCTTCCGTCGTGGATGCCCGGTGCCCACATCGACATCACCACCCCCTCGGGGGCAGTGCGCCAGTACTCGCTCACCGGACACCCAACCAGCAGTCGCCGCTACCGCATCAGTGTTCGCAAGGTGATTGGCGGCAGTGCATCGACCGAGATCCACAACCTGCAGCCAGGTGATGTTCTTCGAGTCCGTGGACCGCGCAACGCATTTCCGATGGCCGACGCCGAGCACTACCTCTTCGTTGCCGCGGGAATCGGAATCACGCCCATCCGTGCGATGGTAGAACGCGCTGTGCAGGACGGCGCGAAATGGACGCTGTATTACCACGGTCGATCCAAGCCGAGTCTGCCTTTCGTCAAGGAACTGCAGCAGCTGGCCCTGACGTCCGGAGGACATCTAGTTGTCCGGACCGACGATGTGGACGGCTTCCCGTCTCCCTCCGACATCGTGGATCTCGCCGAGGGCGAGACGGCGATGTACGTCTGCGGGCCGGTGGCTCTGTCGTCGAAGTTGCGCGACGAAGCGCGACGTACCAGCGCCGTCCGGGAATTCCACGCCGAACTGTTCGCTCCTGCACCGGTCGTCGACGGCAAGCCTTTCACGCTCCAACTGAATCGTTCGGGCCGAACGATCGGAGTCGGGGCGCAGGAAACGGCACTCGATGCACTTCGACGAGTCAATCCGGATCAGCCGTACTCGTGCAGGCAAGGCTTCTGCGGAGCGTGCGTCGTGGGGCTCGTGGCCGGTCGAGTCGACCACCGCGATCGCGTTCTCGGCGTCGCCGAGAGGGAGGAATCGCTCACCCTCTGCGTCTTGCGCGGTGCCACCGACAACGAAATCCTCGTCCTCGATCTCTAGCGTCCTCGATCTCTAGCGTCCCCGATCTGTAAAAGAAGGAGTCACCCTCATGACTGCAGCAACTTCGGACACCGAGACGGTGCCACTGATCGATGTCGCGATCATCGGAGCGGGTTTCGGCGGTCTCGGTGCAGCGATCCGCCTGCAGCAGGAAGGGCGCCCGGACTTCCTGGTCTTCGAGCGTGGGGACGCAGTCGGCGGGACGTGGCACGTGAACACCTACCCAGGTGCACAGTGCGACATTCCGTCCGCCCTGTATTCGTTCTCCTTCGCCCCCAATCCCGACTGGACTCGCCTCTATCCCCTGCAGCCGGAGATCGAGAGCTACCTCAACGCCTGCACGGACAAGTTCGAGATCCGAGACCGAATCCGATTCGGTCACGAAGTCCTCGACGCTTCCTGGAACGAAACGGAGGCGCGATGGCTCGTCACAACATCCGGGGGGACATGGTCAGCTCGGGTGTTGGTCGGCGCGCTCGGACCGTTCAGCGAACCTGCCCGCCCGAATATCGATGGCCTCGAATCGTTCTCGGGCACTGTCTTTCACTCCGCCGAGTGGGACCACGAATTCTCCGCGAAGGACCGCCGCATAGCCGTCATCGGAACCGGGGCCTCAGCAGTGCAGTTCGTACCGCGCATCGCTCCCGAAGCCGCGCATCTGACTGTGTTCCAACGGACTCCGACGTGGATCCTGCCTCACCCTGACCGTCCGATATCGGAATCCGGTCGTCAGGTGCAACGCACATTCCCGGTGACGCAGAGGGCGCTGCGCCGCGTCTTCGACTTGTTCCAGGAAGCGTTGGTACCCGGTCTCATCAACCATCGGGCACTCCTGGCTCCCCTTGCTGCGCTCGGACGGGCACACCTTCGACGTCAGATCAAAGATCCGGTACTTCGAGAGAAGCTCACTCCGCAGTATGCGTTCGGGTGCAAACGGCCGACGTTCTCCAACAAGTTCTATCCCGCGCTCGCTCGTGACAACGTCAGTGTGGAGACGACGGCCATCACCGAAGTCCGGCCGGACGGAATCGTCACCGCGGATGGGCGGATGCACGAGGTCGACACGATCGTGCTGGGGACCGGATTCACCATCGCCAAGCACTCCGGCTTTCGGCGCATCCGTGGCCGCAACGGAAAGTCGCTGACCGACGCGTGGCCCGGCGGCGAGATGTCTTCCTACCGCGGAACAACCGTGCAGGGCTTCCCGAATTTCTTCATGCTCCTCGGGCCCAATTCGGTGGTCTACACCTCTCAGGTCGTCACCATCGAGGCACAGGTGAACTACATACTCGAGGCGCTTCGAGTCATGGACGACAAGTCCATTGTCGCACTCGAAGTCAGCAGCACAGCGCAGGCCGAATTCGCCGCGTACACCGATGCCCGGCTCGCGGGATCGGTGTGGAACTCAGGCGGATGCAGCAGCTACTACCTCAGTCCCTCAGGTCGCAACGTCACCTACTGGCCAGGATCGGTGCGTAATTTCACCCGGCGGATGTCCGTGATCGAGCTCGACCACTACGGTTACCGCACTCGATCGGCGACACCCGTCGCCGAAGTCGAGCCTGCAATATCGGAGGCCTCCGCATGACACGTCAGCTCGCATTGACAGGTGCAGTTGCTCTCGTAACCGGCGGGGCTCGCGGTATCGGCGCTGCCACCGTGCAGAAGCTACTTGCCGCGGGTGCATCCGTCGCGGTGGTCGACCGTGACATTCCAGCGGATGCGATCAAGTGCGAACGCGTCCTATTGCTCGCAGCCGATGTCACCGACTCGGACGCGATGGTGGCGTGTGTCGCTCGAACAGTGGAGAAGTTCGGCGCCCTCGATATCGTCATCGCCAATGCGGGAATCACACCGCCTCCGGCAACGATCCGGACTGTGGACAAAAGTACGTTCGACGCCGTGATGGCCGTGAACTTCGGCGGAGTCCTGAACATCGTGCGCGCAAGCGCAGACGAAGTAGTCACCCGCGGCGGGCACATCGCGCTCGTATCATCCTGCGCTGCATTCACTCCCGGCATGGGAGGCGCGCCGTACATGGTCAGCAAGGCTGCCGTGGAACAACTGGGACGCGCGCTGAGCATCGAATTCGCCGCAGTCGGAGCATCGGCAGGACTCGCGTACTTCGGTGTCGTCGATACCGATCTGGCACGGGGAACGCTCGACGACGACCCGGTTGGCCGTCGGATCGGCGAATTGCTGCCGTGGCCGCTGAATCGGCGGCTGCCTGCGGACCGAGCAGCCGAGCTCTTGGTACGCAGTGTCAGAACTCGTCGCGCACGGACGATTGCTCCTGCCGTCTGGGCCCCGTACTTCTGGCTGCGCGGAATCCTCAACCCAGTTCTGGAGTGGAAACTGGCCCGCGACCGCACCGTCACCGCACTCATCCGTGATCTGGAGAGCGCGCGCTGAGCCCTTCGGCTCGCACTTACTACTTCTCGCCCACCGTGGGAACCTCGCTCATGGACGGTATAGGGCGGCTGCACAATTCGCGGGCGTCGGCAGCGGAGACACCGAGGGCAAGAAGAACGCTGAACGTCATGCGGTCCACCGCCTCGTGGTCGTCACGGGACGGTTGCGCGAGCAGAAGCTGCCCGAGTCCGAGGAGCGCACCGGCCACCAACGACAAGGCCAATTCCGGGTCGGGGACGACGAAATAACCTGCGGCGGTTGCCGCATGTATGTCGCGAGCCGCTCGAGGTCCGAGACCGTGCTCCGAGGTGATCAACGCCGGGCCGGAGTGAATGAGCACTCGACTCAGCTCCGGCTGCATCCTGAACAATCTGCCGGTAATCCGAAAAGACCTCGTGAACGCCTCCGCGGGATCCGCCGAACCTGCGGACAACGAGTCGAGATAGTCGCCCAACAACTCCAGCGCGCCGTCCACCGCAGCCTGGAACAGTTGCTCCTTGCTGTCGAAGTGATTGTAGAAAGAACCCATTCCGACGTCGGCAGCCTGGGTGATCTCCAATACCGGCACATTCAACTCGCCCCGGGCAATGAACCCCTGCGCGGAGGACACCAGAGCAGCTCGGGTACGCGCTTTACGACGTTCGAGCCGGTTCGGGGTTTCGGTCATGTCTTCCCTGCTTCTCTGTGAGCTCTCATGCATCGTGGATTGGCCCGACTGATCCTCACCGCTGACGATTCTATCAATTCACTTGACTGAGGAAGTGCTCATAGGTGACGATAGTGTCACCTGCAAGGAGGATCAGTGCACGAACACGGCGTGGATGGCCACAAGAACATGCATGTGGACCAGGGCGGCCTTACTGGGGAGCACCCAGGAAGGGTTGCGGACCCGATCATCAAGGTTCACGACATCGCCTGGCTGGAGTTCACCAAGCCTGACCTGGTCAAGGCGGAAGCCTTTGCGCTGGCATTCGGCTTTTCGGTGACGTTGCGCACCCCCGAGGAGATCCACCTTCGTGGGACGCAGGCCGGAGGGCCGGCAGTCATCATCCGTCGTGGCAAGCGGACACGATTCGTGGGCACGGCGTTCGCAGCGGCTGCAGACGCAGATGTAATGAAGCTCGCCGACGCCACCGGGCATCGCGTACACCGCCTTCCCGACGCGCTGGGTGGCATCGCAGTGACGCTCACCGACCCGAGCGGCCAACCTGTCCAGGTGGTGTCGGGGTACGACGTGCACGCTGCTCTCCCCGGTCAACGGACACACATATACAACTTCGGTGTGCCACGCCATCGGGTGAACGCAACTCAACGTCCGCCGCACGAGCCCGCCCTCATTCAACGCCTCGGACATGTCGTCCTCCAACGAACCGACTACCTCGAAAACCTGGATTGGTACCTCCGTCACCTGGGTTTGATCGTCAGCGACTTTCTCTACTACGCCGGTCAACGCGAGCGAGGACCGGTGATGAGCTTCATCCGGTGCGACCGTGGCAACACCCCTACAGACCACCACACCCTTGCCATGACGCTTGGCCCGTCGAACCGGTACGTGCACTCCGCCTATCAAGTCTCGGATCTCGATGCCATCGCCGCGGGCGGCGAGCACTTGACCGAACGTGGGTACCGCCATTCGTGGGGAATCGGCAGGCACATCCAAGGCAGCCAGATCTTCGACTACTGGCGCGATCCAGACGGCTTCCTGGTGGAACATTTCAGCGACGGTGACATGTTCGACAGCTCCCTGGAGCCTGGATGGGCTCCGATGACCGCGTCGGGACTGGCCCAGTGGGGCCCGCCCGCGTCCAGGGACTTCCTCGGAGTTGCACCGAGCCGGGCATCTCTTCATGAACTTCGGTCCATTCTCTCTTCTCTGCGCAAAGACAACGAATTCGACGCCGAACGCCTTCGCGGCCTGATGAAAGTGGCAGCTTCATGAGCATCTCCGTTCTACGTACCGCCGACGCATGGTGGGTGAACACTCCAACAGGGGCGGCACGCATCGACACCGACGCCACCACCACCGCCGAGCTGCTGGCCGACCGGTCGGCGATCGAGTCGGCTCGCACGAGCACCGACACCGTCGCAGTAGAAACACTCGACGTACTCTCACCGGTGACCGCCCCGTGCCGGGTCATAGCGCAGATGACCAATTTCGTTTCGCACGTCAAGGATTCCGGCATGAATCCCGCAACTGTTCCGCTGACCTTCTTCCGAAAGACCTCCGGATCCATCAGCGGACCGACCGATGACATCGTCAAGCCCCCGCATGTGCAGCTTCTCGACTACGAAATCGAGATCGGCCTGGTGTTCGGCAAGACTGTGCCGGTGGGAACACGGATCAATGCCAACAACATCGCCGAATACGTTGCCGGGCTGGTCATCACCAACGATGTCTCCGCGCGCGACGTTCAGCTGCCCAAGACACAGTTCTACGAGGGCAAGTCCTACCCAACGTTCACCCCGGTCGGTCCGCTCCTGGTACTCCTGGAAGAGGGCGACTTCGATCGTTTCGACGACCTCGAGTTGACTCTGAGAGTCAATGGCGCTGTAAGACAGAACAGTACGGTTTCGGACATGATCTACCGGCCGGTCGAGACACTGCAAGCTCTGAGCGGATTCCAGCGTCTCGATGCCGGTGATCTCCTCCTGACGGGAACACCAGGAGGAACGGCGTTGAAGGCTCCGGCCAAGCCGATCGAACTGCTCGGGTCGCTCGTCCCTCCGGCGGTGAAGTGGAAGGTCTTCTTCAAGAAGCAGGCATCCAACCCGAACTACCTGCACGACGGTGATGTCCTCGAACTGACCTGTGCCACACCCGATGGCACCCTCGATCTGGGGGTTCAACGGACGGCGGTCACCTACCGATGAGACGCACCGAATCCGGTGCGCCCACAGGTAGGCCGGACATGCGCGATGGCGATCACTTCCCGGTGGTGATCGTCGGGTCCGGACCTACCGGCATGACCGCAGCACTGCTACTGGGGTCCTACGGAATATCCTGTCTCGTATTGGACCGATGGGACGACGTCTACCCGCAGCCGCGGGCCGTCCATCTCGACGACGAGGTCTATCGAATTCTCGCGGACCTCGGACTCGCCGAAGAGTTCGCTGACATCTCCCGCCCCGGACGCGGCCTGCGGTTGTGCGACAAACAAATTCGTACATATGTCGAATTCGAACGCGACCCGGACATTCGGCCGAATGGATTCCCACAGGCGAATATGTTCGATCAACCGGATCTCGAAATCCTCATGCGATCGCACCTACCGCGCTTCGATACCGTGCAGGCGCGCGGTGGATGCGAAATCATCAGCGTGCAGAACCAGAACGACAGCGTCAAGGTACTGTTCACCGATACGGCAGACCAGGCACGTCATTGGGTGACAGCCGATTACGTACTCGGATGCGACGGGGCCAACAGCGTAGTTCGCAGTTCCATCGGTTCGAAGATGACGGACCTCGGGTTCGCGCAGCGCTGGCTGGTCATCGACATCTCGACCGACGCCGACCTCCAGCAGTGGGAGGGCGTACATCAGGTGTGCGACGGCGAACGAGCTGCCACCTACATGCGCATCGGTGACTCCAGGTATCGATGGGAGTTCCGCCTACATGACAACGAAGATGTCGACACCTTCACCGACCTCGACGCAATTCGACCGCTGATCGCCCCGTGGCTCGGTGAGGTTTCCCTGGACGATCTGAAGTTGATTCGCTGCGCCGAGTACACGTTTCGGGCACAAGTTGTCGATCGCTGGCGTGACCGCAGGGTGTTTCTGCTCGGTGACGCCGCACATCTGACCCCGCCGTTCATCGGTCAGGGCATGGGGGCCGGGTTACGCGATGCGCGGAATCTGATCTGGAAGCTTGCCGGCGTCCTCGGCGGTTCCTTGCCCGAGACCGCCCTCGACACCTACCAGACCGAGCGTAAAGCGCATGCGAGCGCGATGATCAAACTGGCCGTGCAGATCGGGTGGGCAATGACCGGAGGTAGCCGGGCGACCAGCGCCGTCCGAAAGAACATTGCACCCCTGCTCGGCTACGTACCGGTCATCGGCACGAAAGCAACCGACAGCACCACCCCCAGACTTCCTCGATCGGCATATGTCCTGCGTTCGCCGGTGTCTGTGACGGGCCTTCCCGGTACTCTGTGCCCGAACAGTGTGTTGGACAACGGCGGCCGACTCGACTCCGCAGCCCCAGGACAGTTCTTGTTCGTCACCTCGACGCCGCTGACGGTCGGTCAACGCCGAGAGCTCACGCGCCGGGGTGCTGCGCCCATCGAAGTTCCCGCGTCATCGGAACTCGGCGTGTGGTTGCGACGCGGCCACGCCATCGCAGCCATCGTCCGCCCGGACCGGACCGTGATGGCGTCGGGACGCTCTGTTCCCGCACTGCACACCAAGGTGCCCACTACTTTCTACCAGCACGCGAACCCACCACCCGCCGAGCTCACGAGAGATGTCGACTCGCCGCCCGCAGCCACCAACAGGACCAGAACCAGAACCAAGAGGCACGCATGACAACCGCCATCGTCACCGGAGCAACCTCGGGCATCGGACGTGCCGTCGCAGAGCTGCTGCGCTCACAGCAATTCCACGTCATCGGTACCAGTAGGGATGCATCCTCGATCTCCGACCCGGTGCCGGGAGTCGAGTACCGCGACCTCGATCTGACGGACTCGGCGTCCATTCGAAGGTTCGCCGACGGTCTGCGCGATGTCGACATCGACGTCCTGGTCAACAACGCCGGCGAGAGCCAGTGCGGCCCGCTCGAAGAGCTACCTATTAATGCCGTGAACCGGCTGTTCCAGCTCAACGTCTTCGGCGCGATCGAACTCATCCAATGCGTCCTGCCTGGAATGCGAGAGCGTCGCCGCGGCACGATCGTCAACGTCGGTTCGATGCTGGCGAGCTTCCCGCTCGCGTACCGCTCGTCCTATGCCGCAACCAAAGCCGCGCTCAACGGATTCTCGACGGCAGCGCGTTACGAGCTCAAGCCGTTCGGCGTCGACATCACTACTGTCGAGCCAGGATCGATCGACACGGGGCTCTCCGCGCGACGCACAAAGTACTGCGGGCCGCATTCGCCATATCATCGCGACTTCAGCACCGTGATCGAGAAGCTCGACGCCGAAGAGGCACAGGGGATCTCGGCGAAGGCGGTCGCGAAGACCGTACTCCAGGCCATCGAAGACGAACATACCCGCCCGCTTTACGCAGTGGGAAGCAATGCGCCGCTGGTGTTCTTGGCGCGGCGGGTGTTACCGCGCACGATGATGGAAAAGCTCACTGCCAAAGCGTACGGACTACCGAGCCGAAGTCACGGCGGCTGAGAAGGATCGCAGTTCTTCGCACTACCGATCCCGGGGGGGACGATCACTATGACAAGAGAATTCGACGAGCACTCGGAGCCTGCGGGCGGGTCGGCTTCTGGTCGTGCGCCGGGCGATCGGGTTGTGTTGCAGGCCCGGAACGTCTCGTTCGATTGGGCGTCGTTGCCCCTGCATTACCTCGATCGTGATCCGTTGGCGACACATTTGATCAACGTGATGCATCTGCTCCTCCCTGAAGGCGAGGAGTGGTTCGTGCGCACGTTCAAAGAGGCGTTGCCGTTGATCCACGACGAACAACTTCGTGACGACGTGATCGGATTCATCGGGCAAGAAGCAGTCCATGCCGATGCACACACTCAGGTTCTCGACTCGTTGACCGGGCATGGTATCGACGTCGCTCCCTACGTTGAGCAGATGCAGTTCCTGTTCGGGCGGGCTCTGGGCAACCGTGAGGGTCACAGCCGTAACTCTCTGATCGAGCGGGTTGCGTTGATCGCCGCGGTGGAACATCTGACGGCGTTCCTCGGTGATTGGGTTCTCAACGCCCACGCACTCGACGAGGTCGAGTTCGATCCCACGATGCTCGATCTGCTGCGTTGGCACGGCGCCGAGGAAGTCGAACACCGATCCGTTGCGTTCGAGGTGATGCAGTACTTCGATGTCCGCCCGGCCCGGCGACTACGCACTTATCTCGCGATCGCCCCGACTCTGGTGTGGTTCTGGACCCGCGGGGTGCGGTTTCTGATGGAGCAGGACCCCACATTGGCGCATCTACCGCGTCGTAGGCGCCGTCCGACTCTGCGCGCGTACCGCGATGTCGCACGTCGGGGACTGTTCCCGTCGCCGTCCATGATCATGTCCGCGTCACTGCGGTACTTCAAATCCGGTTACCACCCTGCGCAGGAAGGCAGCACCGAACAAGCCGTCCAATACTTGGCGTCGTCGCCGGCCGCGCGCGCTGCCGCCCGATGATGGACCTGCGGCGTAAGTGGGCGCTTCTGACCGAGACCGTCGAGACCTTTAGGCAGGGTCGGACGATCCCACCCGATCTCTACGGTAGGGCGATACCCGATCAGACCGTCTCCTTGGTCACCGACACATTGGACAAATGGTTCGCCCTCCTCGACCACAGCACTACCCACACCGACAGCAACAGCAGTGGGAATGCAGCGATGCCAGTTGCGCAGACCCTGGCCTTGACCGTGGCCCGGCGGGTCGTCCTTTGTGTCGACGAGCAGGTCGTGCAGTTGACGTTCACATCCCCGGACGGCACCGACCTACCGGCGTGGGTACCGGGAATGCACATCGATCTGCATCTCCCATCCGGGCGGCGACGACAGTACTCACTGTGCGGTGACCCGGCCGACCGCACCAGCTACACCGTCGCCGTACGCCTGATCCCCGACGGCGGCGGTGGATCGCAGGAGATGCATCGACTCGACATCGGCACCGAAATTCTCGTACGCGGACCCCGCAACGGATTCCCGTTCGTCGCCCGCGGACAGGCACTGTTCATCGCCGGCGGTATCGGTATCACCGCAATCCTGCCGATGGTGCGCGCCGCCCAACGCGCTGGAATGGACTGGCAACTGCTCTACTGCGGGCGCAACCGCGAATCGATGCCGTTCCTCGACGAGATCGAAGCCTGGAACAGCCCCCACGTCCGAATCCGAACCGACGACGTCGACGGACACCCCACCCCCGCAGACCTCCTCGCCCAGGTCACCGGCGGCGCGGTGTACTGCTGCGGACCACCACCGATGATCTCCGCAGTACGCACCACCGTCGACGCCACCGACGCCACCCACCTGTACTTCGAACGGTTCTCCCCACCCCCCGTCACCGGCGGCGTCGAATTCGAAATCCAACTCATCGACACCGGCGACATCATCACCGTCGCACCCGACCAAACCGCCCTGCACGCCATCCGCAAAATCCGACCCGACATCGCCTACTCCTGCCAACAAGGATTCTGCGGAACCTGCCGCACCCGCGTCCTCGCCGGCACCCCCGAACACCGAGACACCCGACTGACCCCCGAAGAACAACACACCGACATGCTCATCTGCGTCTCCCGCGCCACCGGCGGCCGAATCGTACTGGACCTCTAGCAACCGATAGTCGTTCGTCCTCGGAGACTACGGATCCGTGCATACCTGCGCGCCCGCAGCCGCTCGGGCGACGAATACTGTCGGCGCGGGGAACCCGGCGTCAGCAATGTCCTCGGTGACGGACGCGGACATGGCCTCGACGTGAGCCGCCGGTACCAACGAGATCACGCAACCGCCGAAGCCACCGCCGGTCATCCTGGCGCCGAGGGCGCCGTGGGAAAGCAAAGAGTCCACGATGAGGTCGATGTGGGGGGTGGTGATCTCGAAGTCGTCGCGCATCGACACGTGTGACTGTGCCATCAGCGCGCCGAGCCGTCGAAAGTCGCCGTCTGCCATCGCTTGTGCACTGTCGAGGACACGCTGGTTCTCGGTCAGGATGTGTCGGACGCGGCGACGATCGACCTCGTTCTCGATGCGGTCGAGTATGTTCTGTCCCTGGACCCGGCGGAGCGAGTCGACACCCAAGGTTCGGGAAGCCCGGTTGCACGACTCTCGACGGGAGGCGTACTCCCCCGTCGAGTGTTGGTGCGCAGCATTGGAATTGACAACGAGGAGTACCAATCCGTGTGCAGACAGATCGAACTCGACCGGCCGCACCGAAGTGCTGTCGAAATCGATCAGAAGCGCTCGATCCGGCTCGCCGTTCAGTGATGCCAGCTGATCCATCAGACCGGTGGGCGCCCCGACGAAGTCGTTCTCTCCTCGCTGAGCGATGCGGGCGACGGTCGACCGGTCCATGGTGGTAGCGGTGGCAGCATTCATCGCCAGCAGCACCGCACATTCGAGGGCGGCCGACGAGGACAGGCCTGCGCCGATGGGTACGTCGCTGCTGACCTCCATCGTCCCACCGACCACGTCGTGTCCGGCCGCCGACAACGCCCAGATCACCCCGGCCGGGTACGCGGCCCAGCCTTCCACATCTCCAGGCCGAGCGGACAAGGCGAACGAAGATCCGTCGCCTTCCTCCTTGCTACGCAGGAAAATTCGATCCGTTCCGTCCGGTTCGAAGCGAACCGTTGTTCGTTCCGCCAGCGCGATCGGCATAGCAAAGCCGAGGTTGTAATCGGTGTGTTCGCCGATCAGGTTGATTCGACCCGGCGCCTGTGCGACAACGGTGTTCACAATGCCTTCAATCGGTCGGCCATCTGTTCCGGCGTCACGTCGGTGACGAATGCGTCCATTGCCGACTCGGACCCAGCCAAGTACTTGAGCTTAGTGGTGCGAGCCGTTAATTCGTCGGGGGTAGTTGCCAGGCGGTCGGGACGGCGAGGTAGAGCCCGCATGCGGTGTCGAGTGCATCTTCGGGGCTGCCGGTGAAGTCGCCGGTAGGCAGCATCGAATCTTCGTACTTGCCGTTGGACGCGAGGTGGATCGCGAAGCCCCATCTGCTGGCTGAGCCGTTGTATCGCAGCCGCATCAGGCCCAGTACCGACTCGTCAGGTAGGACACCGTCGACATAGGCGAACGCTCCACGAAACCGGACATCGACCCGCGCGAGTTGCGGCCACCTCGTACGGGCGTGGCCGCTGAGCTTGAGGCGCAACGAGCTTTTCGTCGATTCCGGTGGTGTCGGCACACATCCGATCGTGCCCGACCCTTGTGGACCACCCAACATTTCGCGGATCGTCGGCGTGCCGCGGCCCGAAACAGGTGTGACTCGAGTGTCCTCTCGAGGCATGAGTGACAAAGCCGCTCGACCCTCGGCCCGCCCCATCATCCTGTCCACCGCCGACCGTCAGGTTCTCGAACGCCGGGTGCGGTCTGGGTCGACACCGCAGAAGATGGTGCTGCGGTCTCTGATCGTGCTCCTCGCCGCCGACGAACACACCAACTCTGCCATCGCCAGCGAACTCGACATCCATATCGACACGGTCCGCAAGTGGCGCACCCGGTTCCACCGCCACGGCATCGACGCCCTCGCCGACGCGCCACGGTCGGGCCGGCCACCGATCTACAACGCCACCGACATCGCCGCCGTGAAAGCGTGGGCGTGCCAGATCCCGGCCCATCACGACATCCCGATCGCCCGGTGGTCCACCCCCGAACTCGCCGCCCAGCTTGCTCGCGACGGCATGACCGTCTCGGTCTCGACGGTGCGCCGATGGCTCGCCGAGGATGCGCTCAAACCGTGGCAGTACCGTTCCTGGATCGCTGTCCGCGACCCGAACTTCGAGGTGAAAGCATCTGTCGTTCTCGACTTGTACGCGCGCCGCTACGCCGGACAAGCATTGGGCAGCAACGACTTCGTGATCTCGGCCGATGAAAAGCCGTCGATCCAAGCCCGCGACCGATGCCACCCCACCACCGCCGCCGCCCCAGGCCGCCCGATGCGGGTCAGTCACGATTACCACCGTCGTGGCGCGCTCACCTACCTCGCCGCCTACGACGTCCACGCTGCGCAGGTCTTCGGACGCTGCGAGGCCAGTACCGGCATCACCGAGTTCACCGCACTCGTCGATCAGGTCATGACGCGCGAACCGTACGCCTCCGCCGACCGGGTTTTCTGGGTCGTCGACAACGGATCCTCGCACCGCGGACAAGCATCGATCGACCGCCTCACCGACCGGTACCCGAACGCGGTCATGGTGCACACCCCAGTACATGCATCGTGGCTCAACCAAGTCGAGATCTACTTCTCCATTGTCCAACGGAAAGTACTCACACCCAACGACTTCCCCGATCTCGCTGCCGTCGAGAACAGGTTGCACGCATTCGCCGAACGGTACAACCGCACCGCGGAACCGTTCGCATGGAGATACACCCGCCGCGAACTGAACCGACAACTCGAACAAATCGACGAATCAGCCGCTGCGGCGTGACCCCCGACGAACTAACGGCTCAGACCACTTAGTGGTGCGAGCCGTTAATTCGTCGGGGGTAGTTGCCAGGCGGTCGGGTCGGCGAGGTAGAGCCCGCATGCGGTGTCGAGTGCATCTTCGGGGCTGCCGGTGAAGTCGCCGGTAGGCAGCATCGAATCTTCGTACTTGCCGTTGGACGCGAGGTGGATCGCGAAGCCCCATCTGCTGGCTGAGCCGTTGTATCGCAGCCGCATCAGGCCCAGTACCGACTCGTCAGGTAGGACACCGTCGACATAGGCGAACGCTCCACGAAACCGGACATCGA